>JAIPEL010000055.1 GCA_021737185.1 Desulfobacterales bacterium | reverse complement strand
CGACCAAGGATGTGGAAAACATCGACGGCGAGCTCCAGCAGCTGATCGAGGACATGTCCGAGACCATGTACGCAGCGCCGGGGGTGGGTCTGGCCGCCATTCAGGTGGGTGTGGACAAAAGCCTGCTGATCTTCGACGTCGTCCCCCAGGACGCTCAGGAGAGAAAACTGGAGGTATTGATCAACCCCCGGATTGTCGAGCAGGAAGGAACTTTCCTCTCGGAAAACGAGGGCTGCCTGAGCGTTCCGGATTTCCGGGCCGACGTGAAGCGATCCGAAAGGGTTCTGGTGGATGCCTACAATCGCGAAGGAAAGCCGTTGAGGCTCGAGGCCGAGGGGTTCCTGGCGGTGGTCCTCCAGCACGAGATCGACCATCTGAACGGCACCCTGTTCATCGACCGGATCAGCTCACTGAAAAGGGAACTGTATAAAAGGCGCATCAAAAAGCAGTTGAACCAGAAATAAAAATGCTTGCGCATTTTTATTTCATCCATGACGGTCTGAAACACCGTACTTTTGCTCTTGAAAGAATTTTAATCTAAATTTGATTATTCTCCGCTGCTTGCAGCGGAGAATAATCAAATTTCATAAACACCCCTTGACTTGTCCAAATACTTGGCCTAATTTTTGACCATGAAACAGGCAAACATCGGCGAATTGAAAAACAACCTGAGCAAATTCATCAGCATTGTCGAGCAGGGGGAGACCATCGAGACTCGAAAGCGGAACGTTCCCATCGCCCTGCTGGTTCCGCATGGGATCGGGCATGCCGGCAATCGCACGAAGCTCGGATGCGGCCTGGGCACGGTTCAAGTGAACGTCGATCTGACCGAGCCGCTGATCCCCGAAAAGAGCTGGGACATGCTTCTGCGATGAAGCTGCTGCGTCATCTGGGCTGTTTCGGACCCCTCGGCAATTTCGAGCGCCGCTCAAAAACTCCTGACAATCAAAAGATCCTCGACTACCCGCATGTCTCCTCTGCCTTGTGACCCATGACAAAGGTGGACAAACCCATCGTTTTCATGGGAACCCCGGATTTCGGCGTGCCGGCCCTGAAAGCCCTGCACGGGGCCGGATATCCCATCTCCCTGGTGCTCACCCAGCCGGACCGGCCCAAGGGACGCGGCCGGAAAACGGTTCCCTCCCCGATCAAGAAAGCGGCCGAAGACCTCGGGCTTTCGGTGTTCCAGCCGGCTTCGCTGAAAAATGCCGAAGCGGTAGAGCGCATCAGCGCGGCAGCGCCGGCATATATCGTGGTGATCGCCTTCGGCCAGATTCTGCCCAAATCCATCCTGGCCATCCCCCGCTGCGGGGCCGTCAATGTCCATGCCTCGCTGCTGCCGAAGTATCGGGGAGCCGCTCCAATACAATGGGCCATAGTCAACCGGGAAACGGAAACCGGCGTCACCACGATGCTCATGGACGAGGGGCTCGATACCGGCGACATCCTTCTGGCTGCACGAACGAAAATAGAAGAAAACGACACCGCCGGAAGCCTGCACGACCGGCTTGCGGCCATGGGCGCCGACCTGATCGTGCAGACCCTGCGGGGGCTGGCGTCCGGGACCATCTCTCCCGTCGCCCAAGACCCGGAAATCGCCTCCTATGCCCCGATGCTCAAAAAAGAAGACGGCCGCATCGACTGGCAAAAGTCTCCGGAAGAACTGGAGGCATTTGTCCGGGGCATGGATCCATGGCCCGGCGCCTTTACGACGCTTGACGGCAAGCGGCTTCGGATCTTTCGCCTTGCTCCGGCCCGGCGGACCGAGGAACAGGCACCGGGAACGGTCATCCAGGGGTTTCCCGACGAGCTGCGAGTCGCTGCCGGAAGCAGAGCCGTGTCCATTTTAGAGGTCCAGGGCGAATCCGGAAAGCGGCTTGACATCGCTGATTTTCTGAGGGGAAAAACGGTAACTGCAGGTACTGTACTGGGGTGAGCGAAAAAGCGGGATTCAAAATTCCAGATTCCAGATTCAAAATTTACTGGTAGGAATTGTAAACGAATCTCTTGGCAATAGTCGGTCAGTTTGATCAAACTGGCCGTATCCATTCATATGATACGTTTAAATTTACCTCGGGCTAATCTTGATGAAAACGTAAAAAGTGCCCGAAGCGTCATGCCGGACCCTGGATCGAGTCCAGGGCAGGCTTTGATCCGGCATCCAGAAGTTCTTGAAGTCACTGGATTCCCGCTTTCGCGGGAATGACGGAAAATGGAAAATTCGGACTTTTTACGAACGAACCAATTTTGAATATTGAATCCGTCCGGCCAGCGACCGGCCTGTCTCCTGACTTCGGCTCCTGTATCCTGATGAAACAAAACCCCCGCAAATTGGCCCTCGATGTCCTCGACCGCCTGGAACGGTCCGGCGAACTCCTCGACCCGATCATGGAAGAAGTGATGGCCGGCACACCGTTTTCCGACTCCAGGGACCGGTCGCTGTTTCACAGCCTTGTGTTTGGTGTGCTGCGCTGGCGGGGTCGGCTCGACTGGATCATCGGACACTTTTCTAAAACCCCTTTGAAAAAAATCGATCCCATCGTGATGAACGTCCTGCGTCTGGGCCTTTTCCAGGTGGTTTTTCTCGATCGGATTCCGGTGTCAGCGGCCGTCAACACCTCTGTTTCGCTGGCCAAGACCCAGGCACCGGCCTGGCTCGCCGGTTTTGTCAACGCGCTATTGCGAAACGCCGCAAAGAACTGGGCAAAGGTTCCCCTACCGGATTCAAGACGCTTTCCGGACCGCTATCTAGCGGTTCGCTGGTCGTTTCCGTCATGGATGGTCGGTCGCTGGATTTCCCGCTTTGGCTTTGAAGAGGCCGAACGCCTGTGCCGGGTCATCAATGAGATCCCCCCGATTACGATCCGGACCAATACCCTCAAAACCACCCGTCCCCATCTGCTTTCAGCCCTGCACAGCGTCGGAGAAGACCTCCGTGAAACGCCGTACTCCAAAGAAGGTATCTGCCTGCGGAACCCGTCTATGTCTGTCCACGAGCTGCCGCTGTTTGAAGAAGGAGGCTTCCAGGTGCAGGACGAGGCCGCCCAACTGGTCTCCCTGCTGCTGGATGCAAAACCCGGCCAGACGGTTCTGGATGCCTGTGCCGGCCTCGGGGTAAAAACCGGGCATATCGCCCAACTGATGGAAAATCGGGGCACGCTTTTTGCGGTGGACAAAAATCCCGGTAAAGTGGCCCGGCTCGAAAAGGAGATGCAGCGGCTCGGCGTCACCATCGTCCGGCCGATGGTTCAGGATCTTCAAGCGCCGCTTCCTGGACAGAAAAAGCGTTTTGACCGAATTTTGCTCGATGCCCCCTGCAGCGGCCTTGGCGTCGTGCGCCGAAACCCGGACGCCAAGTGGAGAACCGACATCGCAAATATTGCCAAATTCGCAAAGCAGCAGCAGTTTCTCCTGAACCGGGCGGCCGACCTTGTCAGCCCCCACGGCATTCTGGTATATTCCGTGTGCAGCACGGAACCGGAGGAAAATGAGGCCGTGATCGATGCCTTCTTGAAAGATCATCCGATGTTTGTTGTCCTTAAAAGACCAGACGGCCCCAACTACCTGCCGAGTGATTTTTTCGACGATCGCGGGTTTTTCCGAACCTACCCGCACCGGCATGGAACGGACGGCTTTTTCGCCGCCGCCCTGAAGCGGAATCGGGGGGGATCCGTTTCACGGATCCCCCCCGATTCCGCTTCGTAAAAAAACAAATTTGGTGAGGGGAAACAACCGTCCTATGGAAACGGCGCTGAAACCGAACAAGAAGAGTTGATGGGCGGTTTTCAGTCGTTCCATTGCAATGGAGAAGCGGCTTAAAGGGTCAAAAACCGACGCCTCTGTCGAAGCCTTATTCTCTTTTGAAATCACCCGGCGGCGCAGCCGCCTTTTATAAATACGCGAAGCGAATTTATGCCGGTATTTGAGTATACAGCGCTGAACACCAGCGGAAAGACCGTGTCGGGCATTGTCGATGCCGAAAGCGCCCTTTCCGCGCGCCAGAAGCTCCGTTCCACGCGCATTTTCCCAACCTCGCTCAAGGAGGTGGAAGATGCGGGTTCGCAAAAATCGGCCAAGCCCTCCCACAGGCCTCAACTATTTTCCCGGGTTCGGCCGGTGGAGGTCATGGTCATGACCCGCCAACTTGCCATCTTGATCAATGCCGGATTTCCCCTGGTCACGGCCATGGACACCATGATCCCCCAGACCAAATCCGCCGCGTTCAAGAAAGTGCTGGCACGCATCAAAGATGCCCTGGTAGAGGGAAACAGTTTTGCCGGCGCCCTTTCCCTCTATCCAAGCGTCTTTTCACCGCTTTACATCAACATGGTCCGGGCCGGTGAAAGCTCCGGGACCCTGGAAATCATCCTGACCCGGCTGGCGGAAATCAATGAAAAGCAGATGGCCCTCACCTCCCGGCTGCGCGGTGCACTGGCCTACCCGATTCTGATGACCTTTGTCGGTGCCGCGGTGCTTTTCATCCTGATGACATTTATCGTTCCGAACATCACCTCGATTTTCGAGGACATGAACCAGGTGCTGCCGGCGCCGACCCGGCTTCTGATCGCGCTCAGCGAATTGCTGCAGCGTTACTGGTGGGTCTTTGCCTTGATTCTCATCGCAGGGTTCGCCGGGCTCCGGACGTTTAAAAAAACCGATCGCGGGCTTCGTTTGTGGGATAAGGTCAAGTTGTATACCCCGGGAATCGGCTCCCTGGTCCGCAAGATGGCGGTGGCCCGTTTTTCAAGGACCCTGGGTTCTCTTCTTGCCAATGGTGTTTCCATGATGCCCGCCCTGGAAATCGTCCGCAGCGTTACCGGAAACGTGTTGCTTTCCGATGCCGTTGAACGCGCAACAAACGAAGTGGAAAAAGGGCAGGGATTGGCACCTGCCCTGGACGCCCAGGAAATATTTCCCTATCTGTCGGTTCAAATGATTCAGGTCGGGGAACAGAGCGGAGAGCTGGAATCGATGCTGGATCGAATCGCCGATGTGTACGAAGGAGAAGTCGAATCCACCGTGATGCGGCTCACCTCGCTGCTGGAACCGGTCATGATTCTAATCATGGCGGTGATTGTCGGCTTCATCGTCATATCGATCTGTCTGCCGATTTTCGAAATGAACCAGTTGGTCCAATAAAACTTATTTTCCCGCAATGGCTTCGCATTGCGGGAAAATAAGTTTTTATAAAAAAAATCGGTACATTCAAAAAAGAATTTGATAAAATTCTGATATCGTGACGTTTTGCAAACCAATATGGAGTCGCCATGCGCTTTACATCCAGACGAACACCATTGTCCATGTCAGAGGGTTTTACGCTGATTGAAATCATGGTCGTCATCGTGATCCTTGGGATTCTTGCCGGGCTGATCGTTCCCAGGATCATGGGCCGCCCGGAAGAAGCCAAACGGCTCAAAGCCGCCATTCAGATCGAAAGCCTGGAAACCGCCCTGAAGCTATACAAACTCGACAACGGCATGTATCCGACCACTGAACAGGGGCTTACGGCATTGGTGGAACCCCCGGATACAGAACCGAGCCCCAGGAACTTTCGCAAAGGGGGGTATCTCGAGAAAGGCAAAGTACCGAAAGATCCTTGGGGAAATGAATTTGTCTATCTGAGCCCGGGAGTTCATCACGACTACGATATCATCTCCTACGGCGCGGACGGCGTTCAGGGCGGGGAAGACAAAAACAAGGACATCAATAGCTGGGAGATCGAATAATCCCTGCGCTGTCGCGCATGGATAAGATAAAACCGCTGGCGCGGTTTTATGAGAAACATCGCTCCGCGATCTTTCAAAACCCAGCAAGCGGCGCACATGGGCTGAAAGCGGATTCAATAACTTCTGGATGCCCCCGGATCGGAGTCCGGGGCAGGCTTTTTTGATCCGGCATCCAGAAGTTGTTGAAATTACTGGATTCCGGCTTTCGCCGGAATGACGGAAAAAGGAAAATTCGGACTTTTTATGAAAGCATCAACCTGGAACCCTGAACCTCTGAACCCCTGAACCTCTGAACCTGGAACCCCGAACCCTTGAACCCCGAACCTCTGAACCCTGAACCTGAAACCCTGAACCTGAAACCCCGAACCCCTGAACCCTTGAACCCTGAACCCCTGAACCTTTGAACCTCCGAACGTTGAACCTTGAATTTTGAATCTGGAATCATCGAAAACACATAACAGCCATATTAAGCGCCGCAAAAGAAAAGATGCCGGCTTCACCCTGATCGAGCTGCTGCTGGTGATTTCTCTGATCAGCCTGATGCTCTTTTTTGCCATTCCCCGGTTTCAGGGCGGAATCTTTGCCAATACTTCCCGAAGGTCGACGATTCTGTTAAAACAGACCATCGAGGGGTTGAAACAAAAAGCGGTCGAAGAGCAAAAGACTTATGCACTTCACCTCAACCTGGATTCCCATCATTTCTGGATCACAAACGAAGCGATGGATGAGGAAGCCTCGCTGGAGGCCCAAAGGAAGGGAACCGACCTGTCAGATGACCTTTATCTCAAAGAGGTGGCGTTTTCACAGGACGAAAAATTCCTGTTTGGAGAGGTGAACCTGTACTTCTATCCCAAAGGATACTCCGATCGGGCGCGGATTCATCTGCAGCAGGAAGACGGGACGCAAACCACGCTTCTAATTGAACCTTTTTTCGCCGAGGTTCGAATCGAAAAGGAACATGTCTCCTTCCGGTGATCATGGCTTTACCCTTCTTGAAATTCTTGCGGCGGTCGCCATTCTTGCCATCGTTTTAACGGCCCTGTTTCGGCTTCACCTGCAGACGCTTTCCATGGGGGCAGATTCCCGATTTTATTCCATTGCACCCCTGCTGGCCCAGGGAAAAATCGCAGAGATCGAAACCGAAGGAATCGATCAAGTCCGATCGGATTCCGGCAGCTTCGACGACCCGTTTGATCGCTACCGTTGGGAAGCCGCCGTCTCTGAAACCGAATCCGCCGAATTTGACGAATTGACAAAGATGCTGCGCAGAATCGATCTCACTGTGGTCGACGATGCCAATGGAAGCACCTATACATTGAGGACCTACCGTTATTTGAAATGAACGATCCAGGCAAACGCTCATGTGAAACTTCGGTCGAAGCCGGGGTTTTTGTAAGGCACGACCTCCGTGTCGTGCCTCGCCGAGTAGAGAGCAGGCGCGCGCAGCTGTAGGCGGAGAGTTACCGAATCATGCAATCTTTCGATAAATGCAGTGGGTTCCTAATTCCACCATGGCTCACGTTTCCTGCTCCCTCTCTAAAATTCCGTACGTCGGGTTTTCCCCAGTACGGCTTCAAACTGGAATTCAACTGCGACCTTCATTGACGCGCTCATGGGTTAAGTGCGAGACCCACATGCACCATGACCACGACAACTTATACGCAGCTACAGCTGAGAAACCTTGCTCCTATGGCCTGACGGCATGTATTGCGGAGCCTGCTATTCCCTCAGCGCTTCCAGTCCAGAGGCCCTTGGCTCGCCGGGCGTTATGTTGTCGCGCCGGGTCATCACTTAATATGGCCTCATCCGAGGCTGTCTGCCCCTCCCGACGCCTTATTTTCTTCGTCCGTCGGGTCTTTGCCCTACGGCCTCGTATGGGCTGGTACAGACAGATTCCCCAATTTGCTCCGCGCATCTCTGACTGCGTGCCATCTTCCGTGCCCCGGCGGTCCTGTCAAGTGCATTCGGCTGTTTCTTCCCCGACAGTAATAGCCTTCGCCAGTTCCGTAGTGGCTCGGCAACCGCACCTCCACACACGCCGGTTCTCATGTGGTCGTGTGACGAGGCTGCAAAGTTCGCTTTATGCTACGGCCCACAGTCTTGCTAGCCCTTCACCGGCAAGGACGTTTACAACCGAGCTTCCGCCTGACGGGTCACCCCGCTCAGACGTCGATTATAACTAGGCGGCAAACAACCAATTACCGCAGCCGGACTTGCACCGGCAAGATACGCGGCCCTATGGGCTGCGAACGGAACGGCACGGAGGCCGTTCCCTACATAGGCAGAGACTCCGACAAAAGTTTCACGGTTGATCAAACTGACCTCCTCGCGGTCAGCGGCGGCGCTTATGTGAAACTTCGACGTTACCATCTCGTCATTCCGGACGAGCGGAGCGAAGATAAGCCTGCTCCCGACCCCGATCCGGGGGAATCCAGGAAATTCAAAAACCTTCTGGATCCCGGCTCTCCGCTTCGCTGCGGCCGGGATGACGGATTGGGAAGTTTCACATTTGATCAAACTGATCGCCTCGCGGTCAGCAGCGGTGCTCATATGAGAATTTTAGCGCAACCGTCAAGTTTGATGGTTTCGAAAAAAGGCCGAATTTCTCTTTTTCGTCATTCCCGCGAAAGCGGGAATCCAGTGTTTCCTGATACTTATAAAAACTGAATAAAGCCCGACGAAGGTTTCGGGGACTTTTTACGATTTCATCAAGTTTGATTTGAAGCTTCTTTTACGCAAGGCACGCTGACTGCATATGCAAAATAATGCCAACTTAAATCAGGGGTTCACCCTTCTCGAGGTGCTGGTGGCGATTTTGATCTTCGGGGTCGTGATGACCAGCTTGTTTGTCTCGTTTCGCTCCCTGATGTTCGAACCCGACGGGATCAAGCAAACATTGAGCAGGGAAGAAATCGCTCGTTCCGCTCTGGACAGGATGATATCCGACCTTCATTCCATTTACGTCGCACTTCCGCCTCTGTACCGCCCCCCGGAAACAAACGATCCGCCCCACCCCCATCGGCTGGTGGGACAAGTCGACTTTGCGGTGAGGCAGGAATTCAGCCGCCTGCGGTTCTCCTCCCTGGCGCATCTTCCCATGCAAAACACTCGGCGCCAAGGAATCGCCCAGATCGTTTACTATGTTCAGGCGCTGGAGGATGAAACCTACGTCCTGCGACGCGCCGACCATCTGGAGCCATACCCGCCTCTCAGCGAGCTGGACAATGATCCAATTCTTTGCGAAGGGGTCCAATCCTTGACGTTTCAGTTCGTCGACGAAGAGGGAGATGTGCATGAGGTCTGGAACTCGGACGCCGAAGAATTCGACCGGGCCATGCCGTCTTCGATCATGGTCCGTCTCGAACTGAAAGGAGAGGAAAATCCTTCGGTTTTCAAAACCCAGGTACGCCTGCCGCTCCAGAGGCGGGTGAAGGGTTGATTCGTTGAATGGTTGATTGGTCGATTGAAATGGAGAACGATTTTGACAAATTCACGAGTAAAGATCCGGGCCCGGAGGACCCGGCTTTGAGTTAAGCCCGGAGGGCATGCATCGCTGTGGTTGTCTTAAATCCGAAATTCGAATATCGAAATTCGAAACAAATCCTAATGACCCAAATTCGAATGATCAAAACAACTGCAGCTTTCCAGAAATTGCATTCGTCCTTGTTTTGGTGATTCGGTCATTCGAATTTCGAATTTGTTTCGTATTTCGGATTTCGTGCTTCGAATTTTTTCACTTCGAGCTGAAAGGCAGAGCCAATTGCCTCTGACCTGGTCCTGAGGACCAGGATTGTGAGACTGCATTCAACCATTTGACCAGTCAACGGATAGATTACCATGGCAATGGATAGCCAAGATCAACGCACCAAGGGCATCCGCCGTATCTTCAGCCGACTCGCCTGCCAGCGCGGCATTGCCCTGCTGGTCACCCTGTCGGTGATGGCGGTGCTGGTGCCGGCGACGCTGGAGCTGAACCGGTACGTCCGAACGTCGGTCACCAAAACCAGCGCCGCCAAAGAACGCCTGGCCCTTTCTTATATGGCCGACTCCGGAATCGAGGCGGCCATGGCCCTGCTCATCGCCGATAAAGGCCAATCCGACGCGGATTCGTTGGCCGAAGACTGGGCCAACCCGGAAAAGCTGGCCCTGCTGTCGGCGGCGATACCCTTCGCGCGTGGGAACGTGACAATTCGAATCGCAGACGAAAAAAGCCGAATTCAGGTCAATGCGCTGGTCGACTTTCCCGAAAGCCGGGCGTTCAATGAACCGCAGCGGCAGCTCTGGGACCGCATTCTGCGCGGCCTTTCCATGGGCAGCGATTTTTATCGGGATCTGGATGCGACCATGGTCATCAATTCTTTGAAAGACTGGCTCGACAGCGGAGACGAAGAGGCGATCACCGGTTTGAGCGGCGCAGAATCAGACTACTACGAGACACTCGATCCCCCGTATCAGAGCCGAAACGGACCGGTCATGATCACCGATGAGCTGGCACGGGTGCGGGGACTCAATCGGGCGTATTTGTATGGAGCCCAGGAGATACCGGGTATCGCTGATTTTTTAACGCCTTTCGGGATTTCCCCGGAAGCCGGCAATGCGCTGATCTATGATGGAAAAATCAATATCAATACGGCCAGCCTTCCCGTATTGGCAGCCATGCTCCCTGTAGAAAGCACTGACTTGGCGCAAGCGATCTTTGAATACCGTCGGACGGCCATAGATGATGATCTGCTTGATCTTTTTACAGATCCGGAATGGTACCGGAGCGCACCCGGCTGTGCAGATCTTGAAATCGACCCTGCCCTTATCACGGTATCCAGTCATCTTTTTCGTGTGGAATCCAACGCATCCATCGACAGCCGGCAACTGACGGTCACCGCCGTCATTCGCAGGGTACAGGACAGCCGGTCGGGTCAATGGAAAGCCGAGATCCTGCGCAGGACGACCCAATAAATACGATGGGTTTGGGCTTGGAGGGCCACGCTCCGTCGTGGCCGGGATTTGGTCGTTGCCGGCAACGCGGAATAGACTGCGCGCGTCCCTCCACTATTTGGACTCACTGCAGTTCCCATAAAATTCCTCCAACAAATCGGGAGGAGATCCTGACAAAAAAACTTCGGTTTTTTCGATAAATAGGATAGATTACAAAGCAATCGCGGCAAGGAGTGACCTCCGTTTGCACCCTGACGGTCAGCCGTAAGCCCCGCCAATGAATCTTCCGGCGGCGCGGCCGCCGCTAATCAATACGCGAAGCGAATTGATATGAGCAAAAAAATTCTCGGGCTGGATATCGGTTCGGATGCCGTCACGGCGGCCCTGGTGGTGAGCAGCCTCAAGGGCGCACGTGTGGAGTCCGCCATCCGACTTGCCTTCCAGGATGGGGAAGCCGTGGAAGAGGCCCTGCACAGGTGCCTGGAGACCCTGCACCACACCATGGATACATCCGGCGCGGTCTGTGTTGCGGCGGTTCCCTCGGCAGATGTTTCCTTTCGCAACGTACGCCTGCCTTTCAAAGATGACCGGAAAATCCGCCAGGTTTTGCCCTTTGAAATCGAGCCGACCCTTGCATCTTCCATCGATGATCTTGTCATCGATTTTCAGACCGTATCCTCCAACGGTCATCCTGGCACCACACAGATCATCGCCGCTGCCATGGAACAATTTCGGTTGGAAGCGTTTTTAAAAACCCTGTCCAGCCATCACCTGGATCCTGAAATCGTCACCCTGGGCGGCTATTGCGAAGCGATATGCCTGAAGGAAACATCGGATACGCCCGGCTGCTGGTTTTGCGTGTCAGTGGGGCCTTGCCAGTCCACGGTCTGTATCGTCGATTCCGGAGTCATCCTCGCTGTCCGAAGGATTGAAGCCCGCCTCGATCCAAAAGACGGTTTGGAAAATCTGTGCCGTCAGATGGAGCATACCCGTCTTTTTTGTGAAAATCTGAATCACACCGACATCGTGCCGGAAGTCGTCTATTGGGCGGGGGAACAGGTTGAAGAAGAGGCATGGGAAAGCCTGATCGCTGAGCGGTTCCAGTGTCGGACAGAAAAAACCGATTTGCTGAAGAGGCCGGATTTTCACTGGGCCCCTTTCTCGGGGCAAAGCCCGGCGGGCGACGTCCGGGACAGCGCCCTATCCCTGGCCCTGATCGAACTTACCGGGGCAAAGGTGATCAACTTTCGAACCGGACCCTTTGCCCTCCGGAAAAAATGGCTCGAATACAAAGGGCCTCTGCTTCGAACCGCGGCCCTGCTTTTCATCGTTTTTTCCCTCGGTTTTTTGCAGCTATATGCAGAGACGTACACACTGAATCGCGAGGTCCAGCGCCTGAGCGCCGAAACCCGCGCGATGTTTACCGATGCGTTTCCGGATGTCGGCCGAATCGTAGACCCGGTTCAGCAGATGCGGGTCAAGATCCAGGAAATGAGAAAGCAGATCGATCTTGCCGGTTCACCGGATGGTGAAAAGCTGAAAATCGACCTGCTGCAGTCCCTGAGCAGCCGGGTGCCGGAAACCATCGACGTGGAAATTACGCGCATGGTCATCGGACCGGATTCGATGACGATCGGCGGCAATACCTCCACCTTCAACGCCGTGGATGAAATCAAGAGCCGTCTGGAAGAGGACGATCTGTTTCAGAACGTGACGATCAATTCGGCGAACCTGGAAAAATCCGGGGAGCGGGTCAACTTCAGGATCAGGATGGGGCTGTGATTCAGCTCAACAAACGCGAAAAAGCGGCCGTCGCTATCGCAGGCGGCCTCATTGCGGTGTTTTTGATCGCTCAACTCATCGTCTTTCCGGCACTGGACCGGAAAAAGGTGCTGCAAAGACAACGCATCGCTCAAATTCAGGCGATCAAAGAGATGCAGCAACTCAAGACTGAATATGAAAGCATCCAGGCCCAGTTGGAAAGGTCCCGCTCGAAGATCGCCCGGAAAGAACCCGGCTTTACCCTCTTTTCCTTTCTCGATCAACTTGCCGGTGCGTCAGGGATCAAAGCTTACATCACCTATATGAAGCCGTCGACCGCCGTTCAGAAGGAAACCGACTACAGCATCTCGACTGTCGAAATGAAATTAGAGTCGATTCCGCTGGACAAGCTGGTTCGATATCTTCATGCGGTGGAAACTTCGGAAAATATGGTGGAGGTGCGCCGTCTTTCCTTGACCCAGACCGGCAAACAGGAAAAATTCCTCGACGCCGTGCTGGAAATTCAAACCATCGACATTTCCTGAAATTGGAATGGCGGTGCCATTCCAATTTCAGGAAATGTTAAGTGCGGCTGCGCCGCTTGTTTTAAATAAGATTCGGTGCCAAAATTGGCACCCAAGCCGATCATAGCAAATGGGGATCTTGCAACTGTTTTCACCTCTTTTTTCAGCGGCGAAGCCGCTGCTAAAAAAAGCGCGGAGCGCTTTTTTATGAAGCCCAAAATTTTACTGTATACATTGTATGTGGCGGCGGCGGTGGCGGTGAGTCTCTATGTGCGCTTCCCGGGCGAACCCTTGCGCGATTACGTGACCCATCGGGCCGAACAGATGCTGCCGGGTCTTACCCTGGCCGTGGCAGACGTGCGCCCTGCCCTGCCGGCGGCTATCCGCTTCCAGGGCATCGAGGCCGGCTACCGGGGCCTGCCGGTGCTTCAGCTGGACCAGGTCCGCATGGCGCCGGAATGGGGATCGATGCTGCGGTTGGAGGCCGCCGCTGTATTCAAGACGACCATCGGCGGCGGCAGTCTCCGGGGGGTGGTTCACCGGTCGGAAAACATGTCTTTGGAAAACCTCGTTTCCCGTATCGAATTTAACGAAATCCAACTGGCCGAACTTCGGATTCTCGATGAACTGTTCGGCCGTCGCATCACCGGTCTGTTCTCGGGGAAAATATCCAGGCTGTCGGAATCCTCTGCCAAGGGACTGGAGATCCAAGTTCAACTGACCAATGCCGCCATAGAGCTCAAACTTCCGGCACTTCAGCGTGACAGCGTTTCTGTAAAGCAGCTGCAAGCCGAAGCAGCGCTCGTCGACGGGACCCGTCTTCAGATCAAGCGATGCGAATTTCGGGGACCGGAGTTTGACGGTGAATTGGTCGGCAGTATAGAGTTGAAAAGTGATTTTGCAAGCAGTGTTATCGACCTGCAGGCATCGGCGAAGCCCCATACCGTTTTTATGGCGGAATTGAAAAAAATTGTTCCACCGCAGCTATTGTCCGGCAAAGGACGCGGCGGCACATTTTCCTTACAATTGTCGGGCACGATAGATAAACCACGATATTCTTTCCGGTAGGCGATGAACGCACTGTTTACCCTGGCAAATCTGATTCTCCTGGGCGCAGCCTCCTGGATGGGGGTCGGACTGTACTACCAGACGGCAACCGCAAACCTGGAGCGAAGGACCGATACGGTGGTATCCCGTAAGGTGGATATTGCCGCCCAGCGTCTCCCATCCAAGCCGCTGGCTGCCTATTCAGTCATCGAGCTTCGCAACCTGTTCAACTCCGGCACTCAATCGGAAAAAAAGGCGCCTGAAAAGGACCTCGACATTGAAGCACTCAACGAGACAAAGCTCGATCTTCGGCTCTGGGGCACCGTCGTATTCGGCGGCGACGCCGGCGACTACGCGGTCATCGAAGATAAAAAGGCCAGAAAGCAGGAGTTATACCGGGTGGGCGACCCCATTCAAAACGCCGTGGTCAAGGTCATCCTTCGGGAAAAAGTCGTCCTGAATGTTTCCGGAAAAGATGAAATTCTGACCATGGAAGAAACGCCCGGCGTCCAGCTCAGCAGCGCGCGCCCGGTTCCGAGTGCCGCCCCGGAGCCGATCCAAGGAGAGATGATCATCGACAGGGCGACGGTGGAAGGCGCCATGAACAACATCGGCGAGCTCATGAAGCAGGTTCGGATCAGGCCCTACTTTGAAAACGGGCAGCCGGCCGGGTTGAGCCTGACCGGGGTGCAGTCCGATTCCATATTTCAAAAAATGGGCATCCGCAGCGGAGACGTTCTTCTGGCCGTGGACGGAGAACAGATCCGATCGGTGGACGATGTGATAAATCTCTACGAAAAAATCGGGGCAGCCGACGGCGTGGCGCTTCAGATCAAACGAAGGGGACAAACCCAGGACATCGATTTCCAAATACGATAAAATGGCTGCGCCATTTTATCGTAAGAAAAAAAACAATATGGTTTTGCGGTTCTCTATAAAGCTCAAGCAACCTCATGAAGGGCCACGCTCCGTCGTGGCCGGGATTTGGTCGTTAACCGCAACGCGGCCACGACGTCCCTGTCGTGCCGAATACAACAATTGGACGGAAAGCCACGAAGGAATAGACGGGTTCTGCTTATGAGATGGTTTGTGGACAGACCGACGTGCTTGCTGCTGCCGATGCTATTGGTTCTTTTTGCGGTCTTTCCCGTTGACGCCGGGGCACAGACTCCGCCGGCGGCCGCTGGAAACCGGTATGTGACCATCGATTTCAACAATGTCGACATCAACGTCTTTATCAAGTTCATCAGCGAACTGACCGGCCAAAATTTCGTGGTCGATCAGCGGGTAAAAGGCCAGGTCACCATCATCTCCCCGACGAAAATTTCAGTTGCAGAGGCATTCAAGGTCTTCGAATCCGTGCTGGAGGTCCACGGATTTACCACGGTAAAATCCGGCGAAGTCACCAAGATCATTCCCCAGCCGGACGCCCGCAGCAAAAACATCGAAACCATGCTCAAAAAGGAGGCAAAATCCCCGGATGACCGGATCGTCACCCAGTTGATCCGGCTTCGGTACGCGGATGTGGAGGAAATCAAGCGTCTTTTTGCCCCCCTGATCTCCAAAAGCAGCGTGGTGCTGGGCTATCCGCCCACCAACACCTTGATCGTCACCGACGTCTACTCCAACATCACACGGCTGATGAAAATCCTGGAGGCCATCGACGTGGAGGGAATGGGCCAGGAAATTTCCATCCTCCCGCTGAAATTTGCCGAAGCTGCAAATATGGCGAAAATTCTCGATTCTGTTTTTCGCGCGCCTGCCGCCCAAAAAGACGGACCCCAACCGACCCTCAAGATCGTACCCGACGATCGGACCAACACGGTCGTGGTTCAGGCCAGCGAAGTGGAAACCATTCGCATCAAGTCCCTTATCGAGATGCTGGACAAGGAGATCCCCAAGGGAAAGGAAAGGATCCACGTCTACTACCTGGAAAATGCCAACGCCGAGGACCTGGCCGAAACCTTACAGGCCCTGCCGTCTGAAAAACCCGCAAAGCAGGAAGGTAAACAAGAGGCCCCGGTGGTCTCCCAGGACGTCAAAATTTCCGCCGACAAGGCCACCAACAGCCTGATTATCATGGCTGAAAAAGAAGACTACCTGGTGCTGGAAGAAATCATCAAGAAATTGGACATCCCAAGGGCCATGGTCTATCTCGAGTCGCTGATCATGGAAGTCAACGTGGAAAACGATTTTGCAATCGGCACGGACTGGACCATCGCCGGTGAGGGATCCAAAGACGGAAGAGATTTTGTCTACGGCGCTTCGTCCCGGACCGGTGAAGCCGGCTTCACGATTGACCCCACCACCGGAAGAACAAGCTTTCCCGCCGGATTCGCAGTCGGCATTCTTGGCGAAGGGATCACCCTGGGAGGAATCACACTGCCCAGCATCTCCGCCCTGATCAACGTGGTGCAGGACAACAAGGACGTCAATATCCTTTCCACCCCCCAGATATTGACCACCGACAATGAAGAGGCCACGATCATTATCGGAAAAAATGTGCCGTTTCAGACAAGATCGGCAGCAGAAAGCGCCACTGAGACCTATAGCTCCTTCGAGTATCGGGATGTGGCGATCACGTTGAAGATCACCCCCCAGATCAGCAAGGACCGCCTGGTCCGGCTCAAAATCTCCCAAGAGCTGACCAAATTAGACGAGCTTGCGGCCACTTTTCAAAAGGACCGCCCCACGACATTGAAACGAACCATCGAAACCACAGTCATCGTGGAAGACGGCAACACCGTGGTCATCGGCGGCCTGATGGACGACCAGATTTCCGTCTCCGAATCGAAGGTGCCGCTGCTGGGAGACATCCCCATATTGGGATGGCTGTTCAAGTCGAAGAAAAAATCATTCGACAAGACCAATCTCTACGTCTTTCTGACGCCGCGGGTGGTTCAGCATCCATCCGAGGCGGTGGAGCTTTACGAGAAAAAAAAGGGGGAAATCGATACCATCCGGGAGGGCAGCATCAAGATGTACGAGGAAAATCGCTGACGCGATTTTCCGCGCAGCGGCTTCGCCGCTGGTTTTCAGGTAAAAAGCGAATCGTGCGGAGGGCATGCCTGCCAGCGAGCGACCAGGCGATTTTGAGTAATGCACTTATCCGGAATCCTCAAGCTCCAGTTTCGGGGAGCCGGAGGTCGTGGGGTTTTTGGCTTGGAGGGCCACGCTCCGTCGTGGCCGGGATTTGGTCGTTAACGGCAACGCGGACTAGACTGCGCGCGTCCCTCCACCGGCTCCGGCTTGAGGTTGCTTGAGCTTTATAGAGAACCGCAAAAATTTTTCGAATAACGAATTTATTTCTTAGTGTAGGGCACGACGTCCTTGTCGTGCCGTTTATGAAAAGGCCGGGCATTGCCGGCTGAACGACACGGTGGTCGTTCACTACAAAAAAGCACTGCCACTTTTTTTCATCTCAAACCCAGGCGGCGCAGCCGCCTCCAATAAAACAGCGGAGCTGTTTTATGAAGTTATCCAAACTCCTCAGCGAGCGCCATGGCATCACGGAGGAGGCCTTCGACCAGGCATTTGAATACCATCTGGAGCGCGGGGGCACCCTTGGCGAAGCGTTGATCGAAAAAAAGCTGGTTTCCGAAACCGAGCTTCTGGAAACGTTCAGCGAGCTGTACCACCTCCCCTTCTGGCCCACATTGCCGCTGGAAAAGATCCGCGGCGACCATCCGGACCAGGTGCCGCTCCAATTTTTGAAAAGGTTTTCCATGGTCCCGCTGGGTCCCGAATCCAACGGGGAAGAAGCCGGCAGCGAAACGCAAGGCGACGACGGCCAAAGGCGCTGCACCATCGCCATCAACAGTCCCGAATCGTTTCAGGCCATGGACGACCTAATTCGCCTGCTGGAGCTGAAAAACTTTGAAGTCGTCTTTTCAAAGCGGAGCGAGATCCTGTCGGCCATCAACATGTCCTACGAATTCAGCCCCGATTCGGCCGAACAGATCGTCCAGGACATGGAAGACAGCGGCCCGACGATCATCAGGGAACTGGAAGAATCGGCGGACCTGCTGGACGACACCAGCGACGCGCCGATTATCAAGCTGGTCAACCACATCATCTCCAAATCGATCAAGGCGCGGGCCTCTGACATTCACATCGAACCCTACCAGAACCGGTTCAAGGTCAGGTACCGGGTGGACGGGATACTCTACGACCTTCTGAATCCGCCGAAAAGGTTCGAGGCTTCCCTGATTTCCAGAATCAAGGTGATGTCGAAGCTGAATATCGCCGAAAAACGCCTTCCCCAGGACGGCCGGTTCGAAGTCCGGGTCGGCGACCAGCAGATCGACGTCCGGGTGTCCACCATTCCGACCTCGTTCGGCGAGCGGGTGGTCCTGCGTCTGCTCAACAAAACCGCTTCTCTTTTTGGATTTCCTGAGCTGGGCCTGAGCCCGGAACGCCTGGAACAGCTCAAACAGCTTGTCACCTCCCCAAACGGCATCATCCTGGTGACCGGCCCCACCGGCAGCGGCAAGACAACCACCCTGTATGCGGTGCTTTCATCCATCAACCATCCGGACATCAACATCATCACCATCGAAGACCCCGTGGAATACCAGCTTGCCGGCATCAGCCAGATCCAGGTCAACCCGAAGATCGATCTGACCTTTGCCCGGGGATTGCGGTCGATCGTCCGGCAGGATCCGGATGTCATCCTGGTGGGCGAAATCCGGGACCACGAAACCGCCGAAATCGCGGTCCAATCGGCGCTGACCGGTCATCTGGTCTTTTCCACGCTTCATACCAACGATTCGGCCAGCGCGATCACCCGGCTTGTCGACATCGGCGTCGAGCCCTTTTTGATTTCGTCTTCGGTGATCGCCGTCATTGCCCAGCGACTGGTTCGGGTTCTTTGCCCGCGCTGCAAAGAGCCCTACCGGCCGGCCGATGCCGTACTTCAAAGCGTCGGCATCTCTCGCGAAGAGGTTGCCGACCAGCCCTTTTACCGGGGCAAGGGATGCGAGAACTGCATCCAGACCGGTTTCAAGGGACGAATCGGCATTTTTGAAATCATGATCATGAACGATTCGATCAAGAACATGATCCTTCAATCTTTCGACTCGAACATGATCAAGACCCAGTCCGTCAAAGACGGCATGGTCACCTTGCGCCAGGACGGCATCCGCAAGGTGCTTGCCGGAGTGACGACCATCGAGGAAGTGCTGAGAGTCGCCTGATAAAATCATGATCCGGCAAACCGAAAAACCGGTTTGCCGGATCATGATTTTATTGGATGCGGCTGGCGCCGCATGGTTTTTCAAGCAAAACCATTCACTGCAGTTTCACTGTTTCATACGAGCGGGGCCTCTGGCCGCCGGGGCGTCCAGTTTGATCCAAGATGAAACTCCGGCTTCGGGTGAACTCTTAGGTTTTCTACAGCCGGAAAAAATCCCCCCCATCCCCCCTTTTTCAAAGGGGGGAGCGCTTCGGGCATTTGTTCGGATTTGCCAAAGGCGAAAGCCTCAAAGTCCCCCTTTGGAAAAGGGGGATTTGATAGGATACCCGAATGAAGTTTCACATGAGAGGCAGCCCCTTATCCCGGGTTGTCTGCAGTTCCACAATCTGCTATCTCTTTTCTAACTTTTACAAGCGGCAACGCCGCGTTTAATAAATACGCGGAGCGGATTTATGCGGAGCGGATTTATGCGGAGCGGATTTATTGCACCCTCGATTTTGTCGGCGGATTTTGCCAGACTCGGAGAGGAAGTTCAGGCGGTGGAAGCCGCCGGCGCCGATTGGATTCACGTCGATGTCATGGACGGCCATTTCGTTCCCAACATCACCTTTGGCCCCTTGGTCGTGGAAGCCGTTCGCCGGGTCACCCGCCTTCCCATCGACGTTCACCTGATGATCGAACATCCCGAGCGCTATATCCAGGACTTTGCCAAGGCCGGGGCAGACTGGATTTCGGTGCAGGTGGAGGCCTGCGTTCACCTGCACCGGACCTTGAGCCTGATCCGGGAGTCGAACGTCCACCCGGGAGTCGTACTGAATCCCCATACGCCGCTTTCCACCATCGAGTGGGTGCTAAAAGACATTGACTACGTGTTGATCATGAGCGTGAATCCGGGCTTCGGCGGGCAGGTGTTCATCGAAAGCAGCCTCGAAAAGATCCGCAATCTTCGGAAGTTGTTAGATGAACGGAACCTGTCGCCCCTGATCCAGATCGACGGCGGGGTCAACAAGGGCACCATCGCAGAAATCGCAGCCGCCGGGGTGGATGTTTTCGTCGCCGGCTCGGCCATTTTCGGCAGCCCGGATTACAGGAAAACGATCGAGGAGTTGCGGTCACTGCTAAATGGGTAACCTGTTGATGGAACCCTGGTCACCCTGGATCGCACGCTGAAACATGCGGCAGTGAAAATACATGTGACAGCTATGCGGGGAACGGCCTACCTGCCGTTCCGTTGAAGTTTTCAGGTCACCTTCTGAACGGCACGGCAACCGTCTTCGTCACGCCATGGCGTGACTACGCCCGGGCAAGGAGACGCCGTGCCCTACGTAAAACCCCGACTTCGACCGAATTTTCATACGAGCCACGCCGCCGGCCGGCAGGGCGGTCAGTTTGATCGAAAACCGAAACTTTGGTCGAAGCCTCTGCCCCTGTAGGGAACGGCGTCCCTGCCGTTCCGCGGCGGTGTAGGGAACGGCCTCCGCCTGCCGAGGAGAAGTTGCAAAGCAACGAAGTCTGGTGCAGTTCCGCTGGCGTGACTATAGGAAGTTAAAATGATTCCTTCTCGACCCCAGCGCAAGAACCTCCGCCTCGAGAGTTTCAACTACAACAACCCCTCTTATGTCTATTTCCTGACCCTCTGCGCACGTCATCTTCCGGCGGCCCCCTTTCAAAATCCTGCGATAGCCGAAGGGGTCGTAAACTCCCTTGCCTACATTCGGGACGCAAAAAGGGGAAATATCTATTGCTACTGCCTGATGCCGGACCACCTGCACCTGGCATTGTCTCCTTTGCTAGATCTTGGTGTATCCGATATAGTCCGCCAATTGAAAAGCTATACGACCCGCTTTGCGTGGAATTTCGGAATCAGAGGCAGACTCTGGCAGAAGAGCTTCTACGATCATATCGCTCGGAAGGATGAAGACCTGGTCGGGATATGTGAATACATTCTGGCCAATCCGGTGAGAAAAGGACTGGTCAGAAGCGCCGATCAGTGGCAATATTGCGGTCTTTGGGCCCCATTGCCCATATGAAACTCGGCACGGCAGGGACGCCGTGCCCTACGAAACAAAAGGCCTCCGACAGCGTAGGGAACGGCGCCCCTGCCGTTCCGTGCGGTGCGGCAGGCGGGGGTCGTGCCCCACGAATTACACGGCTCCGAAATTATAGGAAACAGGCTCTGTAAAGTTCAGAGGAAGGGAAAAGCCAATGAATCCAAATAAAATTCTCTTGATCCACGGCCCAAACCTGAATCTTTTGGGAACCAGGGAGCCGGAGATCTACGGCAAAGACACCCTTGCCGACATCGATGAAAAGATGACCCAAAAGGCCGAAGAACTCGGCCTTTCCGTCGAAACCTTCCAGACCAACCACGAAGGCGCCCTGATCGACCGCATCCAGCAGGCCGCCGGCGACTGCAGCGGCATCGTCATCAACCCCGGCGCCTACACCCACACCAGCATCGCCCTCTTGGACGCCCTTTTGGCCGTTGACCTTCCGGTGATCGAAGTCCACCTGTCCAACATCCACCGCCGGGAATCCTTCCGGCAGCACTCCTACACCGCAAAAGCCGCCACCGGCATCATCGCCGGTTTGGGGGCCACAGGGTATCTTCTGGCCCTGGAGGCCATGGCCGGCTTGCTCGCCGAGTAAACATCTGACCTCGCGCAGAGGCGCAAGGACGCAGAGGTCAGAGGTCAGATGTCAGCACCTGACGGTATGGTTTCACCTGTCTTTCTGACATTTTATGTGAAACTTCGACCGAGGCTGGCGGCAATAACCGACCTGCCCCCGCCTTGGGTTTTGGAGGTTGGAGGGCCACGCTCCGTCGTGGCCGGTATTGGGTCGTTGCTGGCAACACGGACTAGACTGCGCACGTCCCTCCATCGTCAGGGGCTTCGACATCAGTTTCATATTTGATCAAACTGGACGCCCCGGCGGGCAGAGGCGGGGCTTATGTGAAACTTCGACATATAAGGTTCGTCATGCCGGACCCCGGATCGAGTCCGGGGCAAGCTTTTTTGATCCGGCATCCAGTTTTCTCCCTGGATCCCGGCTCTCCGCTTCGCTTCCGTCTTCGTCACGCTAAAGCGTGACTACGCCGGACAGGTCGGCCGGAATGACGGCATGGGAAGTTTCATCCTTGATCAAATCCCGTTCGAGAACGGGACGGCGGGGCTGACTTCCGACATCTGATATCTGACCTCCGGGTCTCCGCGCCTCCGCGTCTCTGCGCGAGAAATTATGTTTCTCCTCTCTGCACCAAAACTTACTCGCCCATTTGCCGGCAGTGGGTTTCCCGGGTGAATGCCACCAGAATCACCGCGGCTGCTGCCCATGCGATCATCAGGGAAAATCCCGCCTGATAGGCCTCCAAGCTGTAGATCCTCACCCCGTCTACCATCATTCCGTCCCATTTTCTGTCCAACACCCACCCGATGGCAGGCTGGAGGATCATCGGGCCCATCATCACGCCCATGTTGCAAACGCCCAATGCCGTTCCGGTCAGCTCCGGGGGGACCGACTCCTTGACAAAGGCAAAGCCGATAATCATGGCGCCGCATGAAAACCCGGTGATCGCCACCAGCAGGACCAGCAGCGGCAAAGAGAGAATCGGACCGTACACGAGCATCGCCCAGCCAGTCAGCGCAATTGCTGCCCCGGTAAGATACAGGGGCTTTCGAAGTCCGATCCGATCTGAAAATATTCCGATTACCGGACCCCCAAAGGCCCATGAGACCAGGAACGCGGAGGTCACGGCAGCGCCGGCTTCTTGAGGCAGATGATAGTGCGTAAATAAAAACGGAACGCCCCAGAGGCCGGAAAACGTCAGGACCGGCCCGGCTATTCCTCCCGGGGCCAGGGAAAGCAGCCAGGTGTTTCGCATCGCCATGACCCGGGAAAGGCCTTTTACCATCCCCCCGGGTCCTGCATTTTCCCTTGCAAGGACCGCTGGAGCGTAGCTGACAAAGCCCTTGTCGGCAGGATCGTCTCGCACGACCCGCCAGATAAAAACGGAAAGGAGCAAAGAAACCAGCCCGCTGGCAAACATCACGGCCCGCCAGTCGAACTGGTCGACCAGGAGCCTGAGGGGAACTCCTGCAGAGACGGCGCCGACCACACCGACTGCCAGCGCCGCGCCGCTGATTGCCGCATACCGCCGGGGGTGAAACCATCGGCTGGCCAGTTTGAGCATCACCACCCAGGCCACGGCCACGGATCCGCCGATGAGCAGTCGGCCCAGATCGGCCCAGAACAGACTCGGGGCCGCAGCGAAAACGACTGTTCCGGCTCCGGCCACGGCAGCCCCGGCCGTCAGCAGCTTCCGGGGGCCCCAGCGGTCGGCCAGAATGCCGGTTGGAATCTGCATGGCCACGTAGCTGTAAAAGTAAAACGCGGAAAGGTGTCCGAGCGCAGCCGCCCCGATGTGAAACTCGGCCATGAGCAGATCGGTCATGACCGCCGGGGCCACCCGCTGGTAAAATCCGAAGCAGTAAAAGGCGGCGCCGAGACCCCAGACGAGCCAGGACAGGGACAAGGGCGGATGGTTATTGCTTTGCATGGCTTTTATACAAAATTCCCGCTGATGGGTCGGTGGGGGTTCAGATTCATCAGGAATTCATCCACAGGCAAGCACAACACGTTTCCTTTTTTGAGACGATCCTTGCCACGATAAAGGAAGAAGAGATCTGCTTCCGGATAATCCTCCTTAAACGCATTCAGCCCGCCGAGCATTTTTGAGTGGATCCTGACAGAATTTTTCACCTCGATCGCGGAAAATGCGTTCGGCCCGTAAACGACAAAATCAACCTCGCTTCCGGTTTTGGTTCTCCAGAAAAACAACTGAGAGGTCTCGCCCCCGTAGCCGTTCCAGGCTTGCAAGTGCTGCGCAACCAACCCCTCCAATGCGGCACCATGAATCTCCTCGGGAGTATCCAAGGGACCTTTGGGGCGCAGTGACCGAAACACGCCAACGTCAAAATAGTAAAATTTCGGATGAGAAGCCAGATGACGCTTGGCACGCCTGGTAAATACCGGAATACGAAATCCCAGAAGCAGATCCTCCAAAACAGACAGATAGCCTTCGGCGGTTTTACGCTCCACCTGGCATTCGCGAGCAACATGCGAGACGTTCAACACCGATCCGTGACTGAAACTGATCGATTCCAAAAAGCGACCGAAGTTTCCTATATTTCTCACCAGTCCTTCCATCTGAACTTCTTCCCGCAGGTAAAGAGCCACGTAAGCGTCGATTGTCTCCCTCGCATCAACGGATTGGGTCACCAGCGGCACCATGCCGACATCCAATGCATCTTCAAGGGAAAAGCCGACCCCAAGTTCGGACGCCAAAAATGGATGCATCGTTTTTACCGAAGCGCGTCCGGCCAGCAGGTCGACCCCCGACCGTTTCAACTTCCTTGCACTGGAACCGGTAAGGATGAATCGCAAATTTTTCCGTTCTTCCAGCAGCAGATGAACCATATCCAGCAAGTCGGGAAACTTTTGGATTTCATCGACAACTATAGTGGTACCAGGCTTCTGGGCTTCGACCAGTTCCCGAAGCCTTTCCGGTGCAGCAGAATATGCTCGAAACACCGCAGGTTCCAAGAGATCTATGAAAACAGCCTGCTTTAGGGTATGTTTGAGCCATGTGGTTTTGCCCGTTCCCCTGGCCCCGAACAGAAAAAAGCTTCTCCCGGAATCATGAAAAAAACGAGGAATAAATTCCATTTTTCCTTCCTTTTTGGAGTTAGCATCTCCATAATTCTATAATTTATCCTGCCAGTCAAGCCATAAAATCCCTATATTCCGTTGGCTCCGAGTTTTTCACGGTTGTAGGGAAAATCTCCAGCGGCTCGATTCAGCTCCTTCGTTTGGGTTATAATTCCGTTACTTTTTCGAGGCGGAATCAAGCGGCGGCACCGCTTTTTCTCAAGGGCCGCCATCCTATTGATTTGACAAAAACGACCCTACTTGACTAAGATTTCAGCGGCGCTGAAATTTTCTCGCGCGAGACAAAACGCCGATTTTCCGTGCAACCCAACAAGGAGATTTGAGCCATGGGCATGGACAACCTCGTATTTTTAGAAAACATCGAGTGGTTCGACGAAACCGGGCAGGAGTTCGTTCACCGGATTCCTGAAAAAGGCTCCGGGGAAATCAAATGGGGCGCGCAGCTTACGGTGCGCGAAAGCCAGGCCGGCGTCTTCTTTTACAAAGGAAAGGCGGTGGCCGCCTTCAAACCCGGGCGCCACACCCTGAAAACGGGAAACATCCCGATCCTGACCAAAATCGCCGCCCTGCCCTGGGCCATGTCCAGCCCCCTTCGGGCCGAAGTCTATCTGGTCAACATGAAGGTGTTCCCGAACCTGAAGTGGGGAACCCGGGACCCGGTGGCCTTCAAGGATTCGGAACTGGGCCTGATCCGCCTGCGGGCCTTCGGGATCTTCAATCTCCGGATCATCCAGCCGATCCTGTTCATCAACCGGCTGGTCGGCACCCAGGGGATGTACACCACCGCGCAGATCGAAGAATATCTCAACCGGGTGATCGTCTCCCGGTTCAACGACTACATGGGAGAAACCATCGATTCGATCCTGAACCTGCCGGCCAAGTATGACGAACTCTCCGAGGGCCTGGCCAAGCGCCTGACCGAGGATTTCTCCCACTTCGGCATCGCCCTGACCCAGCTATACATCAACTCGATCACGCCCCCTCCCGAGGTCCAGCAGGCCATCGACGACAGAAGCCGCATGGGCGTCTTCGACGACATGAACAAGCTGATGCAGATGAAGGCGGCCATGGCCATGGAAAAGGCCTCGGAGGCCGCCGGAGAAGGCGCAGCCGGCATGGGAATGGGCACCACCATGGGGTTGATGATGCCGGCGATGTTCGCCCAATACTTTTCCGGCGCCCAGAATCAACCGGGCGGAGGCGGCGCGGCGTCACCGGGTGCCGGTCCGGCTGGAGGCCCGCAGGCCGGCGGGCCCCAGGCAGCTTCAGGGGCGCAATGTCCCGACTGTAAGCAGCCGGTTCCGGTCGAGGCCCAGTTCTGCCCTTCCTGCGGACACCAGCTCCTGGTCTTTACCCAATGCGCCAACTGCGGAAAAAACCTGGCACCCAACGCGAAATTCTGCTCCCGGTGCGGCCATCCAGCGGAAGAAACGCCCCAGCCGAAATTCTGCACCCAGTGCGGCACGGAAAACCTGCCGGACGCCAGGTTCTGCAACTCGTGCGGCGAAAAATTATGATCTCGCGCAGAGACCCGGAGGCGCAGAGAAGGACGTTTTTCAATAAATAGAAGGCTGCGAGAGAAGCTGAACTAAATGAGTGAGCGCTCCGGCATCTACGAGCTTTGACTCTCGGTTTGGCTCGTAGTCGTTGTGTCTATAGTATAATATTTTTTCCTCCGCGCCTCTGCGCCTCCGCGCGAGAACAGCTTTTTGCTTTTCCCTGCGCCTCTGCGCCTCTGCGCGAGGATATGTTTTCCTGCGCTTCTGCGCGAGATCAGGCCTTTTGGGAGAGTCGCCATCAACTTTCTGATCGAACACCAGTGCCCTCAGTGCGGGGGGCCGATCGTCCTGGAGGAAACCGACCGGCTGTTCACCTGCGAGTTTTGCCGGGTAAGGTCGTTTCTCGTCCAGCGCGGATCTTTTCAGTATGTCTTTGCGGACAAAGCGCCTGGCGGGCAAGAGCTTTTGTTCTTCCCCTACTGGCGCTTCAAAGGGATGTTCTTTGCCTGTACGCCCGCAGGCGTCAAGCACAAGTTCATGGACCTGAGCTACCAGGCGGTGGAAACCAACCGCCTCCCGGTTTCCGTGGGACTCCGCAGCCAGGCCCTCAAACTTCGCTTTGTCACCCCCAAAACCGAGGGGCGCTTTTTACCGCCGTCGGTCTCCCTGACCCAGGTCATGGAGATGTTCGATCAGCGCTTTTCAAGCGGCCTTCCCAAGCCGATCGTCCACCAGACCCACATCGGCGAGTCCTTGAGTCTGATCTACGCCCCCTTCTACCTCGACGGGAAGCTGCACGACGCCGTATTGAACCGCCCGGTGCCGGGCATTTCAAAAGACGAGGCCGAGGCCCTGTTTGTCGACGCAGGCAAACCCCGGAAACACATCCAGTTTCTGCCCACCTTATGCCCTTCCTGCGGCTGGGACCTGACCGGAAAGCGGGATTCGCTGGTGCTGCAATGCAGAAACTGCGACACCGCGTGGCAGGGCGGCAAATCCGGACTTCAGCAGATCCCCTTTGCCCATCTGCCCCTGGATGCCGAGCCGCTGGTTTTCATGCCCTTTTGGAGAGTCCGGGCCGAGGTGTCGGACCTGGCCCTGGACACCTATGCAGACCTGGTCAAGGTGGCCAACCTGCCCAGGGCCGTTCAACAGGGGTGGGACAAGATCGGCTTCCGGTTCTGGGCGCCGGCGTTCAAGGTCCGTCCCCAAACGTTTATCCGTCTTTTGACCAGTATCACCCTGGCCCAGCCCAAGGAGGAGCCGGAAAAGCGACTGCCGAAAGGAAGTATCCACCCTGTCAATCTACCCATCACCGAAGCCATCGAAAGCCTCAAGATCAACCTGGCCACCTTCATGAAGCCAAGGCGAAGGGTGCTGAGCCTGCTTCCCGAGGTCGACATCCGCGCAAAAAGCTTCATGCTGGTATACGTCCCCTTCGTGGAAAAACACCACGACCTGGTCCACCCGGTCTTCCAGGCGGCGATCAACAAGAATCAGCTGAGGCTCTCCAATAATCTTTAGGGCGACACCGCTGGGAGGCTGGAAGGCTGGGACGCTTGGAGGCTGGAAGGCCAGAAAACCGGATGTCGGATGTCCCGTCTTCGCCTTCGGCTTCGCCGCGGCAAGCAGATATCGGATGTCAGCCTTGCCGATGGCGCGGCGTTCAAAGTTCCAAATTCAAGATTCAAGATTCTCCGGCGGGAGATTTATATGAATCTTTGGGTCTTAACCGGCCAGTTTGATCAATTGTGAAACTTCTCAGGCCGTCATTCCGGGCTTGACAAGCCTGCCCCGGACTCCGATCCGGG
>JAIPEL010000184.1 GCA_021737185.1 Desulfobacterales bacterium | reverse complement strand
ATTTATGCGATTGGTCCAGCAAGCGGTGAAATCGGCAAAGATCACCTATTCACAGATCATGTGGGACTTAGATCCGATTTCTGAATACTTCGCAACTTGAGCTTTATAGAGAACCGCATTCATGAAATATTCGGGTTAGGCGATACAGGCGGATAATTTACCCGTCGAAACCTTGCGCTGTTCTGCCGTAAGCCGTGTCAGCGCTGAACCTCTGACCCCGAATCCTGCTTGCCGCGGCGTAGCTCCGAAGGAGCGAAGCCGGGAACCTTGAACATTGAACTTTGAACCCAGTCCCCCTACCCAGGCAAAAAAATCTCGAAGGTGCTCCCCTTGTCCGGTTCGCTTTGCACCGACACCGTGCCGCCGTGGGCTTGGACGATGTGCTTGACGATGGACAGCCCGAGGCCGGTTCCGCCGATCTTTCGGCTTCGGGCCTTGTCCACCCGGTAGAAGCGTTCGAACAGCCGGGGCAGGTGCTGGCGCTCGATGCCGATGCCGTTGTCGATCACCCGAAGCCGGACCCGGTCTTTATCGGATCGTGCCTCCACCCGAATCCGCCCGTTTTCACCCGTGTAATTGACGGCGTTGTCGAGCAGGTTGATCACGGCCTGTTCGATCAAAGAGGCATCGATTTGCGCCCGGACCCCGGCGTCGCAGTCGACCTCGATTCGAATCCCCTTTTCCTCGGCCCGGGCCTGGCAGAATCCAACAGCGCTGCGGATGACCGCCTCTATCGGTGCTTCTGCAAACCCGATTTTTTTCGCCTCGTCCTCCCGCTCGATGCGGGACAGCTTGAGCAGGTCTTCGACGATGGCCGAAAGACGGTCCACATGCCGGCTGATGATGGAAAGAAACCGCTGGATCTCTTGAGGATCTTTTACCGCTCCATGCTGCAGCGTCTCCACGAATCCCTTGATGGCGGTCAGGGGAGTCTTGATCTCGTGGGAGACATTGGCCACGAAATCCCGCCGCAGATTTTCCAGGCGCCGCAGTTCGGTGACGTCGTTCATCACCACCAGAATCCCGATCCGCTTTTCTTCCGAGTCCCGCAGGGGCGTGCTGTGGATCGACAAAATCCGCTCTTGTTTTTCGTGATACAAAACGATGTCGCCTTGCAGTTCCTGGTCGCCGGTCAGGGCCCGTTTCACGAATCGCTGGAAATCCGAGTTCCGGATCGCCTCCTGGATCGGCCGGTTCCCCTTTTCCAGGGCGCCGGCGCCGAACATGGCGGCCGCCGCCTGATTCATATTGATGATCCCCTCGTCCAGATCCACGGCGATCACCCCTTCGGCCATGCTCGACAGCACGGTCTCCAGTTCGTTTCGCTGCCGGACGATGGTCTGGATCCTGCGGTCGAGCTGTTGGGCCATCCGGTTCAGGGCGTCGGCCAATGCGGCCAGCTCTTGGGTATCGGGCATCAGGAGTCGATGCCCCAGCATACCGTCGGCAAACCGCTCCGCCCCCTGCCGCATCTCTTCTACAGGGCGGGTGATCCGCCGGGAGACCAGCAGGCTGATGACTCCCGCCAGAACCGCCACAAACAATCCGACCAGCAGGACGCGGGCCTGGATGGCCCGGATTTCGGCCTCGATGTCGGTCAGCGGCAGCGACGTGCGGACAAAGGCCGTGATCAGCTTCTGCTGCCGGATCGGAACGGAGACATACATCATCTGCTGGCCGAGGGTGGCGCTTTTTCGGATGGACCGGCCAAGGCCGAATTCCACGGCGTCGAGAATCTCGGGCCGGGTACCGTGATTGTCCATCTGCGAGGGGTTTTCTTCCGAATCTCCGATGACCCGGCCGGAGCGGAGCACCACGGTGACCCGGGTGCCGGAGGCCTTTCCGGCTTCCGTGCAGATCCGGTTGACCTTCGTTTCGTTCAGGGGCGACAGGTATGGGACCACATGGCCTTCGACCAGACGGGCCCGGGCCCGCAGGTCTTCGGCGATCCCGTCCAGAAAAAACTGGCGCACCGTTTTCGAGGCAAACCCGCTGACCGCTGCAAGGGCGATTACCGTGATCAGCAGGTAGGAGGGAAAAAGCTGCCAGAGGAGTCGTCTTTTCTTCATTCTTTGAACCGGTACCCGACCCCGCGCACCGTTTCGATGCAGTCACCGCGGTCGCCGAGCTTCTTGCGCAGACCGACGATCTGAACGTCCACGCTCCGATCGGTGACCGGATAGTCGTCTCCGCGGACCGCGTCCACGATCTGGGTCCGGGTAAAGACCCAGCCCGGTCTGCGGGCGAGAAAATACAGGACCTGAAACTCGGTGAAGGTCAACTGCACCGGCACGCCGTCGATGGTCACACTGCGCCGTCCCGGATGGATCACCAGGTCGTGAATTTCCAGAACCGGAGAATTCTCGTCGGATTCGACGGCGCGCCGCCGCAGAACGGCCCGTATCCGGGCGGTCAGGACCCGGGGACTGAACGGTTTGGTCACGTAATCATCGGCGCCGATTTCCAAGCCTGCGACCACGTCCGCCTCTTCCCCCTTGGCCGTGAGCATGATGATCGGAATCTGCTGGGTGCGGGTGTTCTTCTTCAGGTGCCGGGCCACCTCCAGCCCGTCGATCCGCGGAAGCATCAGGTCGAGCACGATCAAATCAAAGCTGTCGATACCGGCCTTTTTCAGGGCGTCTTCACCGGTTGCCGCACAGGTAACCTGAAATCCTTCCCGGGCGAGGTTGTAGCGGATCAGCTCCAGGATGTCTTCTTCGTCGTCCACCACCAGAATGCGTTCTTTTGGCATGGTCGGTCGCCTTTCGGCCTCCGCAGGGTCCGATTCCTCCGCCGGCGCCCGTTTTTTCCGCCGCAGCCACCCGGACGCCGGCCGATCCCTTCCATGATTTCGATGCCGTGTGTCTATTTTGCTAGCATCGGGTTAGATTTTTGTTTGCACGAAACGAAAATATGGCAATCCCTATAAACAGGAGGACCGGCGAAGCTCCCTGCAGCAAGCCGCCGGCGCACCAAAGCCGCTATGGGGACGGTGCGCTGCAGGGTATTCCGGCACAGGCGAATAAAATCAAGGGCAAGGGGTATCGTCGTTTGCCGCCGGGGGGGCGGGGCGGGGGGGGAATTTTTCGGCAGCCGCCGCTATCTACTGCCGCCGCCAACGGCGTAAAGCCTCATGAAATGCTTCAGTTGATCTTTTTGCGCCTTGCTCAAATTCAAAAACTTCACCCCTCTTTTCCGCAGCGTCGTTTGCCCCAGGTCGATTTCGACGTTCACCTTGAAGTCCGACACGACTTCGATGGGAACCTCTTTCAGCACGAACCGATTGTCCGAGGTGAAAATGTCCAGAACGAGCTCTTCTTCTAAATCCCGGCTCGATTTGAAATACAGAATGGAGGCGCCGAATATGGAGATGTCGTTGATCTGGCCGATAATCGGCTCCCGGAAGTGCAGCAATGCGAAGCAGACGGTGCGGGCCCTCAGCCGCCCGGTTTTTCGCCGCTCATTGAGGTCCGGCTCCCGGTCGAACAGCATCCTGATCATCCTTTTTGGGTGTTCGGATTGCCAGAAACTCGATTCGATCACAATCGAAGCGCAGGTGGGCATTTTTTAGGGCCGGACAGTACCACAGTTGGGCCGGTACGGCAAGCCTACTCGGGCCGCTGTCAGGGTCCCGTCAAAGTCCAAAAATGGAGGGCCACGCTCTGTCGTGACCGCCCGCGGTCGGACGCGACAGAGCGCGTCCCTCCAACGGTCGATACGACCGGCGCCCCATCAATGGTTCGTCCGCTGCGCGGACTTAGGCGGAGCCCTCGGGCCGCTGTCGGTCCGGCGCAAAACCGAGCAAAAAACGCAGAAACGCAGCCGCGTCCCTGGCCACGAAGGATACCCCGGCCCGGCCGGCCAGCTCGGGGTCGAGGCGGAAGGCCGGGCCCCCGGCGATAAGCTCTGTTTTTTGCGGCAGTTGCCGGGCGATGTGCGAAAGAACCGGCTCCGTGTCGAGTTGAAGAACGGTTACGCCCGCCAGGTCTGCATCCTGTTTCCGAGCCTCCTGGACGATCCTCTCCGGGGACTGCATCAGACCGAGAAATTCGACCCGGACCCCGACCGCTTCTGCAAAGCGTCCGATCAGATCGATTCCCTGGCCGATGCCGTCATCGATGGTGGCCGTGATCATCGTCGGAGCAGACGCCCAGAGGCCGGGGCAGCCGGCTTCTTTCAGCGCTTGTGCCTGCTCTATCAGACGGTCTCTGCCGGGCATGCCGTCGGCTTCCCAATGGTTGATCAGATCTTCGATGGATTTTCGCAGTATTCGGCGGCAGGCGTTCATGGGTCCTTTTTTATGAGCGAAGCCCTTCGAAAAGGCGGCGGCAGAAAAAGAGAAAAGCTTCGGTGTCCCTTTTCCGGGGACGGGGCAGATCGACCCGGATGTCTTCCCGAACCCGGCCCGGATCCTTGCCCATGAGCAGAATCCGGTCGGCAAGGGTCACCGCTTCTGTCACGTCGTGGGTGACGAACAAGATGGTATGGGAAAGCTTCTCCCAGAGCGAAAGCATGAGCTGCTGCATCTCTTCCCGGGTCTGGGCGTCCAGGGCCGCGAACGGTTCGTCCATGAGCAGAACCCTCGGCTGAAGAATCAACACCCTGGCCAGGGCCACCCGCTGCTTCATGCCGCCGGAGATTTCCCGGGGCAGGTAGTGTCGAAACTCGGAAAGTCCGACCAGGGACAGAAACCGGTCGACTTCTTCCCCGATCTCTTTTCGGGCCCATCGGTGCTGGCACATGCCAAAGGCGATGTTTTCCTCGACCGTCAGCCAGGGAAACAGCGCATCCTCCTGGAAAACGACGCATCGCTCCGGACCGGGACGAACAACCGGCTCTTCGCCGAGAATCACCCGGCCGGCGGTGGGCGGAATAAAGCCCGCCAGGATCTTGAGCAGGGTGGATTTTCCGCAGCCGCTCCGCCCCAGAATGCAGATGAGCTCCCCCTTTTGCACGGAGAAATCGATTCCTTCGAGAACGGTCAGATCGGAGGCGCCGGTCCGAAACACCTTTCGCAGAGACCGGATCTGCAGAATCTTTTCCCGGCGCCGGATGTCCGGTATAACGACCTTCAATCGCCGCCTCATGCCAGCCTCCGGGCGCTTTTGAAACACAGCCTCATGAACTGGTGCAGAAACCGGTCGCAGATTCTCCCGATCAGGGCAATCAAAATGATGCCCACCATGATGATGTCGATTCGCCCCAGCATCCTGGCGTCCATGATCGCGGCGCCCAGGCCGTTTGGCACCCCGGTGAGCTCCCCGAGAACGAGATAGGCCCATGAGATGCCCAATCCCAGCCTCAGCCCCGTGATGATGTTGGGCATGGCCGCCGGCAGCAGGATGGCGAACACCCCGCGGAGCCTTGTCACCCCCATCATGGCGCCCGCCTGATAGTAAAGCGGATCCACCGCACGGGCGCCGGCCGCCGCGTTGAGATAGACCGGGAAAAACGCCGCCAGGGCGACCAGAAAAACGGTGGTCTTCATTCCGATCCCGAACCATACCATGGCCAGAGGGAGCCAGCAGATGCCGGGCACGGCACGAAGGGCGTTGATGGAGGTGCTCACCAGACGGTTGACCACGGCCAGACGGCCGGAAAGAACCCCAAGGGGGATGCCCAGCGCCACCGCCAGGGCAAAACCGACCGCCACCCGCACCAGGCTGGCTGCCAGGTCTGCCGCAAATCGCCCCGCGTAAGGGGCCTCGCCGGGGCTGCCAAAAATATACTGATAGCCGGCCCGGCCGACCTCCAACGGATGGGGAAGCAGGTATCCGGGCACCGCCCCCAGTTCGCAAACCAGAAACCACCCGGCCAGCGCCGCCGCCGGCAGGATCCACGGCTGGATGCTGCCGATGCCGTTTTTTTCAGGAGTTTGTTTGGTCATGGAGATTCGACTCTGGATGCTGGGTTCTGGGTTCTGGGTTCTGGGTTCAGAGGTTCGGGGTTCTGGGTTCTGGGTTCAGAGGTTCTGGGTTCTGGGTTCTGGGTTCTGGGTTCGGGGTTCTGGGTTCAGAGGTTCTGGGTTCAGAGGTTCGGGGTTCTGGGTTCTGAATCCCTACTCCTTATGTGAAACTTCGTCCAAAGCCGGGGTTTTTGTAGGGCACGACCTCCGTGTCGTGCCGCACGGAACGGCACGGAGGCCGTTCCCTACAGAGGCAGAGGCTTCGAAAAAAGTTTCACCATTGATCAATCTGGACGCT
>JAIPEL010000183.1 GCA_021737185.1 Desulfobacterales bacterium | reverse complement strand
CGGCGGCAAAAACCGACCTGTCCCCGTTTTGGGTTTTGGGGGTTGGAGGGCCACGCTCCGTCGTGGCCGGCATTTGGTCGTTACCGGCAGCACGGACTAGACTGCGCGCGTCCCTCCACCGGCAGGGGCTTCGACACAAGTTTCGCGTTTGATCAAATCCCGTTCGAGAACGGGACGGCGGGGCTCATATGGAACGGAAATCAGGGGCAATTCCTATAAATTGTATTCAAGCCGGGCAGCGGATGTCAACTCGACGGCCGGCAGCCTGCCCGTCCCGTTCCAACGCCCCGGCGGTGCCGAAAACATCTAACGGGTACCTGGATAAATCAGCTTCAGGGGAAGCTTCAGGGTCCGCTCGGTGATCCCGATCAGCCCTTTGCCTACCATCGACGGCGGAATGAAATTGACCTCCGGCTTGTCCAGGGTTCCTCGGACCCGCACGGGAATCGATATGAGGGTCCCTTCCAGGATGTCGCCCACCAGCGGAATCTTGCCGACGATCCGGTCCACGGTTTTCAACGGCGCCACCAGAACCGTCATGTTCAGCCGCCGATCGGCGAGATCGACGTCTCCCTGGGCGGTAAGGTTCATGTTTCGGCCGTCGATCACCACCTCCGTAAAGCGAAGAACCCCCTCTTCGATCTCGGAGCTTGCCTTGATGGAGTTGTAGCGAAAGCCGTTCCGGCTGAAATCCGGCAGGGCGCCGGCAAAGATTTCCGTCACGTTGACCAGGGCCAGCACCTGCTTGAGAATCCCGAAGCCGGCGTTTTCCCGGATCCGCCCCTCCCGGGCGCTGAAATTCAGGTTTCCGCTCAAAGATGGAATCAGCTCTTCGGCGCTGCCCCGGCCGGAAATGCTGCCGTTGAGAGAAAACCGGCCTTCCATCTGGCCGCCGTCGCCGAGCAGGCATCGGCTGGCCTGCGCCAGCTGGCCGTCGGTCACCATGGGCCGGAGCTGAAGCGCCGTCGAATCGGCAAAGACGGTTACCTCGGCAGGGACCGAGATGCCGCACAGCTTGCCTTTTTCGAGGCTCACCTCGGTTCGGTCCTGAAAGAGCTGGACCTCGGCTGAGACCTCCTCGAATCGGTACTCTTCATACAGTACCGTGCCGGCGTCGATCCGAACGCTGCCGTCCACCGGAATCCGGACCGCCGCCGGCTGCTCCTTTCCGGCTTGCCGCGCTTCTGGAAACAGGGCCTGCCGCCAGCGGTTCAGATCGATCCGTGCTGCGCTGATGGACCCGTTCACGCCGAAGCCGCCTTCCCGGCGGAAGACCTCCCCCCTTGCTTCAAATGGATCGTCGTCGATCCGTATGTCGAGCCGCTCTACATCGAGCCGATGCGCTTCGCCGTAGAGAGAGGCTTTTGCGACCCGGATGCGGGGCCCCTCCTCCAGCGGAACGGTGAGCTTCTCGACTTCCAGCCGCCCTTCGATTTCACTGGCACCGGGGGAATCAAGGTCGATCCGAGCCCGCAGTCCACCCATGATCCACCCGCCGAGAAGATCGTTGTTCCGGATGAGCCCATCGACCGTGGTGCTCGACAAGCGGCCGTTGTAGGTAAACTCCAGGGCCGACGGCGTTCGTCTAAACGATGCCTCGGCCTTGGAGTCCGGGTCTTCGATGGAAAGCCGCTTCAAATCGAAGCGTTCCGGCCCTCGCTCCAAGTCGACCGAAACACGGGTGTCACGGTTCAAGAGCAGGTGCCCGGACACGGACAGCGCCCCATCCCGGATCCATTGAACGCGCGCATCGGAAACCTGGTGGACCTGAAGGGTCAGGGCCGACGGGATCCGGGACTGGGCCAGAAGCCACCTGTCCGCCTCGGGTCCGATCTTGCCTTCGAGCCTCAGCTCCGCGCGCTCCGCGGCGTGCGGCTGCCCTTGCAGGGAGCCGCTGCCTGAGAGCGCCGCGTCGAGAAACGCGATCTGAAATTCCTGCAGCGAAAGGAGCCTCGGTCGGGCGTGAAACGCCAGCACAGATACCCGCACCGGCGCCGGCAGGCGATCACTTTCGACCTGCGCCGAGCGCAGGGTTCCTCTGGCATCGTAGTCCCATTGGGCCGGAGAAAACACCGGGCCGCGCCACCGAATCTCAGAAAGCCTGATCTCGCCCCCGGAAAGCGTGGCTTCCGGCACCTGCCCGGCCAGGGAGGCAAGCTGCGGCAGCAAGGCCATGACCGGGTCGATCCGAAGCGAGACCGATGCCGCTTCGGCTTCAATCCGAAGCGCCTTTTCCCATGCCAGGGAACCTGAAATTTTTTCGATGCGAATCCCTTCGGCGCCCAGGTCGAGGGCGGCGGCTGAAATCGATTCGCCGCTGTATTCGATGCCGCTGCCGGAAATCGCCACCGGTCCGGGCAGAAAAGAAACCGAAGCCTCGGCCGAAATCCGATCGATCACCACCCGGGGGCGGATGTCGTCCAGGGTTTGCCCCAAAAAAAGCCGCCCCTGGGCCCTGCCGTCCAGGGACTGGATCGCTTCGACCCCTCTGGTAAACGACGGGGCTTCGATCATACGGGCAAGGGTTTCGGCAAGGCCCGACAGACCCGCATCGACGCGGATGTCCAGCCCGAACCGGTTTGCGCCGTCGAACAGGGATAGGGTCAGCGACCCGTCGCTGCCTGAAACACGGCCATGGACGGCCTTTACCGATTCTGCTGTGAGCAGCCCGCTTTCGATGCGGGCCTTTCCCGCCACTTCGCTCAGGTCCAGATCGATCCCGGGGATATGAACGGCGCCGTCCTCGATTTGCCCCTGGAGGCTGAAATCCTCCGGGGCAAAGGAACGCTGCGGTCCGGGGATTCGGGCGTCGAGCGTCAGGTCCTTCACCTGCCCCCCCCGGATCACGTCGAACACGTTATCCAGCGCCGCCTTGCCGCCGGCAAAGAAAAGAACCGGCGTTTTTACCGCGGCCGCATCGATGTCCGTGCCCCGGAGCCGGAGATCCCGCAGAACGAAATTTCCTCCGGCCCCCCGGACGAAGCCGAACGCCGCAGACAGCTCCAGGTCGGGGCTTTTTCCCTTCCACCGGTCGACGACAAGCAGCACCCGGTCCTTTTCCGGCTGAAGGCTGCCGGCAAACGAATCGGCAGAGACGGTAATCCGCTCCGTGCCCCGCCGAAAATCGGCCCGGGGCAGGGCCCCGGTAAAGGAGACCCTCGGCAGGCCGTCTTTTTCCGGGAGGATCTCGACGGCCAGATCCACCCGGGCGGCTGTCAGCCGCGGTCCTGACTCGGGCAGCAGGCGATTGACGATCCGCTCCGGCCGGAGTTGAGAGACGGTGATGTCGGCCTTTCCCGGCAGGCGTCGTTCGTCGAGGGCCCAACTCACCCGCAGGCTGTCCCACAGATCCGACCGGCAGCCCAACTCGAGCCGGGGGGCTTCCGTGGAAAGATGCGCCTCGATCTGCTCGAAGCGAAGCCGGGATCCGTCAGCCAGCGTCAGGATCAGGGTGCCGCCGGCCACGGCGGCCGAAAGATCCGGGAACTGCCGCTTGACCTGAGCAACCGCCGCACCGAAAGCGGCCGCCGCGGCCTCCGGGGATAATGCCGCACCGGCGCCGTTGCCGGCTTCGCCCGACGGCGCTGCGGTCAGCTCCGCGGTCGGCCCCGCCACCCGCAGGCGCGCAATCTCGAAATTCCCCTTCAGCAAGGGCAAAATTCGGGGGTACAAGACGATCGACTCGGCGCGGGCCGCAACCGACGCGCCTCTGGCAAAGTGGGGAGAAGCGATCTTCAGCCGCGGCAGGGGCAGCAGCTCGAGCTGGACACTCTCCAGGGTGAAGTCTCCGCCGGTTCGGCTCGATACTTCGCGCTGGATCATCTCACGCGCCGACCGGCTGTCCAGAAGGCGCGGGACCACCACTGCGGCAAAAACCGCAAGGAGAACAACAATGAGCGCCGCGATTGCGGCTGCCAGGGCCAGTCGTTTTTTAGTGACCATGTCAGTGCTTGAAGCTTCGCTGCCCGGTAAAAACCATGGTGGCGCCGGCTTCGTTGCAGGCCTCGATGGCCTGATAATCGTTGGTCGACCCTCCGGGCTGCACCACCGCGGTCACCCCCTGCCGCAGCCCGACATCGACCCCGTCGCGAAAGGGGAAAAACGCGTCGCTGACCATGGCCGCGCCGATCAGCCCGCCCTTTTCCCGGGCCACGCGCTCGTCGATGGCGCCTTTTTTTTCGGCGTCGAAAAGCTCGTTGTAGGCGAGGCCGTGCTCCTGGAAACAATACCGGTCGGCCAGCTTCCGAAAGGCCTTGTCCCGGGCGATTTCGGCAACCCCGACCCGGTCCTGTTCGCCGGTGCCGATGCCCACCGTCACATTGTCTTTGACGTAGATCACCGAATTGGAGGTCACCCCGGACTCGACGAGCCAGCCGAAAAGCAGATCGTCGATCTCTTTTTCGGTGGGGCTGCGCTCAATTCGGTACGCTTTGCCCTGGTATTCGCACTCGGCCACCGTCAGGTCCTTTGCCGACCGGGTCTCCGGGACAAAGGACCACTGGGCGATGACCCCTCCGTCGATGAGGCTCTTGAACTCGACGCAGCGCTGGCCCACGAAGGTCTGGAGGCGATCGATGTTGGCGATGCGCACCACCCGGAGGTTTTTCTTTCGGGCAAAAATTTCCACAATCCCCTCTTCGAATTCCGGGGCCACCACCACCTCCGAGTACTGACGGGAGATCGCTTCTGCGGTGGCCTTGTCCACGGCCCGGTTTAAGGCGATGCATCCACCGAAGGCGGCAACCCGGTCGGCCATGTTTGCTTTTTCATAGGCCGATTCGAGCGTATCGGCCCGGGCCACGCCGCAGGGGTTGTTATGCTTTACGATCACCACCGTCGGCCGGTCGGTAAAGTAGCGCAGAATGTTCAGGGCGTTGTCGGCGTCGGTGAGGTTGGTCTTTCCCGGGTGCTTTCCGGACTGCAGCAGTTCGATGTCGGAGGCCAGATACCGGCCCGGCTGAATCGACTCGGCATTTCCCAACACCAGGTTGCCGTTGACCAGTTTGTAGAGGGCCGCCTCCTGGCCGGGATTTTCTCCGTATCGGAGCCCCTTGTAGACCCCTTTGATCTCCCATAGCACCTTTTCATAAAACAGGGTCTGCCGCCGGTCGCCCGCAACGAAGCTGATCTCCATGTTTCCGGGGAAATGCTCCTCCACGATCGTTCTGTACATTTTCTTGAGGTCTTCGGCCATGACGAGGTCTCCCTTCGGGGGTTCGGAGGTTCGGGGTTCAGGGGTTCAGGTTCAGGGTTCGGGGTTCAGAGGTTCAGGGTTCTGGGTTCAGGGTTCTGGGTTCTGGGTTCTGGGTTCAAGGACGGCTACACTTCCAGTAAAAATCCGCAAATCGGACGGATCGGTCGGATCCGACGGATCTGTCCTGTCCGTCTTATCCGTCCGATTGGTCCGATCCGACCGATCCTGCCGAGCCGTCAATCTATTGGTTTTCAAAGGTATAGCAGCTTCTCATCTCCTGCTCGGATTTTTTCTGAAGAAATTCGGCGATCGCCCGGTCGTAGTCTGCCGTGTGGGTGAAGGCCTTTCGGGCCAGATCGAAGCGCAGGGCCGCGGTCAGGCTCCCGCCGGTTTTTTCCAGTTCCGCCTGAATGCGCTCGTAGTCTCCCGGATCGACCACCGGGGCGACCCGGAGATAATTTTTCGCTGCCGCCCGGATCATACACGGGCCGCCGATGTCGATGTTGCCCCGGGCCTCTTCCACGGTCACTTCCGGCCGGGCCACGGTCTGCTGGAAAGGATACAGGTTGACCACCACCATGTCGATGGGCACCGCTCCGGTTCGCCGAAGATCCTGCTGGTGCGCCTCGTTGTAGGTTTCGGTCAAAAGTCCCAGGTAGATCTTGAAGTCGAGGGTCTTGACCAGGCCCCCCTGGGTTTCGGGCTGCCCGGTATAGTCCGACACCTGAACCAGGCGACCCTGGGCGCGCTTGCCCAGGATCTCGCCGATCCGGGAAAAGGTGCCGCCGGTGGAAAAAATCTTCAGCTCCGGGTTGATCCCGAGAAGGCCGGGAATGAATCTGTCCAGCCCGCTTTTGTCTGAAACGCTGACCAGCACGTGCCGGACAGCCACCCGATCGTCGATCCGCTCGACCACGTTGATGCTCATTTCTGCTACCTCTTTCCTTGATATTCTTCGATAAATCGGTTGAAAAACGCCTCCATGAAGGCGTGGCGGTCTTCAGCCAGCCGCCGCCCTTCGGCGGTCAG
>JAIPEL010000182.1 GCA_021737185.1 Desulfobacterales bacterium | reverse complement strand
AACTTCGACCGAGGCCGGCGGCAATAACCGACCTGTCCCCGCCTTGGGTTTTGGAGGTTGGAGGGCCACGCTCCGTCGTGGCCGGTATTGGGTCATTGCTGGCAACACGGACGCGACAGAGCGCGTCCCTCCACCGGCAAAAGCTTCGACACAAGTTTCAGGTTTGATCAAACTGGCAGGCTAATGCCAAAAAATTCCGATAGAATTGCCTACGGCAACCCTTGAACCTTGAACCCTGAACCCCGCGCCAGCGGCGGGGCTGTCCTCTGCTTTTCCGACCTCGGACATCCGACATCTGACATCAGTCCTTTCCGTCCTCTATCCCGAGCAGTCCGTCCACCATTTCCGCAAATCCCTCGCCGCCTTCGTGCTGCGTTACCCAGGCCGGCGGCGAAACCAACCGATCCATGAACCGCCGGACGTTGGCTACCCCGACTGCGTGGGGAAAATAGGCAAACAGGGGGGCGTCATTGGGGGAATCGCCGCAGAAGACGGCCTGATCGCGCACCTGGTCCAGCGTTTCTGAAAATACGCCCTCGAAGAGCCGCCGGGTCATGGAAAGCTTGTCATAGCCGCCGAACCAGCCGTTTACGTGAATGGAGCTGATCTTGGCCTGGGCCCCGGCTTCGGTAAAACAGCGAACGATCTCGTCTACCGCGGCCATGGGAAGCGGGGGGACGTCTTCGCGAAAGTCGATGGCCAGGTCGGCCTCGCGGTAGGCCTGATCGGCAGAGACCCGGCATCCGGGAACAGTTTCCAGAATCCTGGACTGGATCCGGTCCAGTTTTCGGCGGTCTTGGCTTCTTTCCGCGTCCGATTTCCAGAAGACGCGCCTCATTTTCTTTTCCCGGCGGTCGTAGCTGAAGTAAAAAGCCCCGTTTTCCCCCACCACGGCGTCCACCGGCCACATCCGGGCGATGTGGTCGCACCATCCGGCCGGACGTCCCGTGATCGGCACCACGCGGTGTCCGGCGGACTGCAGCCGCTCCATGGCTGCAAACGCCGCCGGAACCAACCGTCCTTCAAGAGTCAGGGTGTCGTCGATGTCGGTGAGGACAAAGCGGATCTGGCCTCGAATTTTCTGCGGAAACTGGTCGAAAGGCTTCATTGCGCTGGGCTCTTTTTCAAGTTCAGGTAGGCGTTCACGGCGGCCTGGGCCGAGGCAACGGCCAAGCCTGAGCCGCATTTTTCACGCATCCAATCCTGATGGGCCAGAATGGAGCCTGCCGCAAAAAGACGATCGTATGCCGGGCGGCCGCTGCCGGCCAATGGACGAAACCAGTCGTCGATCTCCACGCCGGCTCGGTGTATGGGATGGCCCCTTGCGTCGAGAAGCTCCTCTCGATGCCAGGATGCCCGGTCCGACACCTGATACACCGGCAGATCGAAAACAGCCTCGATGATCCGTGTTCTTTCGGCGCGCAGCCCTCTTCCCAGAAATCGGCCGCTGGCCAGAATCACCGCGTCGCTGCACACGACCGCCTCGGCGGCTTCAGCGCCGATGTCGAGGACAAAGCCGCGGCCCGGTTCATGTCGGGCGGCGAGCACTTTTTTCTCGGCAAAGACCCGGACCCCCAGTTTGGGAAGCTCCCGCAAAAATGCGTCTTTGATCCGCAGACCGGGAATCGACGGGGGCATGGTCGGTATTTCGAATATGGGCACCCCGATGCGGGCTTGAAGGTCGGCGAAGACTTCCTCCGGGCGGTAGAGGCCGAACACGGCGGGCATGCCGACCGCCCTTGCCGCTCCGAGGCGGCGTCTGACCGCGGCCGCAAAAGATTTGCGTATAGAGGACGACTCAAGGCGGCGGGCGAGTCGTTCGGCAAAGAGCTCGGCGCCGGGACCCGAATCAGGAAAGGAAACTTTCACCGGCCGAAGTCCCGGCCACTTTTGCCGCAGGTTTTCTGCGATCATTCGAGCGCTGAATCCTTTCAGTCCTTCCAGGCCGACGATCAGACACGGTGCTTTTTCCTCCCAAGCCAGAACGCCGTTCCACATGGATCGGGGCATGGCATAGGTCGGTTTCAGCGTGCCCGCCGGGGTGACGGCCATGGCGTTGCGATTCGACCGCCGGCAATAGGAAAGGCCGGTCTTCTGCAAAAAGGCGATCACGGTTTCAAGGCTTTCGGCGATGTTTTTTTGCGATATCTTTGCGTACGGATGCTTCGGGTTGTCCCGGACCAGGGCTTCAATCCCTTTCCATGGATTGATGCGGATGCGCCGTTGTTCGATCGGATGGACGCCGAGCACATCGAAAAAGCCGCTGGCAAAGATGATCTCCGCAGACGAACCGACGACGGCGGCAGCCACTCCCTGCCGGGCGGCAAACAAGGCGGCGGCCAGACCTGCCATGCCGGTTCCGATGACGGCCATTTCAAAGCGGGTTTCCATCTACAGCTCCAGCCCGAAGAGGCCGCAATACAGCGCCTCCTGGAATTCGGATTGGATCAGGGAGATGTCCCACAGCAGCGGCCTGATCCCCCGCCAGCGCTCGTTGAGAAAGGCTTTCAACGAGGCGGTGCCCACAGTCGAAGACAGCGTCCCGCGATCATACAAGTAGGCGGCCAGCCGAAGCCCGCACATGGTTCCCTGGCAGGCGCCCTTTCCGATGCGGCTGCGCATCCCCACAGTATTCAAATCCGCTCGGCCGCCCTGCCTATTGACCGAATCGATGATCTGGTCCACCACGCTCGAGGAGACCATTTCGCATTCACACAGAAGAACATCGCCCGGCTCTCGGCCCTGGAGCCATAATCTGGGCGTAAATCCGGGCTGGGTGAACCTGGCGGCGGCGGCGGAAGGAAGCAGCGCGGTTTTCGTGGTGCAGGGGGCAAAAACGCCCAGCCGCCGACAGACCAGGTCGGCGGTCTTTTCCGCCATCAGTCGGTAGGTGGTCAGCTTTCCTCCGGTGATCGTCGTGAAGTTGTCGAGACCCTGCTCGCCATGGTCCAGCAGCGCAAAACCCCGGCTCATGCCCCGATCGTCCCCGCTCTGTTGAGCGCCGACCAGGGGCCGGACCCCGGAATAGGCGCGGATAAAGCGCGTCGCCTCCAGGCTTGGGATCATCTGCGCACCTTCCTCCACGATGAAGTCGATTTCTTCCACGGTGGGCCGAATTCGGTCCGGATCGTCGGTTCGGACCGAAGTGGTCCCCAGAATCGACACCGTTCCTCCCGGCACCAGGATGTCAGCGTTGGAAGACGGCCGGAGCCGGTTGATGACGCGTTCGGCCAGCCGGCTGTGGGTGACCAACAGGCTTCCCTTGGAATAGACCATGGGAATGTCGATGCCGGCCAGGGAGGCCAGCCGCGCCGCCCAGGCGCCTGTGGCGTTGACCACATGCTCGGCTTCGACGGAAAAGACCTCGCCGGTAAGGGTGTTCTGCAGGCGGGTTTTCTGGATTCGGCCGTCTCCGACTTCAAAACCGATCACTTTCGTGTGGCGAAGCAGCCGGCAGCCCATCTCCCGTGCGTGAATCACATTGTCCAAGGTGAGCTGAAACGGATCGACGGCCGCATCCGGCACCCGGTAGGCGGCGATGAGCCGTTCGGAAAGAACGGGTTCCATCTCCCGGGCCTCTTGGACATCCACAGGTTCGGCAGGAACGCCGCTTTTGGCACACAGCTCCGGGAAGCGGGCGATATAGCCTTCGTCGTCTCCTTCGACCGCCACGAAAAGTCCGCCGGTGTTCTCGATGCAGTGGGCGGCCACCCGCTTCAGCACCTGGTTTTCTTCGAAGCATTCCCGGGCGTTGGCCGGATCGTCGGACACATAGCGCGCGCCGCTGTGAAGGAGCCCATGGTTGGCCCCGGATGCCCCGGCGTTCAGATCTTTTCGCTCGACCAAGGTGCAGTGCACGCCCCGCAGGGCCAGCTCCCGGGCAAGTCCCGCACCGGTTATGCCGCCGCCGATGATCAGCACCTGTGTCCGGTTCAATCGATTTCCCTTCCAGTTCGGGTGAAACGGCCGCCGCATGCTTTGCCTGGGGTCGAGTCGCCGGGGCAAAGAGGGACGCCTGCATTCAGGCCAACTTGCAGGGGCTGTGCAAACGATCTGAAGATGCGTTTATTTTTGTCACAATTTGCTTCGGATCACAAGCCTTGCCCGGAGGTTCCTTTCCGGTGGCGACGAGCCGACGGACTGCCGGCATTCGGGGTGCATCGCCTTTTGGGAAAGCCCTCCGAAGAGGTGGCCCAGATGGTCAACGCATCCGTCTGCTGCACTTTTTTGCGGCAATAGCGTGCTTATGGTATCCGGAGATAGGGATTTTCAGAATTCCGTGGATTGGCTGTCCAACGGGAAATCGAAAAACGGCTGCTATCGGAACGTTATTTTGCCAAGCGCTCTAATCGCCCGCGGGTCATCGACGCCTCTTTCGTATGGGAGAAGCCATCATGAATTCGGTACGGAGTTGGATTTATGCAAAACGCCCGGCATGGAGGACCGCGCCAGGAAACGGTGCCGGTGCCGTCAAGTTCGTTTTTTTTGCCTGTTTCATCGGTCTTTTCTTTTTTTCTTCCTGCCCTGCCGGTGCCGGGCCCCTGGTGCTGCTTACCGAGGAAAATCCGCCGTACAACTTTACCCGGCAAGGAAAACTGACCGGGGTGACCGCCGAACTGGTACAGGAAATCATGCGCCGGCAGGGGGCGGCGTTCCCGGTTCAGGTCGTCCCCTGGGCAAGAGGGTACCAGCGGCTTCAGACCGAGCCGAATGTGATCCTGTTTACCACCGCCAGAACCGAAGAGCGCGAAGATAAGTTTCACTGGGTGGGGCCACTCTATAGTTTCCGTCTTGTCTTCTATGCCCGGAAAGATTCCGGGATCAAGGTGTCTTCCACGGAGGAGGCCCAAAAAGTGGGATCCATTGCCACCTACCGGGACGATCTCCGGGAGCAGCTGCTTCTTTCCATGGGATTCGAGAACCTTGATTCGGCGACAACCCCCCAAAGCGGCCTGCGAAAGCTGATCTCCGGCCGGGTTGATCTCTGGTTTTTCGACAATGTCGGTGCCCCCAGGGTGGCCCAGGAAGCCGGGGTGGATTGGAACCGCCTCGAAGAAGTCTTCACCTACCAGCAGCGCCATTCCTACATTGCTTTATCCGAGGGTATTTCCGACACGGTGGTGAAACAATGGCAGGCGACCCTCGATGAGATGAAGGCCGACGGCACCTATTGGTGGATCTGCCGGAAATGGATGCCCTCCGGCGCCCTGCTGCCCCGGACCGGGGCGGCCGGAGAAGAAATCCGGCCGGTTCGCCTCTTTCTGTACACCGAGAATGCGCCCCCGTCGACCTACATGGAAGACGGCAGGATTTCGGGGCTTTCGGCGGAAATCGTGGGGGAAATCCTGCACCGGGTGAACCGCCCCGATCCCATCGATATGGTTCCCTGGGCGAGGGGCTACGAGCTGGCCCTGAGCCAGCCCGGGGTGGTGCTGTTTTCCACTACCCGCCTGCCCCAGCGCGAAGACCTGTTTTTCTGGGTCGGCCCTCTCTATTCCCAGACCTGGGGGTTTTATGCCCTGAAAGGAAAAGGCCCCCGGATCGATTCCCTCGAAGACGCGGCCAAGGTCGGTAGAATCGGCGTCTACCGGCGGGACGCCAAGATGCAGTACCTGGAGAAAAAGGGATTCGGCAACCTGGTTCCCACAAACGATAATACCAACAATATCCAACATCTGATTCGCGGCGATATCGATCTTTGGGTGACCTCCGATTTCAACGTGAACCACCAGGTCCGTCAGGCCGGGGTGGACCCTTCCCAACTCGAACGAGCGTTCCCGTTTTTGACGGTCAACAACTATATTGCTTTTTCCCGGAAGACGTCTCCCCATATCGTCTCGCTCTGGCAGAAGGTATTCGAAGAGATCAGAAATGACGGAACCTATGAGAAGATCCGCCGAACATACGCGAGCCGAATCCCGTAACCGGCTTCGTCGGGGATATCGTCGAAGACCCGCCTCTCCGCTTCGCTACGGCCGGGATGACGGACTGGGAATAGAATTTCATACGAGCGCCGCCTCTGGCCGGCCTCGCCGACCAGTTTGATCAAGGGTGAAACTATGCCATTTTGGCCTAGTTTCACATAAGCCCTGCCGCTGACCGCTGGGGCGGCCAGTTTGATCAATACTGAAACTTATATCGAAGCCCCTGACGGTGGAGGGACGCGCTCTGTCGCGTCCGTGTTGCCAGAAATGACCCGATACCGGCCACGACGGAGCGTGGCCCTCCAACCTCCAAAACCCAAGGCGGGGGCAGGTCGGTTATTGCCGCCGGC
>JAIPEL010000181.1 GCA_021737185.1 Desulfobacterales bacterium | reverse complement strand
CCCGGATCGGAGTCCGGGGCAGGCTTGTCAAGCCCGGAATGACGGCCTGAGAAGTTTCACAATTGATCAAACTGGCCGGTTAAGACCCAAAGATTCATATAAATCTCCCGCCGGAGAATCTTGAATCTTGAATTTGGAATCTTGAATCCCGCGGGCCAGCAGCGGGGCTGACCTCTGACCTCTGACATCTGTCTTCGCCTCCCATCTGTGACAAAATACTTTCGTGATGGAATGATAAAATGCCCTTGAGACTCCTCTCCCGCCTCGACAACGCCCTTGCCCGGTGTGAGCAGGTGGTGGTTTGCCTGCTGTTTTTCGGGCTGATCCTGATCACCTTCGGCACCATCGTTGCCCGGAACCTCTTTGGCGCATCCTCCCAGCGCCTTCTGGAGCTTGCCCCGGCCGGCGTGCTGTGGATTGCGCTGGTGGGGGCCTCCCTTGCACTGCGCCAGGGGCGTCATATCCGCCTGGAGCTGTTTCTCCGGTTCGTCCCGGAGCGGATCCGGAGCTGGGCAAACGCAGCCGTCGGGTTGTTCGGTGCGGCGGTGATGGGGGTGCTGCTCGCCGCCTCTTTCGGCTTTGTTCAAAATGAGGTCGCGATCTTCGGGGCCCGCGGATGGATCGCCGTGGTGTTTCCGGTCTTTTTTGCCGTCGCTGCATTTCGATACTTATTAGGGGTTTTTTCGATATCTTCGGCTGAATCTTCTCAAAGTTGATTGGTTAAATGGTTGAATGGTCAAGTGGGGAAAGACAAGCCCCGCCGCTGACCGCCGGGGCGTCCAGTTTGATCAAGGGGTAAACTCCCCACCCCGTCATCCCGGCCGACTTGTCGCGGCATAGTTGCTCTTAAACGAAGAAGGAAGCGAAGCCCCGCATCAAAGCCTGCCCCGGACTTGATCCGGGGTGCGGGATAAACTTCGAGCCGGGATCCACAAAAAACTGGATTCCCCCGGATCGGGGTCCGGGGCAGGCTTGTCAAGCCCGGAATGACGGACCGGGAACATGAAGTTTCACATGAGACACCATTGGGTCCGGATCGATGAAATTCACCAATAGCGCCGCTGACTAATCCACGAACCAACCAATCAACCATTCAACCAATCAACCAATCAACTACCTATGGACTTGCTGACCGCCGCCGTCATCGTGATCGTCGTTTTCGCGCTGTTAGAGACCCCGCTGTTCACGGTCATTGCCGGCCTGTCCATTGCCGCTTTGCTGGCGGCCGACCCGAGCCTGCTTTCCGTCCAACTCGTCCTGATCGAGATGAACCGGCTGGCCTCGATGCCGGTGCTGGTGGCGCTGCCGCTGTTTGTGCTGGTGGGGACGCTGCTCACCGAGACCGGAGCGCCGGGCCGGATCATGAATTTCATGAGCGCGCTGATCGGGTGGCTTCCTGGTGGAATGGCTATCGCGGCGCTGTGTTCCTGCGCGTTTTTTACCGCCTTGACCGGGGCAAGCGGAGTCACCATCGTTGCACTGGGAAGCATTCTCTACCCGGTTCTCCGGGGCCGGGGCTACTCGGATCGCTTCAGCCTCGGCCTGCTGACCACCTCCGGCTCCCGAGGGCTGCTTTTTCCGCCGAGCCTGGCAGTGATCCTGTACGGGGTCGTTTCCCAGACAGACATCGGACGGATTTTCAAGGCGGCCCTGGTGCCCGGCGTCCTGATGATCCTGATGGTGTCGGCGTACGCCTTTTTCCACCGGCATCGCCAGCCCGGGGGACCGGCCCGGCCGGCGCCGGATTGGGGCCGGATCAAGAAGACCTTCATCGAAGGGATCTGGGAATGGCCTGTGCTTTTGATCGTGGTGGTCGGGGTCTACGGCGGGTTTGTCACCATTGCCGAGGTGGCGTCCCTGGTGCTGGTCTACGTGCTGACCGTGGCCTGCTTCGTTACCCGGGAGGTACGGTTTTTCCGGCAGCTGCCCGGCATCATGGTGGAAAGTGCAGTCCTTTCCGGGGCGATCATCGTGATCCTCGGCGTTGCGCTCGGGTTTACGGGAGTGCTCGTCGACGCCCAGGTGCCGGAGCGGATCCTGTCGTTTCTGACCTCCGTCACGGAAAGCAGGATATTGTTTCTGGCCGGGTTGAACGTCTTTTTGCTGGCTGTGGGCTGTGCCATGGACATCTTTTCGGCCATCGTCATCGTGGTGCCGATCATGGTGCCCATTGCCTTGACCTACGGCATCGATCCGATCCATCTGTGCGTGATCTTCCTGGTCAATCTGGAAATCGGCTATTCGACCCCGCCGGTGGGGATCAACCTGTTCATTTCGAGTTTGAAATTTAAAAAACCGCTCACCGTCCTGTACCGGGCCTCCCTTCCGTATCTGGCGCTGCTCCTGGCAGCCCTTCTGGTCATCACGTATGTACCGTGGCTGAGCCTTTTCTGGATCCGATAATAGCGATGTGCGATAAGGCGGCACATCGCTATTTAGAATGAAAACACCCGGAAGCATATTTATTGATTGGTCTATAACTATGATTAAAATGACTAAAGGACATAAAATTGAAAGTTCGATTGCCTGATGGAAAGGAGGTCATCCCATGAAAGACACGGAAAGCACCCATCAAAAAATCCAGGAAATGATCGACTGCTATGCCGCCAACGATCCGCTCAAGGAAATGTCCGAGATCGGTGCGGAAACCGAGCTGGACGAGGCCGCCGTGAAATGGATCGCCCTGGCTGCGCTTCACGGCGTGAATCAGAACGCCAAAAAAATCTCCGTCCAGCATACCGGCGACGGAAATGTCCGGGTGACCGCCAAATACCGTGAGGCGGAGCTTCCCTCTCCGGGGGCTGCCATCGGACAGCGAATCATAGACCTGCTCCGGGGAGTCACCCATATGGAAGGCGAAAAGGGAAAGACCCCGCTGGCCCTTGGCATCCGCAACGACAGTATCGAATTGAAAGCCAAGGTTGAAACCGAAGACGGGGGACAGACCCTGACGCTCAAATTCCCCGGATAAATACGCTGGCGCGTATTTATTGGAGGCGGCTCCGCCGCCTTTAAAAAAATGCGCTTATTCGGAATCCTCCAGATAGGGTCCGCCGGATGCCGATGGGTTTGGGCTTGGAGGGCCACGCTCCGTCGTGGCCGGGATTTGGTCGTTACCGACAACGCGGACTTATACTGCGCGCGTCCCTCCACCGCCTCCGGCTCGAGCCTCCTTGAGCTTCATAGATAACCATATAAAAAAATAGCCCCTATCTGTGCACGGCTTTTCTTGGAAGCAATGTGGCCGTTACATCGATGCCGCCTTGGCCAATCGGGCTAAATGATGGTATGGAGTCACCGAGATTTTTCCTGCGGGTACGCGTTTGCACCAAACAATCCACAATGGAGCGGCCGTGAGCGGAAAACGCTTTCCAGAAGCCTCTTTTAGGGTATGCGCAGCTGCCATGCTCCTAATCGGGGCGTGCTTGTTTTGGCCGACGAAAGCGGGTGCCGAGTTTTACCGGTATGTGGACCGGGATGGTCACGCGGTATACGTGGATGACATGAGCAAGGTGCCCGAAGCCTATCGGGATCAGCTCGATGTCTACGAAGAGCGCTACGATCATCTTTCCCCTGCCGAGCGGGAGCACCGGCTGGACAAAGAATGGCACGAGATGGAGGCCGAAAGGGCGGCAAGAGAAGCCGAGATCGAAGCGCGTCGCCGCCGCTCGCTGCAGGACAGCCGTGAAACCCCGGTCGTCGTCGAGGGAAACAAGGTCATGGTCCCGGTGCTCCTCGGCTACGACGGGGTCGAAACCGAGGCCATGCTAGTTCTCGACACCGGGGCGTCGATCATCGCCCTGCACCGGGAGGTGGCCGAAGAACTTGCGGTCAGGGAGTTTGAAAAAACAAAGGTGCGTGTGGCGGGGGGCGCCGTCGTCGATGCGGACATGATCCGCCTTTCCTACGTGAAGGTCGGCCCCCACAGTAAAAAAGGGCTGCGGGCAGGAATTATCGATCATCAGGGCGCCCGGGTCTCCCACGGCGGCCTGCTCGGCATGAATTTTCTACGGGATCTCGATTACAGCATCGATTTCGATCGCGGGGTCATCCGCTGGCAAAGCGGGAAAGATCGATGAGGCGTTCCGTTGCCGGACGGGGGATTCAAAATTCCAGATTGATGAAATCGTAAAAAGTCGCCATTTTCTTTTTTTTGTCATTCCCGCGCAGGCGGGAATCCAGTTATTTCAAACGGTTCTGGGCTCCCGCCTCCGCGGGAGCGACAATTATGGGACTTGTTACGAGCCCGTCAAGATTAGCCCGAGATAATTTGCAACGTATCATACAAATGGATACGGCCAGTTTGACTTTCTCATTTTAGCGGCGAAGCCGCGTTTAATAAAAGCGCGAAGCGATTTTATTTTCGGACTTCGGACCTCCGATATCGGACATCGGGACCGTTTACCCTTGACAACGAGGGGGGAAATCCGTAAATTCCCCTTTCTGGGTATATACTCATAAAGGAGGTATCATGGTTCGTCCGATCAAAGATCGTCTCGTGGCCTTCAATCCGGATGTCAGCTATTTCAAGCCCCGGGGGATCCCCCTGATGGAACTCGAAGAGGTCGTCCTGAAAGTCGACGAATGCGAGGCGATCCGCCTGGCTGATCTGATGAACCTTTCCCATGAAGAGGCCGGAAAGCAAATGGGCGTTTCCCGGGCCACTTTCGGGCGAATCGTACAGCGGGCCCGCAAAAGCGTGGCGGATGCCGTGATCAACGGTAAGGCCATTCGGATCGAGGGCGGCCAGTACCGGCTGGTGGACGATGTCCGCCTTTTCTTGTGCCGTAGATGCAGCCAGACCTGGCAAGAGCCGCTGGGAACCGGACCCCCCCAGGAATGCCCTGCCTGCCAGGGCACGGAATTTCATCGGATGTCTGAAAATACAACTGAAAAAGAACCGAGTTAGGAGCGACAAAATGGCTGAATGCAGCACCGGAACCTGCGGCGACAAGAACGCCGCACAAGACGAACAGGATGCAGCGGTAAACGCATCCTTGGCCCGAATCAAAAACAAGTTCATGGTCATGAGCGGCAAAGGCGGCGTCGGCAAGACCAGCACGTCGGTCCACCTGGCCATGGCCCTGGCCGCCAAGGGCCACCGGGTCGGCATCATGGATGTCGACCTTCACGGCCCGGATGTGCCCCGCATGCTGGGCCTGACCGGCATGCTGGAGTTGAGCGCCTCCCGGAAGCTCAAGCCGCTGGCCTATTCGGAAAATCTGGGGGCGGTTTCCATCGAATCGCTGACGCCGAGCAAGGACGACGCGGTCATCTGGCGGGGGCCGATCAAATTTTCCGCCATCCGGCAGTTCATCAGCGACGTCGAGTGGGGCGATCTCGATTTTCTGATCATCGACTCTCCCCCGGGAACCGGGGACGAACCGCTCACGGTGGCCCAGACCATCAAAGACGCCCAGGCGATCATCGTCACTACCCCCCAGGAGGTGTCCCTGGCCGACGTTCGAAAATCGATCAATTTCTGCAAGACCGTCAAGATGGCGGTGTTCGGATTGATCGAGAACATGAGCGGCTTTACCTGTCCGCACTGCAACAAGGAGATCGATCTGTTCGGCACCGGAGGCGGAGAAAGAACCGCCTCTCAGATGGGCGTGCCGTTTCTCGGCCGGGTCCCCTTCGATCCGGCGGTGGTCGCCAGCGGAGACGCCGGCACCGCCTACCGGGAGCAAAACGCCGATTCACCGGTGACCAAGGCCTTCGACAAGATCGCCGACAAAATGATCGAACGGCTTTAAAAAATCGCTGATCGCGATTTTTTAAAGCTGGTTTCGCGTTCCGCGAAACAATAAAAGAACGCGGATCTCCATGAAACTCCGGTAAGCCCGAGCTGGAGGCCGATGGGTGTCAGATCGGAAGCCGGCCAACTGTTTGAGCCGGTTAGGCCGCGTTAAGACGGCCGTAACGCAGAAAATGCATCCTCAGTGGCAATTGCCCTTAGCCGCTTTTCTTTTTCTGCATGATAATAGGCGGCTGTCTTTACACGGCCTTGCCGGCGAGTTTTGGCCGGCTGGAGAGCTGATACCCATCGATCTCCGGCGGCCCAAGGCGGGAGGATTCTGGATAAGCGCATAAAAGAAAATGAGAAAAGCCTCTCCGTTCATGATGGGGAAAAAATCCAAGCCCTAATTGCTCCTGAGTAAACTCCCGGCTCTGCCGGGAGACTCACCAGAGTTTGACATTTACGGGAATAAATGAAAGCCCCTCCAGATGTGAACCGCTCAAAATTCACAAAGGAGAGGCTTTCATAAACGACGTTGCAAGT
>JAIPEL010000054.1 GCA_021737185.1 Desulfobacterales bacterium | reverse complement strand
CCGTCATCCCGGCCGTAGCGAAGCCCCGCATCAAGTGCGGGATAAACTTCGAGCCGGGATCCAGAAATACCTGGATTCCCCCGGATCGGGGTCTGGGGCAGGCTTGTCAAGCCCGGAATGACGGCCTGAGAAGTTTCACCTTTGATCAAACTGATCGCCTCGCGGTCAGCGGCGGGGCTTATATGAAACTTCGGTCGCGGTCGGCGGTAATAACCCACCTGTCCCCGCCTTGGGTTTTGGAGGTTGGAGGGCCACGCTCCGTCGTGGCCGGTATTGGGTCCTTGCTGGCAACACGGACGCGACAGAGCGCGTCCCTCCACCGGCAGAGACTTCGACATCTGTTCACCTTTGATCAAACTGATCGCCTCGCGGTCAGCGGCGGGGCTTATATGAAACTTCGACCGAGGCCGGCGGCAATAACCGACCTGTCCCCGCCTTGGGTTTTGGAGGTTGGAGGGCCACGCTCCGTCGTAGCCGGTATTGGGTCCTTGCTGGCAACACGGACGCGACAGAGCGCGTCCCTCCACCATCAGAGGCTTCGAGGCAAAGAACTGAAGGTTGCGAAGTCAGCGGCGTGGCTGTCATCTAACCTTCTGTTTACGGCGGTGACGGCCCCTGGTTGAGATTTTTCCGCTGACGTTTTTGGATCTGCCTTTGGTGCCAGGTCTCTTTTCTTCGCCCGCTTTTTTCGACCTTATCTTCTTTTTGAGGCTGCGAATCGGCTTCCATCTTTTGAGCGGGTCCTTCAGTCTGCTCAGGCGGTGCAGATTCCTCTGCGTCTGAAAGGCGTTCTTGCCGCCGGAGCTGCTCCAAATATCGGCGCTGCTCCATCTCCCGCTGCCGGGCCTCTTGCGGATCGTGGGGCACCTCTTTTTCGGTATCGACGATGGTGGCGCCTTCGGGAGGCGCCGTGTTGGTATAGTGAAGGACGCCGTCTTCATCCTTCCAGGTGTACACGGTGCTCTGCGCTACCGCTGCCGGTGCAGCGATCAAAACGGCCAGGCAAAAAACGAAAATAGGAAATACTTTCATATGAACCACCCTTTCACAGAAATCGTCCCGGTTTCATGATAAAGCTAATCCCTTATGGAAGGGATAAAAGGGGCCGGAAGGGGAAGCACTGCATTTCCGACTGTAAACGGGGCGGTTCTTGGTACCGGGTCCAGGCGTTTATCGATCGGAGAGGGCGGCTACGCCCGGAAGCACCTTGCCTTCCAGAAACTCCAGGGAGGCGCCGCCGCCGGTGGACACATGGGAGATGTGATCCTGGACGCCGGATTTTCGAATCGCCGCCGCCGAGTCTCCCCCGCCGACCACCGTGACCGCTCCGCCTTTGTCGGTGGCGCCGGCCATGGCCCTTGCCACGGCATAGGTCCCTTCGGCGGTGGCTTCGATTTCAAATACGCCCATGGGACCGTTCCATACGATGGTCTTGGCGTCCGACAGCAGTTCCTCGAAAGTGCGGATGCTTTTGGGGCCGATATCCAGCGCGGTCCACCCGGCTGGAATTCGGTCTGCCGCCACGTCCACGAGTTCTCCTACCTTGCCGGCTTTGAAATCAAACTGATCGCTGATGCGGCAATCCACGGGAAGGACAATCTTTTTGCCCGCCCGTTTCAGAAGCTGTGAGGCCAGTTCTATCTTGTCGGCCTCCAGCAGGGAGTTGCCGATCTCCAACCCCTTGGCCTTGAAAAAGGTAAAGGCCATACCGCCGCCGATCAGCAAGTGGTCGACCTTGGGCAGCAGGTGCTCGATGACATCGATTTTACCGGAAATCTTGGCGCCACCCAGAATTGCGATAAACGGCCGTTGAGGGTCCTGGGTCACCTTGCCCAGGTAGTCCAGCTCCTTCATCATCAAGAACCCGGCAGCGGCTCGGGCCATGTGGTGGGTCACCCCTTCGGTGGAGGCGTGGGCCCGATGGGCGGTGCCGAATGCGTCGTTGACATAGACCTCCCCCAGCTTGGCGAGGCGTTTGGCAAATTCGGCGTCGTTATCGGTCTCGCCTTTATGAAAGCGAAGATTCTCCAAAAGCAGCACTTCGCCGGGCCGAAGTTCGGAAGCGGCATTCTCCGCTTCGGGTCCAACGCAGTCATCGACGAACCTGACGCTGCGGCCCAACAGTTCAGCCAGGCGATCGGCGCAGGGGCGCAGGGATAGTTCGGCCACCGGCGACCCCTTGGGCCGCCCGAGGTGTGACATGAGAATCAACCGCCCGCCGTGGCTCAGGATATAGTCAATGGTGGGCAGGGCGGCGCGGATGCGCTGATCGTCTGCGACCTGCTCATTTTTCAACGGTACGTTGAAATCGACGCGCATCAACACCCTTTTTCCTTGAATTTCAAGGTCTTCCACCGTGAGTTTTTTCATGATGTGCCTCCAGTAGCAATGGCATTCTACGGTTTGGTTTCGCAGAAAAGGGTCGTTGGTCTTTCAAAAATGGGCATTGTTAGAACGTCGATATCGCTGGTGTTACTTTAACACCGATTCGGCACACTGAAAAGGGTTGCAGGACGCTGGGTAGACGCATCTCGAAAATCCCCATGACCGCCTCATTCGGCGGTGCAGCGCATTTTTGAGATCGATTGTAGCCAACTACAGTTGACATCGCAACTGACAACAGATACTTTTTATTGAAAAAACCGATTTCGGAAACAGGAGTGTTCGATGCCTTGCATGAAAGACGCGGAGCGTATAACTACTTGGACCTGCATGATATCCAGGTTATCCACCCTGTTTGTCGGCAGAGAAATGGGCCGGCTCGGCTTCGGGCCCGGACAATTTTTCTTGCTCACGGCGCTCTTCGGGGAAGAAGGGCTCAGCCAGGACGAATTGTCCCGGCGTGTCGGCGTAGACAAGTCCAACACCTCGCGTGCCCTGGCCAAGCTCGAAGAGTACCGGCTGATCCGCCGGCAAAGCGATCCGCACAATCACCGGGTAAAAAAGGTGTATCTGGAGCCCGGGGCGTTGAAGATCAGAAAGGAATTCAAGAAAATACAAAACCGATGGAACGAAGAGCTGCTCAGCGGGTTTTCTGAAGCCGAAAAACGCGTGCTTCTTTCGGCCGTAAAAAAGATGGCCGACAACGCAGAGGCCGTTCTTTGTGAAGAACAGCCTCAGGAGCTGGTTTCAACGGAATCCGGGAGAAAAAGCGCGTAATCGAATTGCGGCCGCGATTCGATTACGGCGAGCCGAACAAGGAGAAAGTTCAACTTGATGGTGCCCTGTTGCTTCCAACAGGACTCCCAAACCACTCCTCCTTTCCATGGAGGGGAACAAGGAGATGATCGTCGATGGAGCTGACTGGCATTTTATCGAAGGAACAATGGGCCGAATTTGAAAAAGAGCTGTTTGACCGGTTCCATATCAACTGCACCGTTTATAATACCGCCGGTGTCGGAGTCACCGGGAAGCCGAACTGGTGCAACCGGCTGTGCCCGGAAGTCAAGGCGAACAAGGATTCTCTGGCTGCCATATGCGCGCCGGGCAACCAGAATTTCATGGCCCAGGCCAAGCAGACGAAAAAACCGGTCATCGGAGAGTGCGATGCAGGACTGATCAAAATCGCCGTGCCGATTTTTGTCGAAGGGGAATTTTTGGGGACCGCCGGCGGCTGCGGACTGCTGCCGGAAGGAGGAGAAGTCGAAACCTTCATGATCGAAAAGTCGATGGGCCTGAGCGAAGAAAAAATCGCCGAGCTTTGCCAGGGGATAGGTTCGATGTCAGAAGCCCAGGCCGAGGAAATGGCCGCTTTTATCGAAGACCGGCTCGCGCAATATGTGGCAGGTGCGGTCGACAATACCGACAAGTCCAAAAGCGTCTCGAGGTGAATACGACATGGAGAATGTGCAGCGTTTTATCGATGAGTGGGCTGATGATCCGCTTGGAACCAAAGCGGTCTTTCAAAACTTGTATCAAGACTTGTTGAAAAAGGATGAGGCCGGATTCGAGTTTCACGCGCGCCCCGGCATCAGTTATTCCCTGCGGGGCATTCACAAAGATCAGAAAGACAGGCCGCTTTTTGTCATGATCGACGTCATCGACGACGACCCGAAACAGCGGTGGCTTTCTGTCTGCTTTTTCGGCGATATGATCGAAGACCCCGATGAACTGGGAGACCTGATCCCCGAGGGGCTCCTGGGAGCCGACGGATACTGTTTCGACATCACCGAATCGGGCAACTCTCTTGAAGAATATGTCCGCAAGCGCATGCACGAAGCTTACGAGAGTGCCGCCGAAGGGTAAGGGCGACAGAAAGCCGAGCCATGAGAACAAAGGCGATGGTGCTGCAAAAAACCAGGGAACTGGATTGGGGCGAGCTCGAAAAATCCCTTCACGACCGGTTCGGCGTCAATGCCGTAACGCTGAACGTGAACGGAGACCGGAAAACGGCCGGGCAGATCTTATGGGCAAACGGCCTGTGCGCGCTGATCAAGACAAGCCCGGTCGGGGCCAGGAAAATCTGCAGCATCATCCAGCAGGCGCTGATGCGGGAAGCGGTCGTAAGAAGGCGATATGCGGCCGACGAGTGCGCCGCAGGAATCTACCGGGGGCCTTAAAAGAGATGAGGCAGTTTATCTCGGACTATGTGCATTGAGCACGATCGTTGGGAAAAAGCGCCTCATGACTGTGACCGGTGTAAAGGAGGTAAGCGGCCGAGGCACGGAGCGCAAGGAAAGATCCCGGCCGAGAGGACATGTAAACTTAAATCCGAAATTCGAATATCGAAATCCGAAACAAATTCAAAATCCGAATTTTCAAATGACCAAAACAAGGCCGAAAGGCAAAAAAACCGATAACCTTCTAAATACTTGGTCTTGAAAAACAAGCGTTCCAGGCTGGATTACAGCGGCGGCGTGCTCAGCGGCGGTTTGCGGTAATGGGTTGCCTGCTCGAATCCGTATGCGATCTCGATCAGCGTCGGCTCGGTAAACGGCCGACCGATGATTTCCATGCCGATGGGCACGCCAAGCGGAGCGGATTCCGTAGCGGCCGAGAAACCGGCTTGGACGCAAATGGAGGGAAATCCCGTTACCGAACACAGGACGCCGTTGCGTTCAATCTGAGATCCTCCGACCTTACAGACCAGCTGCTGCTGGTGGGGATAAACGATCGCATCCAACCGCTGGTCGGCCATCAGCTTCATGATGCGGGTTTGAAGCCTGGCGCGTTCTGCAAGACGCCGGTGGTGCTCGGGCCTACCTGTACCCAAGGCCATGGCCTTCTGGAAATTTTCTTCGATCCCGGGGTGGTATTTTCCCGAAGCCAGGATTTCCTCGACGGAATGAACCGGCGCCTGCTCCGGAAGCGCGTTCAAATAGATGTTCAAATGATCCTTCAACTCATGCAGGTGCACGCTGACTTCACTGGCAAGATATCCGGAATCGATCTCTTCTTTCAAGGAAATGATTTCCGCCCCTAAGGCCTTCATTTTTGCGATGCTTTTTCTCACGACCTCGTTTGTTCCTTCATGAATGGCCTGGGGGCCGAAGAAGCTTTCCAGCACGCCGATTCGTTTTCCCGGCAGCCCGTCTTTTTTCAAAAACGAGGAATATGGGCCTGGAATACGGCCGACCGACCACGCGGTTTCATCGTCTGCGGGGTCGTAGCCGGCGATCGCGTCAAACACTCGCACGGCGTCTTCCACGGTCCGGCATATGGGCCCGGCGGTGTCCTGGGTGAAGGAATAGGGGATGACGCCGTCGCGGCTGACCAGCCCGATGGTGGGACGGATGCCGACAAGATTGTTGGCCGAGGAAGGCGACCGGATGGAATTGATCGTATCGGTTCCGATGCCGACCAGTCCGAAATTGGCGGCGATGGCGGCCCCTGTGCCGCCGCTGGAGCCGCCGGGAGTACAGCCCATGTCGTAGGGATTCAAGGTTTGCCCCAAGATGGAGCTGATGGTCTCGCCCCAGATCGCAAACTCGTGGAGGTTGGTTTTTGCCAGAATGAGAGCGCCCGCTTCTCTGAGTCTGCGTGTGATAAAGGCGTCGTCTTCCGGGATAAAGCCCTCCAGGCTCGCCGATCCGCCCGTGGTCGGCATATCGAAGGTGTCGCAGTTGTCCTTGAGCATCACCGGAATGCCGTGCAGCGGGCCCGTCAGCCCATCGGTGGAAAACTTCCGATCCAAGGCGTCGGCCTCTTCCAGGGCATTCGGATTGAGGGTGATCACGGCGTTGAGCTTCGGCCCCTGCTGGTCATACGCCTCGATGCGCGCCAGGTATTCTTCAACCAACTGACGGCAGGTCAGTTCTCCGGCTTTCATGGCCTGGTGCACCTGGGCGATGGTGGTTTCTTCTATCACAAACGGTTTCATTCGAATCCCCTCGCCTGCAGTGGTTTCGATCCTTCATTTACTGAATTTGATGGCCGGTCCCTTGCCTTCCTATTTGATGGTCCAGCCGCCGTCGACGAGCATTACATGCCCGGTGATCATGTCGGCGTATTCGGTGGCCAGGAAAAGCACCGGATAGGCGATCTCTTCCGGTTTTGCCATGCGCCCCAGCGGAATGCTGTCAAGAACATACTTCTTGAAATCCGCATCGTCGAACATCTTTTTGGTCATCGGCGTTTCGACAAACGTGGGGGCCACGGCGTTGACATTGATGTTGTACTTGGACCATTCCAGGGCCAGCACCCGGGTGAGCTGGTCCACCCCTGCCTTGCTGGAGCAGTAGGCGGCTCGCAAGGGGATGGCCACGGTACCGGTCTGTGAGGAGATGTTGATGATCTTGCCGGAACGGCGTTCAATCATATGGCGTCCCGCCGCCTGGCAGATGAAGAACATGGACTTGAGATTGATGCTGTGGACGGCGTCCCAATTCTCCTCGGTGACATCCTCGGCAAGCTGGGTTCTGTTGATGCCGGCGCAGTTCACCAGCACGTCGATTCGCTCCATCTTCTGAAGGCATTCGTCGACCAGTGCCTGGGCCGCGCCGCTTTCGGTCAGATTCAGGGCCTTGAAATGATGATCGACGCCCTGGTCTTTCAGGCGTTGGGAAAGGCCGCGCAGCTTCTCTTCGTTCGTGCCGCTGATAAAAAGGGTCGCCCCGGCGCTGCCCATCAACGAGACGATCGCTTCTCCGATGCCGCCGGTGGCGCCCGTAATCAGGACGGTTTTATCCTTCAGGGAAAGATTCGTATTCATCATTTGGCGTATTTTTCCTTCCGTACCTTGCAGGAAATCCCATGCGCCAGCATGTTTTCATAGTTGCAGGCCCGTTCGCAGACCTCGGCAATCTTTCGCGCTTTTTTCAGGTACTCGGCCATGATATCAGCGCGTCCTTGTAAAGGGGTTTTCGGAAGTTCCGGGTGTAATCGAAGCGATTGGAAACGGCCATGGGCTTTCAACCGGGCACCGAAATGCCCGGTTGAAAACCTCGCTGTTGGACAGTTGGACTAATAGGGGAAGAAATACAGTCCAAATGCGATAAACGGCGCCGCAATGATCATGAGCATGATGCAGTAGCCCATGATGTCCCGCGCCCGCAGGCCCGTGATTCCCAGAAGAGCGATGGCCCAGAAGGGCTGGAACATGTTGGTCCACATGTCGCCGCAGCCGTAGGCGACGATGCTCTTTCCGACGGGAACGCCCAGGTCCAGGGAAATCTGCCCGATGATACCGCCGATGACGCCCCATTCGCCGCCGCCGGAGGGAATGAAGATGTTGACGACACCGCCGGTGAGCCATGCGATGATCGGGAAGGTGGCAGCCGTGGCAAAACCCAGAAACCAGGTGGTGATGATCGCTGCCAGCCCGGAGTAGGAAATCATCCCCATGATCCCGGCATAAAACGGAAACTGAAGGATAATGCCGGCCGATCCCGGCGTTGCCGTGGTAATGGCGCGGACATACCGGATGGGGGTCCGGTGAAGGATGACGCCCGCAATCAGAAAGATAAAATTGAAGATGTTCAGGTTGAGGCTTACCCCCTTGGTGGCGAAATAGTAGATGATGTAGACCACGCCGGCAAGGCCCACCAGATAGGAGATGACCGTGCTGTTTTCAAGAAGGTCGGCAAAGCCTTTTTTATCGGACGGTTTTTCGCTGACGACCGAGCTTGCTTCCAACTCGGCTTTTATCGTGTCGTGGCCCAGCATGTCGCCGATGCTCTTGCATTCCTCCGGGTCTTTGGGCGTCATGAGCCACATGGTGATGGGAATCACGATGAGGCAGAGCATGATGGCCATCATGATCGCATAGGAGGTGAAGACCGACTCGGTGATGGGAATGACCCCGAAGATGTCTTCGAACACATGGCCCTTGGTGGCCGACAGCAGCCCCGCCGAGGTGGACGGGCCGATATGCCAGGTCATCTGGCCGGTGTAGGCGGTGGCGGCAATCAGCGGGTAGTGAACATGGATGTTTTTGGCATAGCCTTCCTTGGCCACTTCCCGGGCGAAAATGGCCGCTACGATCAGGCCCAGCCCCCAGTGGAAGTAGGTGAAGATGGTGGCGACATACGCCGTAAACAGAACGGCCTGGCCGGGGGTTTTCGGCATCCGGGCCAGCTTTCGCAGGGCCGGGTGGACCCCCGGGGCGATGGCCAGGGCGTGGCCGGTGACCAGGATCAGCACCATCTGCATGGCAAAGGTGAGATACTTCCAAAACCCGTCGTACCAGTGAATGATCATGTCCATGGGGCCGTTGTCGGTCAGCAGCCACCCCAAGATGTAGGCAATGAATGTCAGGATCACTGCAAACAGGTAGGGGTTGGGCATGTTCCTTTCGGACCAGTCGGACAGCTTTTTTCCGCTTTCCCCAATGATGTTCACTATCTGCCTCCTTTTGTGATGTAAGTGGTTGTCTTTTCTGTCCCTTGCCCAGTTTTTTGCGGCCCGCGATGAGCCGCCTTGCTACCGTTTGCGCATGCCTCCCCGCAGATGGCGGCAAGAACGAACGGCGCGGCAACCTGTCGTAATGCGGAAGTGTGAAGTTGGGTTGGCCTGCAGCGGATCCCGTTGTTATCCTTCGCAGGCCAATCCGATGATGGGATTGAAATTATTGCTTTTTAAAATGTATACAATATACAAAGCTGCCGTCTTGCAGGGCAGAATGTCATAAAGGCCTGTCAATGTCAATGTTTTTTCAGTATGGCTAAACAGGGCTGAATAGCGAGTTTTACTGCCTTTGGCAGGGGCAAAGCGTCAGGACACTACTGTGTTTCTACCCCATCAATGGTTTGCCGAAAGCAAAACGGCGAACCGAATATATTCGGTCATCAAAGCATTGAAAACTGGGGAGGGTATCCGGGAAATACTGTTCTTATTCGAACAGTTTTTCAAACATGCCCCGGACGCCTTTTTTTACCTCTTCGATGCCGGCCTGCTTCACTTCCGCTCGGCCGGCCTGGCTCACTTCTTTTGCGTCTCCTGCAATGGCGGTTTCCACCGCGCTGGGCTTTTCTTTGTCCGATGAGCCCGAGTTTTTCCCGTCAGGTGCGCCAGGGGAAGAAGGGGCGGTCTGTCCATCGCAGGGCCCGAGCCGACGGCCGGTGATCGTATTGGTCATTTTCATGTTGGCGCCGGTGACCTTGATGTGGATGTTTCCGTGTGAAGAAGCCTCTGGGGGATAGGCTCCCCGGAGGCTTCAGCAACAACTTCCAGTTCTTGGTAAAGTCAAGCCCGGCATCGGTTTCCGATCAGCTTCAGGGAATGTTTATTTCTCGGAGTACCGGTCCACTCTGACCCTGGCCGTGATGCCATGGGCCAGCATTCGTTCTACTTTGCATTGTCTTTCTGTTACTTCTCCGATCTTGATGCTGGCTTCCGGTGTCATCCGCTGGTAGGTGCAGGTCTTCAGGAATTTGCCCACCCACAGACCGCCGGTGTAGCGGGCAGATCGACTTGTCGGCAGAATGTGGTTGGTCCCGATCGATTTGTCCCCGTAGGCGACGGTGGTCTCTTCTCCGATGAAAAGGGAGCCGTAGTTCCGTAGCCGTTTGAAATAATACTCCACATCATCTACATGCAGTTCCAGGTGCTCCGGCGCCCAGTCATCGCTCAGGGCGATGGCTTCATCCTTGTCGTCGGCCACAACCACTGTCCCGTTATTGGTCCAGGAGACCTCTGCCACCGAGCGGGTCGGCAAAACTTTCAACTGCTTGTTTAGTTCTTCAATGGTCGCCTTGGCGAAGGCTTCGCTGAGACATACGAGAATCTGCCCGCTGCTGGGATCATGCTCTGCCTGTCCCAGAATATCACAGGCCACGAGGGCCGGATCGGCACTGTCGTCGGCAATCACACCGATTTCCGTTGGTCCGGCCAGCAGATCGATGCCACACTGGCCGAAGAGCTGCCGTTTGGCCTCGGCCACGAATTTGTTTCCGGCGCCGCATACCATATCCGCCGGGGGAACTTCGCCCATGCCATAGGCCATGAGGGCAAAAGCCTGGACGCCGCCCAGCACAAAAATGCGATCGGCGCCGGCCTTCTTCATCGCGTTAATCGTCGCCGGATAGTACCCTTCACCCTTGACCGGCGGTGTACAGGCGACGACGGTATCCACACCGGCGACCTTGGCGGGAATGATGCTCATCTGCGCCGATCCGAACATGGGGTAAACTCCGCCCGGCACATAGCTGCCAACGCAGGACATGGGGATATGTTTGTGACCGAGGATGATGCCAGGGCTGGATTCCACCTCCAGTTCTTTCATCGTGGCCAGTTGCTGCTGTGCAAACAAACGAACGTTCTGCTGGCAAAAGTCAGTATCCTCGATGAGCTGCTCATCGCATTTACTGATGGCTTCCTCAATTTCTTTTTCGCTCAGTTCGAAACGCTGCGGGTCCCACTGATCGAAATCCCGGCTGAATTTGCGAACAGCATCCATACCGCCGTTTCTCAAAGTCTTGAGCATATCGCGAACATATGCTGAAGTTTCCTCATCTTCTTCAAACAACCGGTGACCGCCCTCTTTGATCATTTTCATGGAACCCTCCTTTGGCTAACCTGTATTTGTATTCATGGATATGCTCGATTCCGTATTGGGTCTTCGAATCGACACGATGCTTTTGCCATGAAAAAAATGGGCCGTTGATTCTGAACAGGGCCTGTCGGTTGCCTTCTTCAGTCGTATCAAAAAAAAGTGCTCAACTGTAGCCGCTTCTGAAATGATTGTCGGTGTTTTAGGAAAGTTTTCGTTGCCGTACCGAACAAAATGTTACCGGTAACATATCTTGAACGCAAGCCCCTGTCAATCATTTTTTCCCATTTTTCTAATAAGTCATCTCTCTATTTATGACCCGCAGTTGTGATCGAACGAATATGCGATACGTCAGCTTGACAATGAAATTTATGCCCGCTTGTGGTAATGATGATAGAAAAAAATCAATGTTACCGATATGCCTGCAGGGAAGGATCTTGGTCATGAAAAAATACACCCTTCGGGATGTGGCTAAGGCAGCCGGAGTTTCACACATGACCGTATCCCGGGTGCTCAACAACAATCCTCGGGTCAGTGCAACAACCAGGGAAAAGGTTCAAAAGGTCATCACCGAACTAGGTTACGAGCCTGACGCCAGGGCACGTGCCTTTGTTACAAAAAAATCCCAGCTTCTCGGCCTGGTTGTCTCAGATATAAGCAATCCTTTTAACGCTGAAATATCAAGAGGCATCGAAGACAAAGCCTTCGAGATGGGCTATAGTGTGATCTTTTGCAGTTCAGACGAAAGCCCGCAGCGCACGGAGGCCTGCGTGAAGCACATGCTGCGAACCGGGGTGGACGGCATGATATTCACCTCCGTGCGCCTCAAGGAACCTGCCGTAGAAAAACTGATTGCTGAAGGGTTCCCGGTGGTCCTGGTCAACAGGAAGCTCAGCAGCTCCGACTACCATTATGTTATCTGTAACAATTTTTTGGGCAGCTATACCGCCACCAAACATCTGTTGAAACTCGGCTACAAAAAAATAGCCATGATCTCAGGATATTCGAATTTCTCAACAGGCCTCGACCGCCTGAAAGGCTATCAAAAAGCACTGGAAGACAACAGTCTTCTCCAGCGCTCGGAATACGTGATCGAGACATCTTTTTCCGCTGAGGGTGGCTTTGAGGCAGCCAAGGCGCTGCTGGCCTTGAAAGACAGACCTGAGGCCATTTTATGTGGCAACGATTACATTGCCTTCGGCGTGATGGATGCCGCTGAAGGGTCGGGGCTGTCCATCCCGGAGGACGTTGCTCTCATCGGTTTCGACGACACTGACTTCGCAGCCAGGTCGAGAATCAAACTCACCTCGGTGAGCCAAAAAATTTACGAAATGGGCAGCATCGCCGTCCAAATCATCGTAGACACCATCGAACGCAAGAACCTGGACTACGAACATAAAGTGGTGCTCAATCCAAAATTGATTATTCGAGAATCCTGCGGGTATCATTTGCATAAGAAGTAACTTCTTTTCGCCTTATCGGTACTGCTGCCGCATGACCTTTTTGTCCAGCTTGCCGACGCTGGTCTTGGGAATCTCCTCGACCAGCAGGTAACGGTCCGGGACCCCGTATTTGGGCAGCTTGCCGTCTTCGGCCGCTTTTTTCATGTGGGACTTGAGGGCTTCTTCATCGACCTTGCCCCGGGCCTCGGGCCGGAGCACCACCAGCATCAGGGGGCGTTCGCCCCATTTTTCGTCGGCAACGCCGATGGCGGCTGATTCTGCCACCGCCTCGTGCTGGCTCATGACGCTTTCCAGGTCCAGGGAAGACACCCATTCTCCGCCGCTTTTGATGACGTCCTTGATCCGGTCGGTGATCTGGAGGTACCCGGCTTCGTCGATATGTCCGACGTCGCCGCTGTGAAGCCAGCCGTTTTTCCATAAAGCCAGGGTCTGGTCCTGGGCCTTGAAATAGTTTTTCGTGAGCCAGGGGGCCCGGAACACGACTTCGCCCGTGGTTGTGCCGTCATGGGGAAGCGGGTTGTCTTCGGCATCCACCACCTCGAACTCCACCAGGGGAAGGGGAAGGCCGGTTTTGACGATCAGGTCCAGGAGCCGGTCTTCTTCCAGGTCCGCTGCGCCGGGTTTCGGCGTGGCCAGGCTGATGACCGGGCAGGTTTCCGACATGCCGTATCCGGTGTAAACGGTGATGCCCAGATCCCGTGCGGCCTTGGCCAGCCCCCGGGTGAGCTTGGAGCCGCCGATGATGACCTTCCAGTTGGAAAGGTCGAACTGCTTGACCGCCGGGCTGGACACCAGCATCTGGAGAATGGTCGGCACGCAGTGGGAGAAGGTGACCTTTTCGGTCAGCACCAGCTTCAGGAGCATCTCCGGCTCGTACTTTCCCGGATAGACCTGCTTGGTGCCCAGCAGGGTGGCCACGTAGGGAATCCCCCAGGCATGGACGTGAAACATCGGAGTGATCGGCATATAGACGTCGCTCGAGCGAAACCGACCGATGGTGTCGTAGCAACCGGTGGCCAAGGCAACGCCGAAGGTATGCAGCACCAGTTGGCGGTGGGTGAAGTGGACTCCCTTGGGTGCGCCGGTGGTGCCGGTGGTGTAAAAGGTGGTGGCTTTGGTGTTTTCGTCCAGATCCGGAAAGTCATAGCGGTCTGCGGCAGCAGCGAGCATTTCCTCGTAGACGGCATCGAATGTCAATCCGGCAGTGGGAACCGCCTCCTCTTCGGGCAGGACCACCACCGATTTGACATTTTCGAGTTTGTCGAAAATCCCTTCCAGTATCGGCAGAAAATCTTCGTTGATGAGGATCATCTTGGCCTCGGCGTGATTGAGGGTGTACAGGATCTGGTCCGCCGAAAGACGCCAGTTGACCATCTGAAGGACCGCCCCCATCATGGGAACGGCGAAAAAGCACTCCAGAAAGCGGTGGCTATCGTAGTCGAAGACGGCGACCGTGTCGCCCGGGCCGATTCCCAGCCTGCTTAAGCCGTTTGCCAGGCGGTGGATCCGCCGGCTCAAATCCCGGTAAGTGTATCGCTTCTTGTCCCGGTAGACGATTTCCTGGTCGGGGGCGTAGATCAAGGGGGTGTTGAGCAGCTTCTTGATAATCAGCGGGTAGTCGTACGGGGTCCCCGGCGGGTATTCGGCATTTGGCATGACATCCTCCTTGGGTATACGGTTTTTGTCTTGGTCGAACGAGTCGTCTTAAGCATTCATATAAAAAATTTGCGAAATCGGCCAGTGTCAATCTCGCATCCCAGCGAGCCGACTTGGAATAAAATGACTTGCCTCCAAACGGCATTATGGTTGTTATGATCATTATGCTTGGTGGAATTGGTGAAAACAATGCGGTCCAAAGAAAACCTGCGGGCTGTGGTTTCAAGGAGGCGGCAGGATGACGGAGTCCGTATCGGCCGTTGAGGCCCGGCAAAGACTGGGGGAGATTTTAAACTTGGTTGCATTGCTTCGGAAAGAGGTCGTGATCGAACGCGCGGGGAAAAAAATTGCCCGATTGTCCCCCATCGACGAATCCCCCTCCCGGTCCCGGGGACGCCTCGATTTTCGAAAGGCGGCCGGGCTCGGAAAGGAAATCTGGAAGGATGTCGATGTCGACGCTTACATCAGACAGGAGCGGGACCAATGGGCATAGCCCTCAAATCCGGCGATATCGTTTTCCTCGACACGGCGCCCTTCATCTATTTTTTCGCGATGATTTGTTTGCATATCCGGTTTGCATTTCTGACAAACGAACACGTTGTTGTCCGGGGCGGATGGTGAGAAGGAAATCGGCGGCTTTTGAGACGTTGAAGGTGCACGGTATTCGGATCGGCGGCTTTCTCGGCCTGCAGCGGAGCACCATCGGGGTGCTGGCCATGGTGGTGTTGGTGGGCATGGGCGAGCGGATGGCCGAGCGGTTCTTGCCCATCTATATCCTCGCCCTGGGGGGCGGGGCCCTGGCCGTCGGTCTGTTGCAGGCGATGGACAACCTGCTCTCGGCGCTCTATGCGTTTCCAGGGGGCTACCTGTCGGACCGGGTCGGCACCAAGAAATCCCTGTTGATTTTCAACATGCTGGCCATGGCCGGCTTTGCCGTGGCCATTTTTGCGCCCACCTGGCAGGCGGTGCTGATCGGGGCGGTGCTGTTCATCTCCTGGTCGGCCATCTCGCTGCCGGCCACCGTGAGCCTGATCTACAGGGTGCTGCCGTTACACAAGCGCACCATGGGCGTGAGCATGCACTCGCTGGTCCGGCGCATTCCCATGGCGCTCGGCCCGTTGCTCGGCGGTTTTTTCATCAGCGTATGGGGCGAACAAGACGGCGTTCGCGTTGCCTTCGGCGCCGCTCTTGCCATGGCGGTCGTGGCATTGGTCCTGCAGCAGATGATGATCGAAGACGACACCCGGGACAAAAGTGCGGTGCCGTCCGACGCCTGCAGCCTCAAGCCGGAAAAAAATCCTGTGAAACTGTTTCACCTGATGAATCCGGCCATGAAGCGGCTGCTGGTGTCCGATATCCTGATCCGTTTTTGCGAGCAGATCCCTTACGCCTTTGTGGTGATCTGGGCCATGAAAACCATCGCAGATCCGGTGTCTGCGGTCCAGTTCGGCCTGCTGACCACCATCGAAATGGCCACGGCCGTGCTGGTCTACATCCCGGTGGCCTACCTGGCCGACCGCGGCGGCAAGAAGCTGTTTGTGCTGATCACCTTCGTGTTTTTTACGTGTTTCCCGCTGGTCCTGCTCTTTTGCCGAACCTTTGAGTGGCTGATTGCAGCCTTTATCCTCCGCGGCCTAAAAGAGTTCGGAGAGCCCACCCGCAAGTCCCTGATCATGGATTTGTCTCCGGACCACTGCAAGGCCGGCATGTTCGGCCTGTATTACCTGATACGGGACGTGGTTGTCAGCGCCGCCGCCCTGGGCGGGGCGTTTTTGTGGCAGATCAGCCCGGAGACGAACCTGATCTCCGCATTTGTTTTCGGGGCGATCGGTACGGTGGGGTTTGCCATATACGGGCGTGACATCCGGGTTCCCGGGTCCAACAGGGAGGCTAAATTTGATCGATTATGATAAAATCCATTTAAAGAGATCGGCCCGCCTGTCGGAGTCATCCTCGGGCCGAGGCCAAAAGCTGCAATGAAAAACGCGAACATGGGCAAAGAGAAGAATTCGGTTCCGTCGAAGACGGCCTCATTCAAGGATGCGCTACAATTCTGGACCAAACTGGGTTTCATCAGTTTCGGAGGACCGGCCGGGCAGATTGCCATCATGCATCAGGAAGTGGTGGAAAGGCGACAGTGGATCGGCGAAAACCCTTTCCTGCGGGCACTGAACTTCTGCATGCTGTTGCCCGGCCCCGAGGCCCAGCAATTGGCCACTTACATTGGTTGGCGGTTGCATGGAGTTTGGGGGGGAATTACAGCGGGAACCCTTTTCGTGATCCCTTCGATCTTTGTCATGCTGCTGCTCAGCTACCTGGCGGCGTCCCACATCGACATCCCAGCGGTGGCCGCCGCTTTCTACGGCATTCAACCGGTGGTGGTGGCCGTGGTCGTCGAAGCGGTGCTGCGCATCGGCAAAAAGGCCCTCAAGCACAGGCTGCTCTATGCCTTTGCCGCCCTGGCCTTTGTGGCCATCTTTTTTTTCAAGGTGCCGTTTCCCTATATCGTGGCCGGTGCCGCGCTCGGGGGACTGCTCCTGCAGCGCCGGTTGCCTCAGGTTTTCTGCAAGGGGCAGTTCGACCAAGAGACCCGGGAGTGCAACATCGAGGAAGAGCCGGATCATGCAGGTCAAGCCGGCCCGTCACTGGGACATGTGGTTCGCGTCTTGGTCGTCTGCTTCGCCATGTGGGCTATAGTGGTCGGTGGCATCTGGTTGTGGCGGGGTAGCGGCGACACCCTGACCCAGCTCGGCCTGTTCTTCACCAAGGCAGCCTTCGTCACCTTCGGCGGCGCCTATGCCGTACTGAGCTACATTACCGACGTGGCCGTCTCCAGCGGGTGGCTCTCCACCGGGCAGATGCTGATCGGTCTGGGCCTGGCAGAATCCACCCCCGGGCCGCTGATCATGGTGACCCAGTATGCGGGATTTCTTGCCGCCTGGAATCTGCCCGGCGGACTCGATCCGCTGACGGCCGGCATCATCGGTGCTTTGGTCACCACTTATGTCACGTTTCTGCCCTGCTTTTTCTTTATCTTCGCCGGCGCGCCCTTTATCGAGGCCATGGCCGGCAACCAGCGCATACAGGCCGCCCTCACCGGGGTCACGGCGGCAGTGGTTGGGGTGGTGCTCAATCTGGCGGTCTGGTTCGGGCACAAGGTGATGCTTCCAGATGGCGGCCCGGACCTGTTTGCGGTCGCCTCCGCTGGGGTCTCCCTTGTGCTGCTGCAGAAATTTCACTTTCCAATTCACTACCTCGTTCCGTTAGGGGCAGTGGCGGGAGTGGTTTGGAAACTATTTCTGTAAACCAATAACGGTAGACTGGTTATGACAACGTCCATTCCGATTCTTTTATTCTTGAAAGAAGAGCCGCTTTTTGATGAAAGAAGGTGCCCGGACTGATTAAAACCGTCATCATGCGGCCCGGACAAGAGCATACGCGTCGAGCCACCCGTTGCGGGTGGAAACGATCAACCGATGGCTGGGAAAAGAAAAGTAGCATGAACTTGGGTCCATTTGATCAACCAAGAACGATTGGTCGCATTGATACGATTTCTCAGAAGGTGTATTCCGGGAATTTAAAAGGGGACATTCATGAAAAAAATCATTGCCGCTTTATCGATCTCGATCCTGATTCTAACCCATTCCGCCTTCGCTGCCAACAAGACCTTTATCAAGGAATACAACTATCTGGCGAGTGATCTCGACAGTAAGGTATCGAGCCGGGTCATCGCCCTCGAACAGGTAAAAAGAGCTTTGCTGGAAGAGCTGGGAACCTATCTCATCAGCGAAACCAGGGTCAAGGACTTCCAATTGACCAAAGACCAGATCACAACGCTGACAGCCGGAATCGTAAGCGCTCAAATCATCGATGAAAAATGGGATGGCAGGAGCTATTACCTCAAGGCGAAGATCTCGGCGGATCCCGATCAGGTCGCGAAATCAGTGGACTCCCTTAGAAATGACGTCAGAAAGACCAGAGAACTGGAGGATGCCAAGAAGAAGGCCGATGATGCCATGCGGGAGGTGGAACGACTCAAGGAAGAACTGGCCTTGGCCAAGGCGGATACCAATAGACAGGGTGAATATATCCATGCCGTCAACAAATTAAGTGCCTTTGACTGGCTCAACAAGGCCCATAAATTTTTCCAAGCGGATGCTTACCAGGATGCGATCGATGCGTATAGCAAAGCCATCGAACTGGATCCGAAAAATTGGCACGCGTATCACAGCAGGGGAATTGCTTATCATGTTTCGGGCAAATATCAGCAGGCGATCGCCGATTTCACCAAGGTCATCGCACTGGACCCGAAGAATGTAAGTGGATATACTCTTCGTGGAGATGCTTATGAGGAATTGGGCAATTATGAGCAGGTTGTCAAAGATTACACCAAGGTCATAGAGTTGGATCCGAAAGATCCGACTCCCCTTCACGCTCGGGCCCTTGCCTATCTCAATTTGGGAAAATATCAGCAGGCGATCGACGATTACACCAAACTAATCGATCTGAACCCGAAAGAGTGGTCTTGGTATGAATTCCGGAGTAACGCTTATAAAGAGTTCGGTAAATATCAGGAGGCGATCGACGATTACACAAAGGTCATCGAACTGCATCCTGAAAAGATAAACACATATATCACGCGGGGAAATGCATTCATAGATTTGGGTAAATATCAGCAGGCCATAGACGATTACACCAGGGTCATAGAATTGCATCCGAAAGATGAAAGCACGTATGTCAGTGCGTATATGCGGCGAGGGAATGTCTTTCAGTATTACTTATATGACATTCAGCGGGCCATAGACGATTACACCAAGGCCATAGAGCTGCACCCGAAAGACAAATATAGGTATGCCAGCGCGTATGCCGATCGGGGTCGGGCTTATAATCATTTAGATGATTATGAGCCTGCCATCGCCGATTTCACCAAGCAAATAGAGTTGTATCCGAAACAGGCTTATGGGTATGTAAGTCGTGGGCTCGTTTATGAAAAATGGGGCAAAGCCGAGCAGGCCACGGCCGATTTCAAAACGGCTGCACGCTTGGGCGATAAGATGGCCCAGAAGGTATTAAAGACCAGGGGAATCGCATGGGAATAATGAAATCCCGTCTTTCAAGCTTTCCGGCAAGCCGGACCGGAAAAGGACGAGGGTGACGGAATTGCAGCTCTTCCGGACACCGGAAATCGCGCTCTGACTTCCTCGTCTTGCTGCCTTCCGAAACCGGCGAGCAGACACATGCATCCTCAATCTGATCCACAACGTGGGCGTGCTACGACTGCAACAGCAAACTGCGAATGGCAGAGAGGATGCCGGCGTAGGTCTGCACCTTTCCTGCCTCTTCGCGCAGGGGCGCTGCGCTCTGCCCCTGGCGCACCGCATCCTCGGCCTGGGCGTTCAAGCGCGCCACCAGAGCCTGGGCGTCGGCGATGCGCAGCTCGACGGCGGTGAGGAGATCTACCCGTTCTTCTACGCTGGAACGCACCAAAAAAGCCGGAAGCTGCGTGTTTTTGGCACGGATCAGCGCCTGGGTCAGGGCTTGGATTTGCAGGCCCTTTTCCGGCCTCATCTCGAGCAACTCGACCAGGTCTGCGCGTTCAAGCGTCTTGCGGATCGCCTCTTGCTTTTCCTCCGCCTGCCGTTGTGCGGCCTTCCGGGCGGCTTCCACCACGGCCTTTTGGCGTTGTTCTTCAAGAAGAGCCTTGGCTTTTATTCCCTCCCTGCTGTCATTCAGCCCGGCAATCGCGACCTCGATGTCGGCACCACGAGCGATCAGGTATTCGGTTAACTGAATATGGCCGTAGTAGGCAGCGATGCCCAGTGGCGTACCATGTGATGCCCAACCGGCTTTGGCATTTATGTCGGCACCGGCATCCAGAAGGAGGCGCACCACCTCCTTGCAGTCTTGTTGGACGGCCCAATGCAAAGGGCGTCTCGCTTGGGTCAATACACCCCCGACACCCTCGATATCTGCGCCTTTTTGAAGCAGATAGCGGACCGCTTCCGGGTGACAATAGTAGGCTGCATGCGATAGAGGAGAGCCAGAGAAATTGATTGTCGTGCCACTTTCGTTGATATCCGCTCCGGCATCCAATTGCTTTTGCAGAACTGCGCCATCGCCTTTTTTGGCCGCCTGATGAAGGCCCGCAGCGCAGCCTGCCAGAGCCACCGGTACAACCATCGCGGCGACAAGCGTAAGCCATTTTTTCATCTGTTATCTCCTACCGTTTCTGACCGGCCCACAAGGGCGTGATGATGAAGTTGTAGTCATCACTGAAGAAATTCGCCGGCCCATAGTGGATGCCCAGGAGCTTTTTGAGGGGAGAACCGCTTTCCGGTATATCCCGCCCGGCTTTGATCAAAGCCCAACGGGACGTCTCCGAACAAACCATATTGTCATTGCCATACAACCCATAGCCCGTTTGGTCGCCGCTGTTTCCGGCCTTTTGTTGCTGGATGGCCGATTCCTGCTTGATTCGTTCCTTGGCCGCATCCCAGAGCTTGTCGGCCTCACCCGTTGTCAGGGGCTGCGCAACCGACGCCAGGTGAGCGCCGCGCCGGCCGTAGGTTTTCAGAAACTCCTCTTCGCTGATAACATGCGAGCCCTTTTCCGGCAGATTGTCGAGAAAGAGTTTTTTTCCGTTCACTTCTTTAAGATAGAGAACCGTGTGAGCGGCGGGGGACAGGGAGGCGGAGGAAATCATATCCCCCACATTGGTTAAACCCGATTTTATATCATCGGGCGAGAAAAGCAGCACATCACCTGGCTGAAGGTTGTCATAGTTCTTTTCTGTCGGAGGCGGAGGGGCAGTTGTTTTCAGGGAGCGGTATATTTTGTCGGCATAGGGATTTGGTTCTTTGAGACGCTGCTCGATAAGATCCTTCTGGCGCTGCACCCAGCGCTCGTTCATATTCTCAAACTCCGCTTGCTCCAACCTGAGCTCGTGTTCCGCGCGGTAGCGAAGGCCTTCATCGGAGGCTGGGTCGTTTGGCGCCGCCGCTGCCAAGGCGGCCTGTTTCTGCAGCAGGGATGACATGCCACCGGTTTTTTCCGTCGGCGGGCCGAACAGGCTCGCCAATTCCCGGCTCCTGGCCGCATCCTGGTTTTCCCAGAGGGCGCGCGCCTCGCTGGCCTGGGCGGCACGTTCTGTCTGCAACATCTCGGCTTTCAATTTTTCCTCGGCCTGCTTCTGCTGGAGGAGCGCCTGTTGCTGCTGTTCGTCGGCCGATGATCCGCTGCTCATGAGCCCCTGAAGCAGCCACCCCATAACGGTCACCATGGCCTCTCCCTCCGTGGTCGGCAAACCCATGGGAACCCCGCTCCCTGACGATGATTTCCCCCCGGAAGGAGGAATGGGCATGGCCCTCGCGTTTGGATCCGGACAATACCAACCTTTGATTTTGTCCCTCAAGCTCGGATCTTGCTGCCACATATGCAACTGATCCTTGCACGGGGCGAGATACGCTTCCTGGCCCATAGACGGGACTGGCGCAAAGATCATCAGCGTAACTACGAGGCAGGCGCCACCCTTGATGGATAGAGCTTTTGCCGCCCTCCTGGCGCAATGGAAGATCTCAGAACGCATTGAGTGAGGCATGGTTACTCCTCCCAGCGGCCCCTTTCGGCGGCAGCCTGTACCTCCGGTGTTTGGACGGTATCGGTAATACGAGCGGCCTCATACTGCGAGCGGGAAGCTGCATAAACAGCATTTCTATCTATATACCATTCTCGAAAGGTTTTGCACAAAATTGAAGTGTTGGGTCCAAAGAGAAGCGGGTATGACAAGTTTCCCGAAACGGGAGTCATCAGGCCGCAAGGACGCCGGGGCTTATCTCGAATCCTCCAGCTCTTCTGAGGTGATGTCCAACCAGCGAAGCAGACGAGTCCTGACATCTTCGTCTACCTCCAGGGCCTTGATTCTCCTCGCCAGTTCCGGCGCATCGACCATTTTTTCAATCAGCAGCAGGCGGACGAATTCTCGATCTTTTTCCCAGTGGGCGACAAGCTTGCTGGCGGCAAGATCGTGAGCCTCTACACAGAATCCGGTATGGTTTCGGGTTGATATCGGATCCCGGACCGGGACGGTTCTCTTTTCCCAGCCTTCGGGCAGTTTTGCCGATTCAATGGCCACCCCATGAACATAGAAACCGTGGGTTTGGTTGAAACGGGACAATTCGCCAAGGCTCCAATCGACGGCGTCGACGGTTTCGGGCCTGTTCTTGGGCTGGACATCGACTTCCACAGACGCACGGAGACTTTCCGGTGCGTCCGGGAATTGTGCCAGGAGCGCTTGAGAGCCGAAAACCCAAAGCTCGGTGTCGCCCGAAACCTCACAGGCAGCTCTGATGGCATGCTCAAGCTGGGCCCGGGTCATGGCCGTCTCCTGCGCCGCCGATGAGGCGGGCTTTTTCATCCTGGCTCAGCACCGCAAAAAATGGATTGCTCTGGCGCAGCCGTTTGGATCTTTCGCTGGAAGATGCAAGAAATTGCAAAAGGCGGTCCATCGGGTAGCGTTCCAGAATGTACCGCCACTCGGCAAGATCCCGGGCTGCTGTGCCATGGTTCTCCTGAAGCAATCGGTCGATATGATCCCTTGCCCGCCGCAAAAGCGAAGGGTCTTGTTCGATGAGTTTGGGCAGATTTTCTGAGAGCTCATCGAGCTGGCGCTCCTTGCCGGCGTGGGTGAGCGGACCATTGGGCTGGCGCACGGACGGGCGTTCAAGAGAAGGTAAAAAGCCATAAAAAAGGATGACATCTGCAAGGTCCAGATCGAGCAGATCTGCCCTGGTGTATCCTTCGAGTTCAATTGTCAGGTCAAATTCGCTTTCGAGCGGACTGAGCCGTTTCCGAAGCTCCCGAACGGCTTGGGACAGATCCCGGCTGCTGTGCAGCAAACTGATCGTCAGCGGGTCGCCGGCGTTTTGGGGAACTTGTTTGATCCACGCCGCGTGCGGTGGCGGCGCCAGCGATTCAACCGCCTGCTTCAGTCGGTGCAGAAGCGCGTCGTATCGGTTCTTTTCGGCCTGAAACACCGCTGCTGCAGCCCTCATGAGCGGGTCCGAGGAGCGGATTTCATACAGGTATCTCCGGCCCCCGCCCACGCGGGTCAAAAATCCCGCTTGGGTCAGACTTGTCAAGGCTTTTTGCGCGCCGGGCACCGTAAGACCGGCACGCCTTGCAGCATCGGCCGCGGTCAGCGGGCCGTCGACCTCGGTGGCCAGCACCCGAAGCAGCCTCACATTTGACCGGGTACCGAACAGGTCGTTCAATGGATGGCGCAGCACATCCTGCGCTATAGCAACCGGACGCATGATCATATCTCCAAGCGGTTCATGTTGGAACAAATAATAAAACTATAGTTCTTAAAAGTCAACTATAGTTATTTTTTAAAAACTATAATTTCAGACCAGGATATCGTCAATATTTAAACATTCGTTTCGATGGCAAGGTAAGATCGATTAGGAAGATCCCCTCTGGAGGGGTAGGATGGCCCCGATCAATATCAGGCTGCTGCCACTGCTGTCTGGGTCATTGCCGGTGATAGATAAAAATCTCTACAAAAGCAGTTGGTTATCTTTTTTTGTCGTCATCGTCGGGTTGCCGGTCTACACCGTGGCCGGTGCCGCCCTGATGGGCACGTTCATCACCTCTTTTGCCGGTGTCGCATTCTACCAGTATCTTTCACTGATCTACACGGACATGGCGGTTGCGCCGGACTGGCTGCTTGGCATTCTGTTCGGCTTCGGAGGGTTCTTCGGGATGTATCTGGGCGCCCGGACCCAGAAGTTTGTTCCCGCCCGGCTGATCAAGGGACTTCTCTGCGGTTGCGTGCTGTTCGTGGCTGTCCGTTACATCCTGGGTTACTTTTGATTCACCTCCAACCGATAATCATTCCTGATCACCGGATTCGGTAAATTCCAGGTCAGGGAAAAAAGCGAACGCCGGGGGCGGAATCCAGCCACAGGCGGGGATTTGATTTTGAGACCTCGGAAAGTGGTCACGTCCAAGGTATCGGGGAAGTGGAGAAAGCGGGTTGATGGTGGGCCGGCGGAGTGAGGGTGCTTTGGATTTGCCAATATGGCGGGCACTGAACCTGTGGCGCGGAATGCGAATGTCATTCCGGTTGTTCCTGATGGTCATCTGAGTGCTTACCGCGCCAATCAGTGACATGCCTTGCATACCGTTTGAATATTATGTACAAAAATAAGCATAAATTCCCTGCTTTTGAAAATTCATTGTAATTCAAGTGTCCTATGAAAATCCTGCCCGGAAAGCAATTCGGCCCTTATCAGATTGTCGACCAAATTGGTGAAGGCGGTATGGCTACCGTCTTTAAAGCCTATCAGCCCAAGATGGATCGATATGTGGCCATCAAGATCCTGCCTCGTCACCTATCGAAAAATTCTGAGTTTGTTGAAAGATTCTCCCAAGAAGCACGCGTCATAGCAAAATTGGAGCACCCGCACATTCTGCCTGTGCACGATTTCGGGGAATCTGACGGGTACACTTACCTGGTGATGCGTCTTGTTGAGGGAGGATCACTCGGGCATCTGCTGAAGAAGCATCGAAAGTTGGAGTTGCCACAAATCGCTCGCTTCGTTTCACAAGTTGGAGGAGCGCTGGACTATGCTCACAAAAATGGCGTGATCCACCGTGATTTCAAACCAGACAATGTCCTGCTTGACGAGTTTGAGAATTGCTTGCTGACGGACTTTGGGATTGCCAAACTCGTGGAAGTGACCACCAATCTGACAGCTACCGGAGGTATTCTCGGCACGCCAACGTATGTGTCACCGGAACAAGGCATGGGAGAGAAGATAGATCACCGAAGCGATATTTATTCCCTGGGTGTGGTGCTATATCAGATGGTCACCGGTGACGTGCCCTATAAAGCTGACACACCCATGGCGGTCATATTTCAGCATATACACGCTCCCTTGCCGTTACCCCGGCAAAAGGACCCGAATCTACCCGAACAAATTGAGCGTATCATCTTAAAGTCACTATCCAAGAATGCGGATGATCGGTTTGACTCTGTTGCAGATATGGTCAGTTCGCTTCAAAAAGCAGTGAGTTTACATCTAACCCGAGCATCCAAAGCAGATCATAAACAAGCTTCTATATCTGATCCCCATGCAACCAATATTGTCACTGATGAACCGCCAAAAAGCGAAAAATCGATTGTTGAGGCAGATATTCAGCCAGAGAGTGGCTCGACCGATATTCAAAAAAAAAACGAGGCAGGTAAAAATCGTAGATGGGTTTTCGCTATCGTTCCCGCTGCTCTATTGGCAATCATAGCAGGAGTTGGATGGCTCTATTCGGAGAATATTTCTAAATCGAGCATTACAACACCAAATAATGTTGGCAAACAAAATGCCACGGTAGAATCAACAGAAAATGATAGTTCCGGGAAGAAACTATCTGTTCAAGAAACTGTAAAAAAATCTGTCGAGAAAGCAAGCAAGGCAAAACCACCGACTGTTGGCACCAGCACAAAAGCCAATGAATCAAAAATCTTATCTCAAAATAACACGATTGAAAATATTAATAATGTAAAGAAGAAAAAGGAAGAGATTCCGGCAGATGTTACTTCCGATGTGAAAGAAAAGATTAAAAAGTTAAATTCATCTGATGCTGTAGAATGCGCACGTGCTGCTCATCAGTTAGGGCGGATGGGAGCAAAAGCAGAACCCGCGATCCCATTTCTGATCGAAATATTAAGTAATGATAATAAATTGCAATGGCAAAATCAATTTCAAGGTATGAGGATATCAGGACGAGCTACATCTCCCGGCAGAGAAGCAGCAGACGCACTCGGGAGCATAGGGGAACCAGCAGTTGAGCCGCTTATAGAGGCATTGAAGAGAGAAGACTCAACTGCCCGAAAAAGAGCCATAGAGGCACTGATGCGGATTGGCGATGTCCGTTCAGTGGAGCCGTTCATTGCCGCATTGAAGGATAAAGACTCAGGTGTCAGAAATAGGGCAGCAATCGGACTGACGAGGGCAGGCCATACCAGTGCAGTTGAGCTTGAGCCTCTCATTGCTGGATTGAAAGATGAGCCTGAATTTACCATACCTTGGAATATCCCTTCCCAGGCGGCAGAGGCCTTGGGAGAAATAGGTGATGATAGGGCAGTTGAGCCCCTCATAGAGGCATTGAAGGAAAGAGGGTATACAAGTCTACAATTCAAAGCAGCAAAGGCGCTGGGGAAGATAGGCGATGCTCGAGCAGTAGAGCCGCTCGTAGAGGCATTAAAGGATGATTACGCAGGGGTTCGAAAGCAGGCAGCAGCGTCGCTAGGAGAGATAGGCGATGCTCGGTCCGTAGAGCCTCTCATCGATGCGTTGAAAGATGGATGGACGGTAAGGCCGGCGGCAGCGGCGTTGGGGAAGATAGGCGATACCCGTGCCGTAGAACCGCTCATCGAGATATTTAATGGAGATGGAAATGCCCGGCTGGGGGCCGCAGATGCTCTAAAAGCGATTGGCGATCCCAGAGCAGTTGAGCCGTTCATTAAAGCATTGCAGGATGAAGACGCAGCTATAAAGTACCGGGCACGATTTGGGCTGAGAAAAATAACAGGACAGCGCTTCGGTGGGGATCCTGTAAAATGGCAAGAGTGGTGGGATGAACACAAAGACGAGATGTTCAAAGGCAGATAACTGATCAATCCAAAGAGCGGCCTGCCGACAAGCCTTCGAATTGAATCGCTTTCGTGTACATGTTGACCACGCTGTATATGGTATCACCTGCCTCTTGAGGCCATGCCCACTAGATGACCGCCTGCCGTTCCGGCGCCTTTGTACAAATGAAATGAAGCACGTGGCATGAAATCGGAAGAGATTGCCCGGTAGGCCACAAAGGGGAAATTCCCGCTGCATCGCGGCAGATTTCGAATCGGCGGTTTCGGTATACGCGAGTTGGACGGGGCGGCGGGGGGCCGTGTATTTGGCGCCTTTTCCGGCGTTGTGGGCGGCCAGCCGGGTATCGAGGTCGTTGGTGTAGCCGGTGTACAGGGAGCCGTCGCGGCAGCGAAGGAGGTAGGCGTGCCAGGTGGACATACCAAAGTCTTATAGCAGACTCGATAGAAAAGGGGGAAACAACAATCGGGCTGCACCGGCTACTTTCAGAAAAAAAGAATGCTTTGCGAGGATTATTTACTTCACGACGAATTCGTGCAGGGAAACCGCCACCGCGGGAAAAGTTCGCAAAACCTGTTTGTCCACCGTGATCAAAGGAATCTTGAGCTCGCTGGCCACAGCGACAAATTCACAATCATAGGCCGAGCAATGACTTTCGGATGTAAGTCGCAGCACTTCATAGGAGGACACCTCATATTCCCTGCCCCCCATCAGCTCCATCGCGGCCGTCATCATCTGCTGGGCTTGAGGAAGGTTCACGATGCCCTTTCGCATATACAATGCCAGCACATTGCGAAATTCGCTTCGCCATAGGACCGGCGCCGTCCAATCCCGATCTTTTCTAAGCGTCCGCTCGGCCATCTCGGAGCGTTCGCTCGAAAAAAAAAGGTAACCGATGATGTTGGTGTCCACCACGATCATGGCCGGCCTTCCGTCTTGGCCCTGCTGAACTGCTCGTCATCGATCGGATAGTCGGCCGTCCATTCGCGGATTTGTCGTGCGCTTCGAAGGGTTTCTTCCAAATCGATTCTGCGGGTAGCCACCGCTTTTTCAATGCACACGATAATTTCGCTGTTGAGTGAACGCCGGTTGCTTTCTGCAACGGCCTTGAGCCGTTCGTAAAGGTCATCCGGAATGTTCTTGACAGAGATATTCGCCACATTCCCCCCATTTTATGCCATTATGATACCATAATGGTACCGGCAGGATCTTTTGTCAATCCGAAAAACGAACGTTTCGGCACCAAGGCGGGTCTGAGATCCGGAATCGGATGGACCGATCTGCCCGGCAGTTCCGTGCCGCGGTAAAATCCTCAAGAAACGGGATTTCGCTTGGAGAGGTTTTTGAGACGCTTGTGGCTGCCGGCGATCAGGGCTTCTTTTTTGGCCTTGGTCCAATGTTTGATCTGAAGTTCCCGCTGCATCGCGGCAGATTTCGAATCGACGGGTTCGGTATACGCGAGTTGGACGGGGCGGCGGGAGGCCGTGTATTTGGCGCCTTTTCCGGCGTTGTGGGCAGCAAGGCGGTTATCGAGGTCGTTGGTGTAGCCGGTGTACAGGGAGCCGTCGCGGCAACGGAGGAGGTAGACGTGCCAGGAGGACGGTGGAAGTTTGTTGGCGGGCAGAAAAACCATTTTTAAGAAGGTCCTGAGTTCATTTTAAAAATGTCTCTTGGCAAAGGCTCGGCCGGAGTGGGATTTGAGGTAGGCTTCGAAATCCATGGCCTTTTTTCTGGAGAGGAAAGCAACAGCGGATTCGATGACCCATGGACGGTATTTGACGGTGTGGGGCACCTTGCCGCTGTTGTGGGCCTTGAGGCGTTCTTCCAGGTTTTCGGTAAATCCGGTGTAATGGCGGGTTCGGTCCGTTTCGCTGGTCAGAATGTATACGTAATAAAAGCGGCTGGGAGGCGGGTTGTCATTCATCTTTAAATAACTCAGTGTTTCCGGCTTCCGGCTTCGCCCTTCGGACTACGCCGTGACACGTCGCAATTAATTGCTTTGTATTGATGCAGCAAATCGGCTGGCGGTTTTCGTTCTGCAGGCTTCGTTCTTCACTGCGTTTCGAACGAAGGTAGTACCCTGGCTTGCCCGGGCGTAGTTCGAAACAGTCGGAGTTTGTTGCGTTGGGCCCGGCTTCGCTTTCAGCTACGCCGGGGCAGGCTTCGTTCTTCACTGCGTTTCGAACGAAGCCTGGTGGAGGCGGCGGGAGTCGAACCCGCGTCCGAAGGCATTCCGTCAAGGCATCTACGTGCGTATCCCGGGATTTGGTATTCGCCGGCTCGAGTCTCCTC
>JAIPEL010000180.1 GCA_021737185.1 Desulfobacterales bacterium | reverse complement strand
TTCGCTGTTTGAGGCCCCCGTTCTTTGGGGGCCGAGTTCGAAAGGGCCCCGGCCGGATCGAGAAGCGCAGGGAGAAGCGGGGCGCAGGGCGCCTTTTCTTTTGGTTACTTTTCTTTGGGCGAGCAAAGAAAAGTAACAATAAAAATACAATAATTACAAAAATTACAGAAAAGAGCAGTTTCATAGTTGGCCAAACTGGTTGCTTAGCAGCCGGCGCAGCGTTATCCGTCATCCGCTTGCCCCGGCGCAGTTGTTGTTTAACGAAGCCGGGTCCCCTGTTTTTTCGGACATCCGATATCCGACATCTGCCTGCCGGGCGTAGCCTTGGCGACCTGTGGGGCGAAGGTCGTAGAGCGAAGACTCAAGCCTGGACATCCGGTCCCTCTCTGACATCCGACATCCGACATCTGCCTGCCGGGCGTAGCCTTGGCGAAGCCTGGACATCCGGTATTCTCTTAGCAGCTATGGCGCAGCGTCCATTCGTGCACGTGCTGGTTCGGCATCTCTGCCTTCTCCTTGCGGTCATGACCGTTCTCGCAGCGCCCGCGCGCGCCACCGACCGTCCCTTCATCGGGGCGGCCAACTGGGGCGGGACCGGTCTGTACGAAATCCCCAACGCCCGGGTGCTGGAAGACGGGGTGTTCCGGGTCGGCTACGGCCAGGCCGACCCGTTCGGGTGGTACACGGTGGGTATGGGGGTGCTGCCCCGGCTGGAGATCACCGGCCGATACACGGAGATCAGCAATATCCCCTCCGGCCTGGGTGAGGACTTCGGAGCCAACAAAGACAAAGCCGTCGACTTCAAGTTTCAGCTCCTGCGCGAATCGGACAACTTTCCGGCCCTGGCTGTGGGCATCCACGATGCTCAAGGAACTCGGCTGTTTCCGGCAGAGTACCTGGTGGCCAGCAAACGGCTGGGGCCGCTGGATTTGACCCTGGGGGTGGGCACGGGAAGACTGGGCGACGGGGCCACCGAAGCCGGGGACCGGGCCCTGGCCGTCCTGTCCAAAGAAGGCCTGGAAAGCGCAGGCCCCTTCGGCGGCATCGAATGGGCCGTCCACGAGCGGGTCAACCTCCTGGCAGAGTACAACCCCATTGATTACGAAAAGGACAAAGGCTCTGCCAAGGGGGTACCGAAAGGAGCGGACTGGCCTGTCAATCTGGGGGCGAGGATCGAGGTGTTCCACGGCCTCGAGGTGGGGTTGTCCTGGCAGCGGGGGGATACCGTCGGCGTAAGCGCCCATTTCAATCTGCTGATGGGAAAATCGATCCTGCCCAAGCAGCCGGATCCGCCGGTCTGGAAGACCGGAGAAGCGCCGCCGTTTTCCGAGGAAACCGCCCAATCCCGGATGGAGGCCATCCGCAAAGAGATCCAACAGCTCGGATTCAAACGGGTGGCGGTGTTTACGGACGGCCGGTTTCTGACCGCCGAATTTGCGAACACCAAGTATGTCTCCAACCAGAAGGCCGCCGGCCGCGTCCTGCGGGTGCTGCTCGCCCATGCCCCCGCCGGGATCGAACGGATCGAGGCGGTGATCACCAAGCAGCGGATGCCCCTGCTGCGGGTGTCGATCCGGCCGGGGCATTTCGACGACTATTTGCTGGGCAAGATGCGGCCGGACATTTTCGAGGAGCTCGTCAAGGTCGAGACGGTTTCCTCCGGATACCTGGACGGCAGGCGGATCATGGCCCGCGCCGGGGAAAACCGGCAGATCGACTACGACTGGGGGGTCAAGCCCGAATACGACACCTTCTTAAACGATCCTTCGGGGGTCTTCAGGTACCGGGTGGGGGTCAAGCCGTGGGTCCAGGCCGGGCTGTGGAAAGGCGGGGCTTTTCGGGCCGCCTACATGATCCCCTTTTATTCGAACATCGAGTCGAGCAATCCTGACACGCCGGATGCGGTGCGCAGCGACGCCTGGAAATACCAGGGCGACGAACCCTCCCTGACCCACCTTTCCTACGACCAGACCCTTCGCCTGAGCGAACGGGTGTTCAGCCGGGTCAGCACCGGTTATTTCGAACCGATGTACGCCGGCGTGGGCGGAGAGGTGCTGGCCTTCCAGGGCAAAGGAAACATCGCCCTGGGCGCGGAGTCGGACTGGGTGAGAAAACGAGTGCCCGGCACGGCCGTAGAGCTTTACGACGACGAGGACTACTACACCATCTTAGGAAACGCCTACTACCGGTTTTATCCCTTCGGCCTCGATTTGATGGTGAAGGCTCAATACGGGCGGTTTCTGGGCGGAGACACCGGATTCCGGTTCGAGGCCAAGCGGACCTACCGGGACAGCGGCCTGGAGCTCGGCGCCTGGTACAGCATCACCGACACCGACGACTTTCAGGCGGAGTTCAACCGGGATTACAACGACAAGGGGGTGTTCATTCGGATGCCGGCGCGGATGTTCACGCTCAGAGAGACCAACGTGATGTACGACTATTCCTTGAAGCCGTGGAACCGCGACGTGGCCGCCACGGTTTCCCACTACAACCCGTTGTTCGAGCATGCCGGCAACCTTATGCCCGGCGTATTCGAAGAAAATGTCCGGCAGGTAGAAAAATAGTCTTGACAGCAAAACGATATGCCTTTAGATTGATTATCAACTTTTAGGAAAACCGCTATCTTCGTAAGCCTTTTACAAATCCGGTCAATGAAAGAAGGAGGGGTTCATGATCAGAAATCGTTTTTCGGCCAAATTTTCAGTAACTGTTGCTTGCATGGTGGTGATTTCCCTGCTTGCATTTACTCCTGCTTTTGCCGGAGACGAACTTTCCCGAGAAGTGCAGACCCAGGCCAGCCAGAACCAGCCGGCCTCGGTTTCCGATGTGGCCGAAGGCGCCGCCAGCGTGGAAGCCGCCGGTGCCGCAGGAGCTACCGGCCTGATGACCACCAACGCCCTTGTCGTGGGCGGTGCGGTGTTCGGTACGGCGGCCGTGCTGGGAGTTGCCACTTCCGCCGCAAGCGACACCGATGGCACGGGAGCTCACACGACGCCTGCTCACCACTAAACCCTGATTATTATTTGGGGTGATATCCACCTATCCTTGCCTCTAAAAGGCAGCGGAGCATGTATTGGACTATCCATGCCTCGCTGCCTTTTTTTATATAATTAAAATCGTGGAGCGATTTTAATTATTTGACGCGTCTTGTGCCGGGCTACCGGATGTCGGAGGTCGGAGAAGGGCCAGATGTCAGCCCTGCCGCTGGCCGGGCCGATTCAAGATTCCAAATCGTGTGAACTTAGGTTTTTACAGCCGAAAAAAATCCCCCCATCCCCCCTTTTTCAAAGGGGGGAGCCTTCGGGAATGTGTTCGGATTTGCGAAAGGCGAAAGCCTCAAAGTCCCCCTTTGGAAAAGGGGGATTTAGGGGGATTTGATAAGATACCGAATGAAGTTTCATACGAGCGCCGCCGCTGGCCGGCTGCGCCGATCAGTTTGATCAAGGGTGAAACTTCCCCCGAAGCCTCTGCCGATGTAGTGAACGGCCTCCGTGCCGTTCATGAAGGCACGACACGGAGGTCGTGCCCTACGAAAAACCCCGGCTTCGAGCGAAGTTTCACATAAGCCCCGCCGCTGACCACGAGGCGATCAGTTTGATCAAACGTGAAACTTCTCAGGCCGTCATTCCGGGCCCTGGATCGAGTCCAGGGCAAGCTTTTTTGACAAGCCTGCCCCGGACCCCGATCCGGGGGAATCCAGGTATTTCTGGATCCCGGCTCGAAGTTTATCCCGCACTTGATGCGGGGCTTCGCTATGGCCGGGATGACGGACTGGGAATGATGAAGTTTCACATGAGAGGTCAGATGTCAGCAAGACAAAAGGAAAGTAAACCGTCAGGGCCGACCTCGGACATCCGACATCTGACATCTGATAGTTCCCTGACCTCTGACATCCGACCTCCGGCCCTGCCGGCCCCTTATCAGAATCCGCAATCGCCGTGAGATATCGATCATTGATCGATTTACACTGCCATATCCTGCCGGGGCTCGACGACGGGCCCGAAAACTTCGCCGAGGCCCTCCGGATGGCCCAGGCCGCCGAAAAAGACGGCATCCGCACCATTGTGGCCACCCCCCACACCCACAACGGCGTCTACACCAACCCCCCGACCCTGGTGAGAAAAGAGACCGAGGCCTTTTCGCGGCGCATCGCCGGCCGCGGGCTTGCCCTGTCGGTCCTGCCCGGGGCCGAGGTGCATCTGTGCCCCGGGATGGCGGCAAAGGTCAAGGCAGGGGAGGTGGGGACGGTCAACGACGGCGGCCGGTACCTCCTGGTGGAGTTTCCCTTCCGGGCGCTTCCGGAGGGGTTTTCAAGGGAGCTGTTTCAGCTCAACCTGGAAGGCATCATGCCGATTCTCGTCCATCCCGAGCGGATTTTTGAGCTCCAGCAGCGATTCGATCTGTTCTACGAACTGGTCGCCATGGGCTGTCTGACCCAGGTGACGGCCATGAGCATTACCGGGGAGCTGGGCGGCGCCGCCCGAAAATGCGCCCGGCGGCTTCTCCGCTGCCGGCTGGCCCATCTCATCGCCTCCGACGCCCACTCGGCAGACGGCCGCCCGCCGGTGCTGACCGCCGCCGTGGCCGAGGCCGCCCGGATATTGAAGAGCCGGGAAGAGGCCCTGGCCCTTGTCACCGAAAGACCCCAGGCGATCTTGGACGGCCGACCGGTCTCCGTGCCCGAGCCGATTCACCCGGAAAAAAGAAAGTGGCGGTTGTTTCATCGCAAGCGATGATGAGCATAGGGCAGAGGGCATGGTGTCGGATGTCGGAGAGGGCCCGATGTCGGCAAGGGGCCGATGTCAGATATCAGATGTCAGATCTCAGAAAAACAAAAGAACAGCAAACCGACAGGGCTGGCATCTGTTGCTTTTAAGCCGACATCCGACCTCTGACATCCGGTTCTCTATCCTTGCAAAATGCGTAATATACCCATATTATCGTGCTCTAAAATCAGCGGCGGAGCCACTCATTATAAATTTGCGGAGCAAATTTATTCAAGGAGGAAAGCGCATGATTCGACAAGTGAAGGGAAGGGCGATCTGGGCCAGGATGTTGATTGCAGCGGCGGTCGCCGGGCTCGTGCTGGTGACCGGTTGTTCGGGAACCCAGACCCGAAGCGAGGATCCGGCGGGGAGCGGCATGAGGGAGCGGGAAAGCCAGCCGCTTTACTATGACTTCGGCGACATCCTGATTCCCCGGGAACTGAACGTGGTCAAGGAATCGTCATTTGTCTTTCGCACGCCCGGGCTTTCGGCCGGCGTCCTGTCCCTGAAAGGAAACGTGGAGGTCAACTCCCTGATCGCCTTTTTCGAAACCAATATGGCCAAGGACAACTGGACGCCGATGAGCTCCTTCAAGTCGCCGCGGTCCATGATGCTGTTCCAGAAAGAAAATCGGTGGTGCGTCATCAACATCACGGACCAGAGCTTTTCCACCTATGTGGAAATCTGGGTGGCCCCCACCATCGGCTCCGCCGCCGCCGGCACCCTCGGCGGCCCCATCGAGGAAGGCCTCCTGAAGTAGGCTGGGAGGCTGGGATGCTTGGAGGCTCGAAAGCTGGGAAGCTGGGAAAAACCAGATGTCGGATGTCGGATGTCCGATGTCAGAAGGAAAAAAATCAAACCGCGAGGCGCGAAGGGCGCGAAGAAAACAAATTTGCGGTATCGGGTTCCGTCTTCGCTCTCCGAGCTACGCCGGACAGGCGTTGGCTGAGCCAAAGTACGGCTCATCCAACATACGATCCCGCAAATGATTCGCCTTGGAAAGACAGATGTCAGATATCAGAGGGCAGATGTCCGAAACTACCAGATGTCCAGGCTTCGCCAAGGCTACGCCCGGCAGGCCGATATCGGATATCCGATGTCGGCCCTGAGGGTATGCTGTCTTTGTCTTTCTGACCTCTGACATCCGACATCTGACCTCTGGTCCTTATCTGACCTCTTACATCCGGCAGTTTCCAGGCCCGCCGCAGGCGTGAGCTCTTTGATTGAATCGTGAGCCGGGGGCTTTTCCCCGGCAGCTTGTCCGGCGTAGCCGAAGGCGAAGACGGAACCCGCATGTCCTGAGTGAGGCGGAGCCGAATCGAAGGGATTCAATTAAAAAACCTTGGCGCTCTTCGCGCCTTCGCGGTTTCATCGTTTTTGGGAACACACTCATAGAAACTCAATACTCAAAAATCAACAACAGTTGGTATGAAATGAAGGCCATACTCAAAAACAAGCGCTTGGTGCTCGGGGTTTCCGGCGGTATTGCGGCATACAAGGCCGTGGAGCTGCTGCGGCTGCTGACCCTTTCCGGGGCGTCGGTGCGGGTGATCATGACCCGAAGCGCCAAATGGTTCGTCGGGCCCACCACGTTCGAGGCCCTTTCGGGCCG
>JAIPEL010000053.1 GCA_021737185.1 Desulfobacterales bacterium | reverse complement strand
TGAAACTATTTTATATAATATTTTGATATTTTCACATTTTCCTTGTTACTTTTCTTTGCTCGCCCAAAGAAAAGTAACCATCCGCCTTCGCTAAAAAGCTACGGCGGGACAAGAAAGAAAAGGCGCCCTGCGCCCCGCTTCTTCCTGCGCTTCTCGAAACAGGCGGGCCCTTCAAGAACTCGGCCCCCAAAGAGCGGGGGCCTCAAACAGCTTGAAGGGCTGATCCGCCCGTTTCTGCGATGCTCAGCGCGGGACGATGGGCTTCCCCGAGGGTATTCAATGGCCGATCTTCTGGGGTAGTTTCATACGAGCGCCGCCTCTGGCCGCGCCGGGGCGTCCAGTTTGATCAATACTGAAACTTTGCCTCGAAGCCTCTGCCTCTGTAGGGAACGGCCTCCGTGCCGTTCCGTGCGGCACGACACGGAGATCGTGCCCTACAAAAACCCCGGCTTTGGACGAAGTTTCACATAAGGTAGATGACCCACTAACCCTTCGGAAGCTGAAAGGCTGGGAGGCTGGGATGCAGACAGCATGAAACTGAAGTCGGGGGCAGACGGCGGAGGGCAGTTTCTGTCCTCTGTCTTCCGTGCCCTGAGCGAGGTCCGGCCAAGTCGAAGGGTGTCTTCTGTCATCTTAATTTTTCAGACATCTGACATCTGACATCCGACATCTGGTTTTTTTTGTCTCCGAGCCTCCCAGCCTCCCAGCGGCGCGCAGCGCCACTTCTATCCTTTCCACACCAGGTAGGCAATGTACGTGGCATAGCAAAGAAGCAGCACCGTCCCATTGGCCCGGGTCAGGCAGGCGGTTTTGCGCATCATGAACCAGGGCAGCATGCTGATGCCTATCATGACCAGGTAGTCGATGTACAGACCGCCCTGAAAGAAGCCTCCCTCGATCTGCAGGGGCCGGACCAGGGACGCCGCTCCTAAAACGGCGATGATGTTGAAGACGTTGCTGCCCACCAGGTTGCCGACGCTGATGTCCATTTCTTTTTTCAGCACCGCCACGATGCTGGTGGCCAGCTCGGGCAGGGATGTGCCGAAAGCGACCACGGTAAGACCGATGAACTTTTCGCTGACCCCTAGTACCGCCATGATCTTGACCGCAGCGTCGATGAGAAGGTCTGCGCCGACCACCACCCCGCCGATGCCGGCAAGAATCATGACAATCTGGACGGACCGGGAGGCGGCAAGTCCCTCGGGTTTGACCTCCGATTCGATTCGGGACGCGGCGATTTTCAAAAGCACCCGGGACTCGTTCATGGCCACGATGTAACTAAAGACGATATAAAGCACCGTTGCGGCGAGCAGGGATACCCCCTCGATGCGGCCGATCGTCGAGTTGAGCGAGATCATGAGCAGGTAGACGGAAATCGCGAGCATGACCGGGATTTCGCGGCGGACGACCGACCGGTGGCAGGTCATCGGCCTTAACACGGCGGCAACCCCCAGCACGAGGCCGATATTGCAGATGTTGCTTCCGATCACGTTGCCCACGGCGATCATGCTCTTGCCCTTGAACGAAGAAACCATGCTGACCATCAGCTCCGGAGAGGAGGTGCCGATGGCCACCACGGTCAGACCGATGGCAATCGGCGACATGCCGATGCTGCGGGCCAGCCTCGATGCGCCGTTGACCAGCCACTCGGCTCCGAAATAGAGCAGGAGCAGGCCTAAGAAAAGAAAGATCAGGTTCTGAATGATGATGGGAATTTCCTTTCAGCAGTCGAAGTCGGAGGCGTCCCGGCCGCCATAATACGAACGTCTGCGCTGCGTCAAGAGGAGGCGCCGCCGGCGGCCTTTGATGCGGGGCTGCAGGAAACCGAACGCCAATCTGAAAAATACTATAAGGAAAGACGGCGCACCTCGTCAATAAAGCGGGACCGCTCCGCTGCCGTCGGGCCGGGGCCGTATCGAAGGCGGACATAGCGCTCGATGGCGGGGCTCACCAGCAGTGCCAGGTCCGGACGGAGTCGGCGGACCTCCTCTATCAGGTCGCAAGGGCCCTGGTCCGGGCGCCGGACCACTCCGGCCTTTGCCAGTTTGGCGCACAATTTCAGATAGCTGCGCTGGACGCTGTCCGGTTTCTTTCCAAGAGAGGGACGGGGCAGAAGCACGAGCAGGGCTCCAGCGGCTGATATGAGCAGCAAGGCGGCGCAGAATGCGGCGGCCGGCTCCTTCCAGGAATCGGCCGAAAGCCCCAGCCGGCTCAGCAGCCGGCGCTGGGCGCCGGCCGTGTACCCCATGATCCGGCGGTTCCAAAACGTGTTGGCTGCATCCAGGCCGAGTAAGAGGTTGCGGGCGGCGTCGCCGATCAGGGGCATTTCCGAAAAAGGGTAACGGCTCATCCGCTCTTCGGGGGGGACCGCCGCTTCGGTTCCGCCTTCGGCCCTTTCCGGGGCGACAACCGCGGTGGGGTCGATGCGAACCCAGCCCCGCTCCGGGAGCCGGACCTCGGCCCAGGCGTGGGCGTCGGACTGCCGGACGATCAGGTAGCCCCCGAACGGATTGGTCTCTCCGCCCAGATAGCCGCCCACGATTCGCGACGGAAGGCCGGCCGCCCGCATCAAAAAGGCAAAGGCCGACGCATAGTGCTCGCAGAATCCTTTCCGGGACTGGAACAAAAATTCGTCGATCGGATCGTCGCCGAGAAGCGGCGGGGTCAAGGAATAGACAAACTCCTGTCTGCCGAAAAAGGCCAGTGCGCGTTCGACGATCTCGGCCGGCGACCGGGATTCTTTTTGCCATCGGGCGGCCAGGTCCCGGGCGTCGGGATTTCCCGCCGCCGGAATCCGGAGATATCGTGCCGCCTCTTCAGGCGCCGGTGTTCGTGCCGGCCGCTGCATCGCAGACAATGCCCGGTAGCGAATGCGCTCCTTGATTGGTTCAGGAGCCTTGAATGTGTAGTCGGCATGTGCGACGGCGGCTGTGGATACGTCAAAAGGAAGATCCAGCGCAAAAAGCCATCGCTGCCGGTGGGGTTCGAGTTCGATTTGCTGGACCACCGTTTCCACCCCCGGCTCCGGGGACAGCGCTGCGGGCGGCTGCGGGAGGCTTTGCCAGTTTCGGCCGTCGAAGTCGGAATAGACCACTCCCCGCCAGTAGCGTTTTCCGGGGGGAACCTGCGCCTGGGCCAATTCCACCCGGAAGGCGATGTCCCGGCTGAGCACCAGCCGGGACACCGAGCCGGGGCTCATTTCCTGGGTGAAGCCGGTCCGGGCCGTCGTCGTTTCCGTCAGCCGGAAAATGCCTCCCGGGATTCGCGGGAAGAGAAAAAAGAAAAGCGCCATGACCGGCAGGGCCAGCAACACGGTGCCCCCGGCCAGAGCGGCGTGCCGCCCGGACTTTCCTTCAGGATCCTGGATGCGGACCAGCAGCATCGTGGTCAGCGCCACCGAGCCGAGCATGTAGAAAAACATCGGCAGCGCGTTGGAAAACAGCAGATTGGACAGAATCAGAAAATAGACCAGAAAAACCGTGATCATCCGGTCCCGGTAGGTGCGGGCCTCCAGGGGTTTCAAGCTGAGCATGACCGATAGAATCGTTACACCGGCCGTGCGGTCGAAGGCGAATCCGAAGGAGGCCAGGGCGCCGATAAAACCGGCGAACGCCAGCAGATTGAGCCCCCACCTGGGAGGCCACCCCGTTTTTTGCTTCCAGATCAGCAGGCCCCATCCCCAGGCGGCGGCGCACCAGATCAGCACCCAGACGGGCATTCGCCCCGCATGGGGGGCGAATGCCGCCGCAGTGGCCGCCAGCATCATCGGAATCGAGGAGAACTTCGATGTCATGTGCCCTCCTCACCGAGGCCGAAGACGGCCAGCGCCTTGAGGCACTCGAATCGGTGCGCCGGTCCTGCGGCCGGCGGCAGGTGGACGCCCGGAAGGGCCAGCCCGTAAGAAGCGCCGCTTTGATCGGCCTGCAGCACCATGCCGCAGAGGATCGACAGTTTTTTTTCTACATCCCGGACCGGCACCTGGTCCCAATCGATAAAAAAGGAAGCCCCGACTGCGGAGATAAACCGCTTGACCATCAGCCCGCGTCCCTTTGAAAAGGCTTTCCACGCGATATGCTGCATGGGATCGCCGGGGCGGTAGGGCCACAGTCCTTCGAAATCTTCGGCTTGCCCGCCTATCCGGCGGGTTTCTGCGCCTTCTCCGCCGGGTCGTTTCGTCATTTTCAGGGATGAAGCCGCCGGCCGGGGAAACACCGGCACGGAGGCCTCCGGAGCGACGGTGGCCCAGGCGCGGAAAAGACCGAAGGGATAGACCGTGGACAGTCGGAGCGTGGGAGGCTTCAGCAGCCCGCGGCGATCGGCGGCCACCAGGGCGCCGATCCCCGTCGGCGGGCCCGGTGAAAGGGAAAACCGGACCGGATTGGAGCCGTCAAAAACGGCAGAAAGCCCGCTTCGAATGGTTTTCGGAACGGAAACCGAAATCGTGAATACAGCGGTTTCACCGGCGAACACCGGCTCTGATGAAACCGAGTGGATGCAGATTCCTGCCAGATTCCGGTGGCAGGCCAGCAGCCCCACCAGCGCGATTCCCGCCAGCAGAAAGGTCATCAAAAATGCGAAATTGTTGTTGTGGTTGACCGCTCCGAACAGCATGGCCGAAAGTGCGAAAAAAAAGACGACGCCGTAGCGTGTGGGCAGCAGGTAGATGCGGCCGCGGCCCAGAAGGAGCGGAAAGCGGTCGAACCGCCGCCCGCTGTTCAAGTTGACTGAATCTGGCTTCATGTCGTTTTTCAGGCATCCAGGTCAGGGAATCGGGACCCGCTGCATCAAAAGGGCGAGTCTTTCCGCCGGAAGCTCCCGAAGATCTTCTCTTGACCTAAGGCGGTGGGCCACGACCCAGGGCATGATCTGCTGCACGTCTTCTGGAATGAGAAATTCGCGCCCGTGAAGAAAGGCCCAGGCGCGAGCCGCCCGCAGCAGGGCCAATCCCGCCCTGGGAGAGAGCCCGACGGCGAAGTGCTTCGACTCCCGGGTAAAGGCGATCAGGTCCTGGACATAGGCGAGGACCGCCTCGGAAAGGTGCACCTCGTCGATCTGCTGCTGGATTCGGAGCACGTCGTCCGGGGTGAGGCAGCGGTCGACGCAGGAGAGCTTTCGTTCGATGCGCCCCTCGCGAAGCAGTGTTTCTTCTGCTTCGCGATCCGGGTACCCGAGGCGGATTCTCATCAAAAACCGGTCGAGCTGGGATTCGGGAAGGGGAAAGGTGCCGTGTTGCTCCAACGGGTTTTGGGTGGCGATGACGAAAAAAGGGGCTGAAAGCGGCCGGGTTTCGCCTTCCACGGTGACCTGGCGCTCTTCCATGGCTTCCAGCAGCGCGCTTTGGGTTTTCGGGGTGGCCCGGTTGATCTCGTCTGCCAGGAGCACCTGAGTGAAGATCGGGCCGGGATGAAAAACGAAAGAGGCGCTGGTCTGATCGAACACCGAGGTGCCGAGGATGTCTCCGGGGAGCATGTCGCTGGTGAACTGGACCCGCCGGAATTCGAGGCCGAGGCTGCGGGAGAGCACCTTGGCCAGCGTTGTTTTGCCGATGCCCGGCAGGTCTTCGATGAGAAGGTGGCCGCGGGCAAAGAGGCACGTCAGGCAAAGCCGGACCTGGCGATCCTTTCCCAGGACGACGGTGCCGGCCTGTTCGACCACCTGCTCAAAGAGCGCGTTTCGATTCATGGTGATTTATACCCCGTGCAGCCGAAAGTAGATGCCGGATGCCGCAGCCCAGAGCAGCACGCCGGCGGTGGCCGCGCCGGCGGCGGCCCCAAGGAACCGGTCCATGCGGCCTTCGGGGCGCCGCTCCTGGTAGCCGAGCAGATAGGCCAGGGCGATGCCGGTAGCAAAACCGCCGCCGTGGGCCCAGTTGTTGATGCCGGGCATGACCAAACCGAAGATCAGGATGCCGATTGCCCATCCGCCCACGTGACGGAACAGGGCCTGGCCGTAAATGCCCCCGCGGCTCCTGCCGTAGTAAAGAAGGGCCCCGATCAGCGCACAGACCGCACCGGAAGCCCCTATGGTGAACGTGACCCCCGCACGGTAGGAGATCCAGAATCCAATCGCCCCGCCCACGGTGTAGATCGCCAAGGTTCGGTACGTGCCGAATTCCCGGACCACCCGGGGGGCCAACTGGCTGAAGGCAATCATGTTGAACACGAGGTGCAGCAGCCCTCCGTGAAGATACATGGCGGAAACCACCGTCCAGAACCGGCCGAACCGTTCGATCGGAATGCTGCCGGTGGCCCCGAGAAAGAGCAGGCTTCGGCTCTCCGGAGACAGCAAAGCAAAAGGATTCGTGGTCAGGGCCGGCAGGCGGCTGTTGATGAGCAGCGACAGCAGGTACATGCCGATGTTCAGGGCGATCACCGCCCGCACCAGCCCACTCTGATCATAGAGCGCCCGGGTCAGCGCGTTGTTCTTCCACCATGCGCCCGGCCGCACCGTTCCGCAGTGGGGGCAGCGGGGTTCGTCTGCGCTGATCAGCCGCCGGCAGTTGGGACAAAGAAGAGCGGTTTTTCCGTTTTCTTTCACTGTGGCTTTCAACCGAGTACTCCATCTCCGCCGGTGGGCGGGGGCATTCAAAATTAAGGTAAGTATCTACGAAAGACCTTGCGTGCCGCGGATTATTGGCTCTTGAAGCGGGGATGTCAATGCGAAGGCCGGCTTCAAGGTGTTTCGGGCCTTTTTCTTGACGCGGAAAAGCCCGGTGTGTATGGTCCCGGCGTTTGTTCTTGCCCACAGAAGAAAACAGGGGCTATAGGGATTGTCATAGCTGTCGGAACGTTGTTTTGACAAGCGCTCTAAATGGTCGAGTGGTTGATTCGTTAAAACCCCTACAACCAACGGATCGACCCATCAAGGAACCAGGCGCAATACATGCACGCAAAAATGCTGCAATCCGACGGACTTCTTCTGCTGACAGCCATGATCTGGGGGTTTGCCTTCGTGGCACAGCGGGTGGGGATGGACTACGTCGGTCCGTTTACCTTCAACGGCATCCGCTTCGCCCTGGGCTGCCTGGTGCTCCTGCCCCTGGTGGCCAAAAGCAGCGGCCCGGCAGCGCTTCCCGAATCGATCCGGCCGCGCCTGACTCGCGGCCAGCTCATCGGCGGGGCTTCCTTGACCGGATTGGCTCTGTTTGCCGGCGCCTCCCTGCAGCAGGTAGGGCTGGTCTACACCACCGCCGGAAATGCCGGCTTCATCACCGGGCTCTACGTGGTCATCGTTCCGCTGCTCGGCCTGTTCTGGGGGCAGCGGCCCGGTGCCGGCACGTGGATCGGTGCGTTTCTGGCGGCCGGCGGGCTGTACCTTCTCAGCGTTACCGCTTCTTTTACCATCGCCTTCGGCGATCTTCTGGAACTCTTCGGGGCCTTTTTCTGGGCGGGGCACGTGCTGATCATCGGCTGGCTTTCCCCCCGAACCAGCCCGGTGCGGCTGGCCATTTTCCAGTATGCCGCCTGTTCGGTCCTGAGTCTGGCCGCCGCGGCCGTCTTCGAGGAGGTCACCGCAGCCGGGATCGCCGGGGCTTTCGTGCCGATTCTATACGGCGGCGCGCTTTCGGTGGGGGTGGCCTACACCCTTCAGATCGTGGCCCAGCAAAGCGCCCATCCGGCCCATGCGGCGATTCTGCTCAGCTTGGAAGCGGTCTTTGCGGCCCTGGGCGGATGGGTGCTGCTCGGCGAGCGGCTGTCAGCGAGGGGCGTGACCGGCTGCGCCTTGATGCTGGCAGGCATGCTGCTTTCCCAGCTCTGGGGGCTTCAAATTTTCGGCGGTCCAAATAGATCATCGCGGTGAAACCGAGGGGAAGCGGTCCGGATCGGTGTGGGGGTAGAACTTGGCCGCGGAAAACCGGTTCATGAAGTCCTGGTTTACGTTGAGCTCCAGGTAGGTGATCCGGTCCCGGATCCGGTCGAGCTCCTCGAACGCCTCTGCGGAGGTCAGAATCTGCGCGGCGCCGTTTAAGGAGCTGTTGCCGAGGGGAATATACCGGTCCAGGCCGATGTCCGGGAGCATGCCGATGGCCACGGCCGATTCGGGGCGGATGAACGAGCCGAAGGTGCCCCCCACGTAAAAGGCGGAAAGGTCCTTCAAGGAAACCCCCACGGTCATGGCCAGGGTTTCCAGGATCGTGTACATGGCCGCCTTGGACCGCGTCAGGCTGTCCAGGTTTGCCTGGCTCAGGGTCAGGGCCTCACCGGTGGCCGAACGTTCTGCGTCGACCACGGTCAGGTGGGCAAGACCGTCCTGGGTAAAGAGGCGGTCTTTGCAGCGGGAGGCGACGAATTTGCCGCGCACGTCGACCATCCCGGCCAGAAAAAGCTGTGCCGCAAGGTCGATCAGCCCGGAGCCGCAGATGCCTTTGGGCGGCAGCCCCCCGATGGTGCGGATTTCGAACTGCCCGGTGTCCGCGTCCACCGCCACCCGGTCGATGACGCCGTGGCCTGCGGCCATGCCCATTTTGGTCACACCGCCTTCCAGGGCCGGACCGGCGGCCCCGGCGCAGGCGATGAGCCAGTTCCGGTTTCCCATCACGACTTCGGCGTTGGTGCCCACGTCGACGAGAATCGCGGTCTCTTCTCCCCGGTGTATCCCCGAGTGGAGAATGCCGGCGATGAGATCTCCCCCGAAATAACTGCCGATGTTGGGAAAAATCAGCACCCGGCCGCCGGGATTCACGTCAAGCCCGATGGAGGCGGTGTCGAGCACCGGCGGGCGGTTGACTGCCGGTATATAGGGCTCCCGGATGATCCGGTGAGGGGAAAGCCCGAGAAACAGGTGGGTCATGGCGGTGTTGCCGGCCGCACTGACCAGATAGATGCTGCCGGGCTCGATGCCCGCCCGCCCGCATAGGGCGGCGATTTCCCGGTTCAACCCATTGATAATCAGTCCTTTAAGGTCGTCGAGGCCTCCGGGGCGGTCGGCATGATGGATGCGGGCAAGGATGTCCGGACCGATCGCAAGCTGCGGGTTGTCAAAGGCGCTTTCCGCCAGCTCGCCGCCGGATGCAAGATCCACCAGGCGAAGCACCACCCGCGTGGTGCCAAGATCGACGGCAAGCCCTGCAACGGTGCTGGTGCCGTCCGGGTCAAAGACCGCCACCAGATCCCGGCGACCCCGGACCGGAAAGACCAGGCAGCGGGCCTTCCACTCCCAACGGCGAAGCTGTTCGGGCAGGGTTCGGATGAGGGCAATGTCCGCATGAACCAAGGCGCCGTCGAACCGGGAGCGCAGGGCAGCCAGGAGCCTGTCGGCGTCTGCGGTATTGTCATCCAGGGACGGCGGGGTGAGCGATATGTCGTATATCCAGGCGGAGTTGGCCATTTTTTCTGGTTCTCGAGGTGTAGGTTTGGGTTTGTATCAGAAGCCATCTTCAAATACAGCAGTGGAAGTCAGGGGGAAATTTTATTGATTGCTCAAGGGGCGGGGAGTTTTTTCTGTCATGCCCGCGTAGGAGACTGTGTCACAATTCAAGAATCGTCATTCCGGACGAGCGGAGCGAGGTCCGGAATCCAGGAAATTCAGCATCTTCTGGATTCCGGCTCGCGCCCCGCTGCTCGGGGCTTGGCCGGGATGACGAATTGTGACACAGCCTGGGAGGCGGGCATGACGGCACTTTGCCTAAGAAACTCCCCGATACCTGAGATAGCTGATAGCTTGCTGAAAGGTATCCTATCCTCTCAGCGCTTCGACTCGCTTGACCACCCGGTCCAGGACGTTGCCGGCTTTTCCCGGAATCCGATAGTTGCTGACCCAGCCGGTCAGCGGGGTTTCTTCTTCGTTGAATTCGATGATGCGCGCCCCGGCCTGCTTGGCGATGGCCGGCATGGTCGCCGCCGGCTGCACGGTGGCCGATGTTCCGATCACGAGCATCACGTCGCAGCTTTCGGCTGCCTGCTGGGACCGCCAAAGCGCCCGGGAGGGGATCATTTCCCCGAAAAACACGCATTCCGGCCGCCAGATGCCGCCGCACTCGCATCGGGGCGGGATCCGGTCCAGGTCGATGTCGCAGGTCTCCCTGCGCCGGTTGCAGTCCATGCAGCGATGGACGGCAAAGGTCCCGTGAAACTCGATCACGTCCGTATTGCCGGCCAGCTGGTGCAGCCCGTCCACGTTCTGAGTGATCACGGTTTTCAAGATCCCCATCGCTTCCAGGTGCGCCAGGCCCAGGTGGGCCGGATTCGGGCGGGCGGTGTCGAGCAGGGCCTTCATGTCCTTGAGAAGCACGTTCCATACCTTCACCGGATCCTTGAGAAACGCATCGATATGGGCGTATTCCATCGGATCGATTTTTTCCCAGAGCCCGCCGGGGCCGCGAAACGGCGGAATGCCGCTTTCTACAGAGATCCCCGCCCCGGTCAGGGCGGCGACGTTGGTGGCCCGGGCCAGTTCCTCTGCCGCTTTTTCGATCAGTTCTTCCATGGCGTCATTTCCTTCAAAAAGATGCCGAGACGGCATACAGGGTGAACCAGGTCTGTTCGTGCTCCCAGCTGCGGTCGATGCGAAACCCCCGTTGCTGGAGACGTTCCTTTGCGGCTTTCGCTTCGCTTCTCAGCAGACCCGACAGAATCACCTGGGGCTTCTTTCCAAAGCCGGGAGCGGCCATCACCTTTTCCAAAACGGCATAGTGAAGGTTGGCCACCAGCAGTTCGGCAGGGCAGTCGATCAGCGCTTCTGCCCGGCCCTGAACCACCAGGATACGGTCGGTCATGGCGTTTGCCGAGACATTGCGCGCCGCGGTGGCAGACGCCAAGGGATTGAGATCCACGGCCAGAACGCGCCGGCATCCCAGGGACGCGGATGCCAGCGCCAGAATGCCGGTCCCCGTTCCCAGGTCGAGGGTTGTTTCAGGGCGGTTTTGTGAAAATGCGGTTTCCAGGGCCATCAGACAGTCCGCGGTGGTTGGGTGGGTTCCGCTGCCGAAAACCAGGCCAGGATCGAGAATCAACCTCCGAGGGTTTTCGCAGGGCGGGTTCTCGCCCCCCTGCCACCAGGGCGGACGAAGTTCGAACCCGCCGATCTGCATCGGTTCGATGCGCGCGCCCTGCCATTGTTCGTAAGTCATCTGGAAGGAGTCGAGCAGATTCAGATGGGGCTGGCCTGCGAGCAGCGCGTTGACTTTTTCGGCGGCCGGCCGGGAGAAGAAGAGAAAGGAAGTGTCTTCCTCCTCCCAGTTGCCGAGATAGCCGCCGGCGAATGGTTGAGAACCTGCGTCGAGACGGCCGGAGAGATAATAGATGTGGAGCTCGTCATATGGGCTTAAGGCCATGGTCCGTTTGAATCTTATTCCACCGCCGGAGGCGGTCCCGAGAGCTTTCATTGTACGAAAAAAATATCGAAGCACGAAATCCGAAATCCGAAACAAATTCAAAATTCGAATGACCAAATGACAAAAACAAAAACATCGAAAGTCGTTTCGAATTTTGAATTTTGATGCCTTCGTAAAAAGTCCGAATTCTCCTTTTTCCGTCATTCCCGCGAAAGCGGGAATCCAGCAATTTCAAATGGCTCTGGACTCCCGCCTTCGCGGGAGTGACAGATATTGTACTTTTTACGATTACATCAATTTTGGTCATTCGAATTTTTTCACAGGGCGGCGGCATGAGACATCCCGTATGGGGGTTGTAATTGACATCCTGGTGCAAAACCGTTTCTGCCCCTACCGGTTCAACTGGTCGATGTACCAATCCATGGGATCGATCAGCTTGAAGCCGATTTCCTGCAGCCGCTTTTTGACCCGGATCACGTTGTTGGTCAGCAGATAGGGAAACACCGCCCGCTTGCCTTTTTCCCCGTACCGGGCTACCAGCACGCTTCCAAAGGAGATGTTTTCTTCTGTGACGACATCGACGATCCGTTTGAGCTGGCCGACCTTTTCTTCCACCAGGATGCCTATCAGGGACCCCGGCTCCCCGATTCCCAGCACGTTGATAAAGGCCCGGAGAAGGTCTCGAACCGAAATCATTCCCACCAGTTTTCCCTCGTCATCGACCACGGGAAAAGCGCCGAACCGCTTTTCCTGGATCAGCAAGAGCGCGTCCTGGATGGTATAGGTCAACGGGATCGTCACCGGATCTGCGGTCATGATGTCGCTGACCTTGAGCTTGGCGATCCGCTCGCTTTCGGCTTGGGCCGTATCCGGGTTCCGATAGATGCGGTAGGGCATGGCGCTTCTCAGGTCCCGGTCCGTCACGATGCCGACGGGGCGGTTTTCGCCGTCGACCACCGGCAGGTGTCGGATGTTGTTTTTCCGCATCAGCTCCCGGGCGGTGAAAAGGCTTTCGTTTTTGTCGATGGTGATGACCTTGGAAGTCATCGATTTTCCGACCAGCATATCGTCCTCCCCATCGTTATGACCGGGTGTCGGCCTGGGCTCTGTAGACTGTCAAATACTTGGGTTTCATCCGTTGTTTTGAAGCGCCCCGGGAGGGTCCCCCAAAAGGATCCGTACGTGGTTGCCGACCAGTTCGGGAAGCCGCTGAAGGGAGTATCCCCCTTCCAGAATCGATACGAGCCGGCCCCCGGCATAGGTGTCGGCCAGACCGACGATGGTTTCCATGATCCAATTGAAGCCCTCGGTGGTGACCCGCATGTCGGCCATCTCGTCGTCCTCGTGGGCGTCAAAGCCGGTGGAGACGAGAATGATCTCCGGTCGAAAGGTTTCAAACGCCGGTATCAGGTCCCGCTTGATCAAGCGGCGGTATTCATCGTCTCCCTGGCCGGGGAGCACCGGTGAATTTTTCGTGTATCCGGTGCCGGCGCCAACCCCCTCTTCGAATTCACGTCCGGTGCCCGGAAAGGCAAAGGAGGGGTGCTCATGGATCGAATAGTAGAATACCGTGGGATCGTCTTCAAAAAGGTGCTGGGTGCCGTTTCCGTGATGGACGTCAAAATCGACGATGCCGACCCGGCCGATTCTCCACTCCTTTTGCAAATATCGGGCGGCGATGGCGATGTTGTTGAAGTAGCAAAACCCCATGGCCCTGCTGCGTTCGGCGTGATGGCCCGGCGGGCGGACCGGGCAAAAGGCGTTGTCGATCTCTCCTTCCATCATCCGCCGCAATGCCTCGAGGATGCCGCCCACCGCCAGCAGGGCGATTTCGTAAGTCTCGGCACACATCTGGCAGTCCGGGGTGTCCATCTCCTTTTTGCCGGCGACGCAGGCGTCGCCGAAGCGGGCGATGTAGGCCGGGTCGTGGACCTCCTCCACCCATTTTAGATCGACCCGAACGCCCTTGAACAAGACGAGTTTTTCCAGCAATCCGGCCTTCTTGATGCCCTGATAGGCGGCCAGCAGCCGGTCGGAAACCTCCGGATGGTAGGGGCCGGTGTCGTGGATCAGATACCGCTCGTCGAATAGAAAACCGGTTTTTTTCATCAACCGTCTACAATCTTGGCAAAGAGGTCAAAGGCGGCCTTCACCGAGGCGCTGTCTTCGGGCAGTTCCGCAGTCGGCCGGCCCTGCATGTCGTATTCGGAAACCGCCTCGTCTTCCGGGACGATCCCAAGGAGCGTCAGCCCGCTGTCGCCGAGGTATTGCTCGATCATTTCGGGGTAGGTGCCGTTTTTGGCCTGGTTGACGATCAGGCAGCTTTTTTTCACGCCGATGTTCAGCTCCCGGGCCAGCTCGTTGATCCGCACGGCGGCCTGCAGGCTTCGCCGGGAAGGATCCGATACGATCAGCAGCACGTCCACGTCGTGGGTTGTCAGCCGGCTGATGTGCTCCATACCGGCCTCGTTGTCCATGATCAGGTATTTGTAGTTTCCCACGAGCTTTTCCAGAAATCCGGTCAGCAGGGTGTTGGCCGCGCAGTAGCAGCCGGCGCCTTCGGGCTGGCCCATGACCACCAGGTCGAAATTTTTCGATTCCACGATGGCCTGCTCCATCCGCATGGACATGAAAACGTCCTTGGTCATCCCGCTGGGGACCTGCCCCTTTTTCATCTCCTCTCTGGCGTGGCCGAGGCTGTCATCGACGGTCAGCCCGAGGACCTCGTTCAGGTTTGCGTTGGCGTCTGCATCGACTGCCAGAATCGGGGTCCGCTGGTGCTTGACCAGGTACTTGATCAAAAGGCCTGCAAGGGTGGTTTTCCCGGTGCCTCCCTTGCCGGCGAGCGCAATGGTATAGGCCATGTGGCGTCATTCCTTTCTTGGCATCATTGGCATCAGATAGAACTCAAATAATGGGGACTGTTTCCGGCCCGTCGGTTTGACAAGCGTGCTGACGCGGCCGGATGTTCTGGTATTAAGGCAGTTGCCGCTCTCCGTCAAGGGGTTTGAATCGGCGATCAGGCGGGGTCCTGCCGGCCAAACCCTTGCATTCGCGGGGGGGCTATGGTAGCTTCTTTTGGCCTGTAGGCACCTGTTATTACTCGAATGGAGTAGGGCTCGACATTGAGTATTGATCAAAAAAAAGGACTAGTTGCCAATGGATTTTGAACTGACCAAGACGCAGAAAGAGATTCAAAAGGCCGTGCGGGAGTTTGCCAAGGGAGAATTCGACAAGGACCTGGCCCTGGAGCTTGAACAAAAGCATGAGTTTCCGAAAAAGATCTGGGAAAAGGCCGGCGACCTCGGTCTGATCGGGGTGCATTTCCCCGAGGAATACTCCGGCCAGGGGCTCGGCTGTCTGGAAGACATCCTGGTCATCGAGGAACTTTGCCGGGCCGATTCCACCATCGGAAGCGCGGTGGCCCTGTCCAGTTTCGCCTCCGAGCTGATTCTTCACTTCGGAAGCCGGGAGTTGAAAGAACGATGGCTGCCCCAGGTCACCGAGGCAAAAATGCTCTCCGCCGGGGCGTTCACCGAGCCCGACCACGGCAGCGACATCACGTTTATGGACACCGAGGCGGTGAAAGACGGAGACGAATGGGTGATCAACGGAAGCAAGATCTTCATCACCAACGGCGGCCTGGCCGGATTTTATTCCGTTCTTTGTCAGACGGATCCGGAGGCCAAGCCGAGCTACCGGGGACAGAGCATGATTCTGGTCGAAGCAGACCGGCCGGGGCTTTCCACCGCGGATGTGGGTCAAAAGATGGGGATCCGCATGATGGCCACCGCCGAGGTGAATTTCAAGGACGTGCGGGTGCCGCTGACCAATACCATCGGGAAAGAGGGCAAGGGATTTTACCATGTGCTCCACTTCTTCGATGAAAGCCGGATCCAGGTGGCGGCCCAGGCCCTGGGTACGGCCCAGGGGGCATACGACCGGGCCCTGGCCTACGTCAAGCAGCGGGAGCAGTTCGGAAAGAAGATCGCCCAGTTTCAGGTCACCCAGCACAAGCTGGCCGATATGGCCACCAAGATCGAGCTGGCCCGGCTGATCACCTACAAGGCGGCCTGGAACTTCGACCAGGGACGGATCGATCCGAAGCTGACTTCCATGGCGAAAATGTATGCGGCCCGCACCGCGGTGGAGGTGGCAGACGAGGCGATCCAGCTTCTGGGCGGATACGGATACATGGCCGAATACGAAGTGGAGCGGTTCTACCGGGATGCCAAGATCACCGAGATCTACGAAGGAACCAAGGAAATCCAGAAGAACACCATCGCAGGAGCACTGCTAGGCAAGATCAAGTAGTAAAATCGCTGACGCGCTTTTACATTGTTTAGCGTTCCGCGAAACATTTTAAAAAAATGATGCTGGACAAGCATTAGGCGCTGCCGAATGTCATGATCTCTTGCTGGCTGTCGATCCGCCGACGAATTGACCCATCAACGAATTGACCCATTGACCAAATCATGCTGAGCATCCGCAAAATAGGCGTTTTGGGAAGGACGTACCGGCATCTGAACCGGTATCGCCAGATTCTGGGGGTGCTGTTCAAGTATGGTTTCGGAGACCTGGTCGACCGGCTCCGGATCGAGCAGTATCTGGAGATCGGGCTGCAGGTGATCTCCCGCAAGAAGCGGGAGCGGGTGGAACGGCTGACCCGTGCCGTGCGGGTCCGAATGGCCTTCGAAGAGCTGGGGCCGACCTTCATCAAGCTGGCCCAGGTACTTTCGGCGCGGCCGGATCTGATTCCGCCGGATCTGGTTGCGGAGCTGGCCAGGCTTCAGGATAAGGTGCCGGCCACGGGATTTGCAGCGCTGAAGGAGATTTTTCGCGCCGAGCTTCAAAAATCCCCCGAAGAAATCTTCGAGCATATCGAGCAAACGCCGCTGGCGTCGGCCTCCATCGCCCAGGTCCACCGCGCCGTCCTCAAAGACGGAGAGGAGGTGGCGGTCAAAATCCAGCGCCCCGGGATCCGGAAGGTGATCGAAGTCGACCTGGAGATCATGCTCCATTTGGCCACACTCATGGAACGGCACATCGAGGAGTTTTCTCTTCATCGGCCCGTCAAAATCGTCGAGGAATTTACGCGGACCATCGAAAAGGAACTCGACTTCGTTCTCGAGGCCGAAAATATGGAGCGCTTCGCCGCCCAGTTCCTCATGGACGAACACTTCTACGTCCCGAAGACCTTTCGGGAGTTTTCCAGCAGCCGCGTGCTGACCATGGAATTCATCCAGGGGGTCAAGGTGTCGGAGGTGGACAAGCTCGATGCGGCAGGGTTGGACCGGAAAATCATCGTCGACCGGGGGGCCGAGCTTCTCCTTCGCCAGATCTTCGAAAACGGCTTTTTCCATGCCGACCCCCATCCGGGGAACATATTCGTGCTTCCCGGCAACGTGATCTGCATGCTCGATTACGGCATGGTGGGCAGCATCGTGCTTCAGACGCGGGAGCGCTTCGTGGATCTGATCAGCGCCGTGGTCCGAAGAGATTCGAGCCGGGCGGTCCAGGTGCTGCTGCGGCTGACCGAGTGGGAGGAAGAGCCGGACCTTCGGCGGTTCGAACGGGAGGTGGACGACTTCATGGGGCGCCACCTGTACCGGTCCTTGAAGAACATCCAGATCGGGGCCCTGCTTCAGGAACTGCTCCAGATCGCGGCGCAGTATCGGCTTCGGATTCCCTCTGACACCTTCATGATGATGAAGGCCCTGGCCGTCATCGAGGGGGTGGCCCGAATGCTCGATCCGGATTTCGAAATGGTCGCCAAGGCGGCTCCGTTCGTAGAGAAAGTCAGGCTGGAAAGATTTTCCCCCAAGCGGATTTCCGAAGACGCCTATCAGATGGGGGCGGACTTTCTCATTTTTCTTCAACAGTTCCCCAAAGACGCACTGGAAATCTTCCGCTTGATTCGGCAGCGAAAGCTGACGGTCAACCTCGAGCACCAGGGGTTGGCGAATATGCTTGCCACCCATGACCAGATCAGCAACCGGGTGTCGTTTTCCATCATCATCGCCGGGCTGATCGTCGGCTCGGCCCTGATCGTCATCTCCGAAATCCCCCCCCTTTTCTACGGCATTTCTCTGATCGGCATCATCGGCTTTCTGGCCGCGGCTCTCATGGGCATCTGGCTGCTGGTGGCCATCCTCCGCAAGGGAAGCTTATAAAATCGCTGCGCGATTTTATAAGAAGAAAAAGATCTTTTTACCTGCCTGTAGCAGAGTTTTCCGCTAAGTCCTGACGGATTTGCTGGGCGCTGTCCGGAACCGGGATTTCCCAGCTTGCTTCGATTCGGCGGGCAATGCGGCGGACGGACTCAGCAGCCTCGCTTTTCTGGGCTGCGGAAAGAAAGGCCTGGCGGGCGTTGATCGATCGGTTCACGTTCGGGTCCTCGAACACGAAGCCGAAGTAGTCGACCGCGATGGAGAGTTTTTCGGCGATGGTGTCGTCCAACTTTTGACTGAAGGTAAACTCTTCCGGGGTGCGGCAGCGATTGAACACCACCCTGGGACGGATCTGGGCGAGCAGGGTGGCGGTTTTTTCCCCGGCAGCCGGATCCAGGGAGGAGATCTTCGTTTTCAGGTCGCTGATGGTGGAACACTGTTGGTGGTGGGGTCGGATGTACTCATTGGCGAGCAGCTTCCGGATGGCCGGCCTGCCGGAAAAGGCTTTTTCGACGCTTCGCACCAGCACCAGCTTCAAGAAGTTGATCAGGTTCATGATGGATGGATCGTCTGGAGCGGTCACCAACAGGCCGAAGGGAGAAAGTCGGAAAAAGTCGAGGGTGTGAAAGGCAGTTCCCGTGGAAAGATCGAGCACCAGGTAGTCGGCCGGCAGGTGGTTGAGCCTCGAAATCAGCCGCCTTTTTTGCTGGTAGGTGATGTCGGCCATGAACGGGGTCTTCGCATCGCCTGAAATGAACCCCAGGCCTTCGATTCCAGTGGGGACGATCAGATCCGTCAGTTCGGCGCTTCTTGCCTTCAGAAAGTCGCCGATGCCTGCGTGCCGGTTTCGGATGCCGAGAAACGTATGCAGATTGGGGGCGCCCAGATCCAGGTCTACAGCCACGACCCTGTGGCCCGCCTCCGAAAGGGCGATGGCAATGTTGGCGGCCAAAAAGCTTTTCCCGACCCCGCCCTTGCCGCTGGCAACCGGGATGATGGTGGGCATGGGCATTGGACCTCCTCCTTTCCGTACATGCTACCGGATTCGATGCGGATTGTAAAACCGACGGGGAGATGGTCGATTGGTCAATTCGTCGATTGGTCAAATAGAAAACAGCAGGACCGGATGCTTCGGTAATCAACCATTCGACCAATCAAGGAATCAACCAATCGACGGATCGACAAAAGAACGGAGCAGATCCAGATTCACCCGGTCCCAGTCCTTGCCGCCTTCCTTCTTCGGGGTCTCGATGATTTTGGGGATCGCCGCCAGCCGGGGTTCTGTCATGATCGCCGAAAAGGCGTCTTCCCCGATTTTTCCTCGGCCGATGTGTTCGTGGCGGTCGACTTTTGCACCGAGTTCTCTTTTCGAATCGTTGAGGTGGATGAAAAAAAGGCGCTGAAGGCCGACAATTCGGTCGAATTCGGCCAGGGTGTCTGCGACGCCGGCTTCGGTCCGGATATCGTATCCCGCAGCAAAGATGTGGCAGGTGTCCAGACATGCGCCGACCCGTTCTTCGGCCTCGGCCGCATCGAGGATCTGTGCGATTTGTTCGAACCGGTGGCCGAGGCTTGACCCCTGGCCTGCGGTGGTCTCGATCAGCAGACGGACCGGCCTATCCGGAATCGAATCGAAGACGCGGCGAAGGCTCTCTGCGATTCTGGCAAGTCCGTGCTTTTCCCCCTTTCCCATGTGGGCGCCGGGATGCAGCACCACGAAAGGAATGGAAAGCGCTGCGGCCCGGAGCAACTCCCGGCAAAGTGCCTTGCAGGAACGGTGGTGTTTGACCCTGTCCGGGGACGCCAGGTTGATCAGATAGGAGGTGTGGGACGCCAGCTGGTGGATGCCGGTCCGGCGGCAGGCGGTTAAGAAGCGCTCGACCTCTTCTTCTGTGACCTCGCGCTCCTTCCAGGTGTTTGCATTCTTTGTAAAAAGCTGGGCTGCGGTGCAGCCATAGTCTGCTGCCGCATACACGGCCTTCTCCAGCCCGCCGGCGATGGAGAAATGAGCACCTAGTAAAAGCGGTTGATTGGCTGATTGGTTGAATGGTTGATTGGGGGAAAGTGGGTTTTCTGTAGGCATCTCTGAGTCCTTCCCCTGCTTGGCAGAAAAGGTGCTATCTTCGCCGATGACCACTTGACCAATCAACGAATTAACCAATCAACCGTCGTCAGCCGGGCGTCTTGTCCGGATACGGACACAGATCCAGCAGCGGGCAGCGCGGGCAAGCGGGCTTGCGGGCCGTGCAGTACTCCCTGCCGAAATAGATCAGTCGGAGCGAAAAGTCGTTCCAGTCTTCTTCCGAGATGAGTTTCATCAGGTCGAACTCGATCTTGACCGGGTCTTTGTTTTCCGTCAACCCCAGCCGCCGGGAGATCCGGTTCACATGGGTGTCGACGACGATCCCGGGTGTGTTAAAGGCAGCTCCCAGAACGACGTTGGCCGTTTTTCTGCCGACGCCGGGCAGTTTGACCAGCTCCTCTAAGGTGGCCGGGACTCGGCCCCCGTGGTGCTGCTCCAAAGCGGCGGCGCATTTCTGGATGTTTTTGGCCTTGTTGCGGAAGTAGCCCGTCGGGCGAATCAGCGCTTCGAGTGCGGAAGTTTCTGCTGCGGCAAAATCCGCGGGCGTCTTTAGCTCGGAAAACAGCTTGCGCGTCACCGCGTTGACCTGACGGTCGGTGCATTGTGCCGAAAGGATCGTGGCCACGAGCAGTTGAAAAGGCGTTTCGTGAAGAAGCTGGGTTTTGACTTCGGGATAGATATTTTTGAGGATCGCTCTGATGCGATCGGCTCTTTTTGCTGTTTTATTCATGACGCTGACCGCCTGCTTTCTGCATATGGGCGTTGATGGCACCCGGATCGTGGTTACAGTCTATCTGAGAAAAACAAACCGAAATACGGCATTTTTCATACCATGAAACCCGATCGAGAAAAAGTTCGAGCCCTGGGCCTTTGCTCCGGGGGGTTGGACAGCATTCTGTCCGCCCTCGTTTTGCGCCGGCAGGGGATTTCCGTTTCCTGGATCAGCTTTGAAACGCCTTTTTTCCCGCCGGAAAAGGCAGAAAAGGCCTCTTCGCAGAGCGGGATTCCCCTCCGGGTGGAAAATATTACCGTCACCTACATCGAAATGCTCAAAGACCCCCACTGCGGCTATGGCCAGCATATGAACCCCTGCCTGGACTGCCATTCGCTCATGTTTCGTTTTGCAGGACGAATCATGCAAGAGGAGGGGTACGACTTTCTCTTCAGCGGAGAGGTCGTGGGCCAGCGGCCCATGTCCCAGACCAAGTCGTCCCTCCGCTACGTGGAAAAAAATTCAGGGTTTGCCGGGTACATCGTGCGTCCCCTCAGCGCCCGGCTGCTAGCTGAAACCATTCCGGAAAAAGAGGGGCTCGTCGACCGGGAACAACTCCTGGACATATCCGGCCGGGGGCGCAAGCGGCAGATCGCACTGGCCGAAGAATTCGGGGTCGGCGAATATCCGGCTCCGGCCGGGGGCTGCCTGTTGACAGACAAGGGCTACTCCCGGCGGCTTCGGGACTTGTTCGACCACCAGGACCAATTCGAGGAGTGGGAACTGTATCTTCTCAAATACGGTCGTCATTTCCGCCTGGACAAGGCCACCAAGCTCGTGGTGGGGCGCACCCAGGCGGAAAACGAAAAAATGGTTCATTATCAGGGCATGGGCGGAGGGGTCTTGATAAAAACCCTTCACTATCCCGGCCCGACGGGATTGGTGCTCGGACAGCCGACAAAACCGCTGTTGACCCTGGCTGCGGCCATCTGCGCCGGATACAGCAAGGCGCCGAACGATTTCCCCGCAAAGGTGGCGCTCTCCGGGGCGGCTGCAGCAGATTCGTTGACCGTGATTCCGATTCCCGCCGACGAGGTCAAACGCCTCCTGATTACCGGATCCTAAAATCGCTTCCGCGATTTTCGGATCAATTGTTTTTGCGCACAACATTCTGCTGGTGTCGACATGTGCCGTCTTGCAGCAGATCAGCCCTGTTTTGCATCTCGCTGAAAAAATCCCTCCTGACTCCCTGACTGTTGGACAAACAAACTTTTTTTGAGATCGCTTTTAAAAACGGTTTGAGTCTTCGGCGGCGAGCTGGCCGCAGGCCGCCGCGATATCCTGCCCCTTGCTTCGGCGGATGATGGCCGTGTAATGGCTGTCTAGGAGGACCTTCTGAAACGCCAGAACCGCTGCCTCGTCGGGTCGTCGAAATTCCGAGCCCGGGTGGGGGTTGAACGGGATCAGATTGATCTTGGCGCGGATCGGCCGCAGCAGCTTTGCCAGCCTGCGGGCCTCTGTCAAAGAATCGTTGACGCCGGCGATCAGGATGTATTCGAAAGTGATGCGCCGGCCCTTTGGAAGGGGGTAGTCCCTGCATGCGGCCAGCAGGGCTTCGATGGGATATTTCCGGTTGATGGGCATCAACCGGCTCCGGGTGTCGTTGTCCGTCGCGTTCAGGGAGACGGCCAGGTTGACACGGGTCTGTTGGCCCAGCGCCGCCATCTGGGGAACCAGACCGGCCGTGGAGACCGTAATTCGCTGGCCGGAAAATTTCAGGCCGCAATCGTTGTCTGTCAGGGTCGAAAGGGCGTCGATCATGGCGTTCAGGTTGGCCAATGGCTCGCCCATTCCCATGAACACGAGATTGGTCAGGGGAAGCCCGGCGTCGGCCTTGGAAATCATCTCTCGAACCTGGCCGACGATTTCCGCGCGGGTAAGGTTTCGCACCAGCCCCCCGGCGCCGGTCATGCAAAACCGGCACCCCATGGCGCATCCGACCTGACTCGATACACAAAGGGTACTGTGATTCCGTTCGGGCATCAGAACGGCCTCGATCATGGCGCCGTCGGACAGCTGCAGCCTGTACTTTCGGGACCCGTCTTCGGAGACCATTTCCCGGTCGAGGTGGAGACGGCCGACGTCGAAGTGATCGGCAAGCATCGCCCGGATCGCCTTGCTCAGATCGGTCATCCGGTGAAAATCGTTTTCGCCGTGGATGTAGATCCACTTCATGATCTGGTCGGCCCGATAAGACGCAAGGGAGCGGTCGGCAAGCCATTGCACCAGCATCTTGCGGTCGTATTCCAGCAGATCCTGCTTTTTTCGTTCGATTCCCATGGGCAGCCGGGTGTTCAGATCTTGTGGGGCGGGCAGGTTCAAGGGCTTCTTTTCAACGGTAGGCGTTGATTTTGCTTGAAAAGCCCGGCGCGATCTTTTATAAAGCACCTTTGGCCGGAGGTCATTTCTCCGCCGGTTTGCCTTCCTGACGGATCGCTCCCGCCGATAGCCAACAAATAGTTGACATACCATTTATATTCATCTACTTTCAAGGTTTATCGCTGGCACGATTGGACAAAGGTGCGCGCGTACCGCCGAGCGCGGTTTTGCTTTACCTGCATGGATGTTGATTCGATATGTTTGAAAGTTTGAGCGATAGACTGACCGGGGTTTTCAAAAAGCTCAAAGGCCACGGAAAGCTCACCGAAAAAAACGTCGAGGAGGGCCTTCGGGAAGTTCGCATGGCCCTGCTGGAAGCCGATGTCCACTACAAGGTCGTCAAGCAGCTCATCGCCGATATCAAGGCCCGCGCCCTGGGCCAGGAGGTGCTGGCCAGCCTGACTCCCGGCCAGCAGGTGGTCAAGATCGTCAACGAAGAGTTGACGAAACTGATGGGAGCCGAACATCAGGACATCGACTTGAAGGGTGCGGCGCCGGTGTCCGTCATGCTGGTTGGGCTCCAGGGCTCGGGCAAAACCACCACGGCAGGAAAGCTATCGGTTTTCTTGCGAAAGCAGGGCCGAAAGCCCTACCTGGTGCCGGCAGACGTCTACCGGCCCGCAGCCATCGACCAGCTGAAAAAGCTGGGCGAACAGATTTCGGTTCCGGTCTTTCCCTCCAGTGCGGAGGCCGATCCGGTGAAGATCTGCCTGGAAGCCCGAACCCAAGCCCAGGTGGCCGGATGCGACACCCTGCTGCTGGACACCGCCGGCCGGCTTCACGTGGACGAGGCCCTGATGGGCGAACTCGAGCGGATCAAAAAGGCGGTGAACCCCTCGGAGATTCTGCTGGTGGCCGATGCCATGACCGGCCAGGATGCGGTCAACATCGCCGAGGCCTTCAACGACGCCCTGGAGATCGGCGGGGTGGTGCTGTCGAAGATGGACGGAGACGCCCGCGGCGGGGCAGCGATATCGATCCGTGCCGTTACCGGAAAGCCGATCAAATTCGTGGGCACCGGAGAGAAGCTCGCCGATCTGGAGGCCTTTCATCCGGAAAGAATGTCGTCCAGGATCCTGGGCATGGGCGACATGCTGACAATGATCGAAAAAGCCCAGGCCGCTGTGGACGAAAAAACCGCGGCCGATCTGGAAAAGAAGCTCAGAAAGAGCCAGTTCACCCTCGAAGATTTCCGGGACCAGATGGTCCAGGTGCGGAAAATGGGGTCGTTGACGGATCTTCTCAAGATGGTGCCCGGCATGGGCCAGGCCAAACAGCTGAAGAATATGCAGGTGGACGAAAAAGAGCTGGTGCGCATCGAGGCGATGATCAATTCCATGACCCCCCAGGAACGGCGGAACCACGCCATCATCAACGGCAGCCGCCGCCGTCGCATTGCAAAGGGGAGCGGAAACAGCGTGCAGGACGTCAATCGGCTCCTGAAAAATTACACCCAGGTGATGAAAATGATCAAGAAGATGAACAAGGGCGGCGTGCGAGGTCTGGGGCGGGGCATGCTGCCGATGTAAAGGAGAGGGGATATGCCAGTAAAAATTCGTTTAGCCCGGCACGGCGCCAAGAAAAGACCCTTTTACCGGATCGTGGTGGCCGACAGCGAATCGCCGCGGGACGGGCGCTTTCTGGAGGTGGTGGGCACATACAACCCGCTGACGGAGCCGGCCAAGATCGACCTGAAGACCGAGCGGGTCAAGCACTGGATGGACCAAGGTGCCACGCCCACGGACACCGTGAAAAGCCTTTTGAAAAAAGAGGGTTTTTTTGCTACTTTGAATTAGTTCTGTTGCCAGCCGCTCAACTGCCAGAAAAGGAGATGGAGCGATGAAAGAGCTGATCAAGTACATTGCCCAGGCTTTGGTGGATAATCCGGATCAGGTCTCGGTTGAGGAGGTCCAGGGAAACCAGACTTCCGTTCTTGAGCTCAAAGTGGCGAAAGAGGATCTTGGCAAGGTGATCGGCAAGCAGGGCCGGACGGCAAGGGCGATGCGCACGATCCTGAGTGCGGCGTCGGCCAAGATCAAAAAACGCACGGTTCTGGAGATCATCGAGTAGTCAGTCGATGGCATCGCTCACGGCGGATGAGAGATTTAATTCCCGCAGGGGACATCGTCGGCGTCCACGGCGTCAAAGGCGTCCTCAAGGTCAGATCCCGATGGATTTCCGGGTCGGTTTTTGCCGCCGGATCGCAGGTGTCCATCAGGGACGGCCAGGGGCGGACGGCGGACTACACCATTCAATGGGCAAAGCCGCACAAGCACCTGCTTTTGGTCTGTCTCGAAGGCCTGGCGCAAAGAGAGCCTGCTGAAGAACTGGTCGGTGCACAGATTCTCACCGAGCGTACCGCCCTTCCGGAGACGGAAGAAGGCGAGTACTACTGGTTCGAGTTGATCGGCCTTTCGGTGTACACCACGGAAGGCAATTATCTGGGAACGCTGGAGCATATCCTGGCCACCGGCAGCAACGACGTATACGTGGTCAGGGACGGAAGCCGTGAGACCCTGGTTCCCGCGCTGGAATCCGTGGTCCGGGAGATCGACCGCAGCCGAAAAACGATGCAGGTCGATTTGCCCGAGGGGCTGTAAGGGAAACGCCGGGGCTATCCCGCCGGCCGACGGGGCAAACCGCACCTTATGGATTTTCGCGTCCTGACGATTTTTCCCGACCTCTTTGTCCCTTTCTGGAACCACGGGATGATCCGGCGGGCGATCGATCAGGGGCGGATCACCGCAGCGGCCATCGACATCCGGGACCATGCCGACGGCAGACACCGGGTGACCGATGACCGGCCTTACGGCGGGGGCAGCGGGATGGTGATGAAGCCCGAGCCGCTGAGCCGGGCCATCTCCAAGGCCAAAGAGCAGGTCCCCGAGGCCGTCACGGTGCTGCTCAGCCCCCGGGGGCGGGTGTTCGACCAGCAGGCTGCCCGGGAGTTGGCCACCGTCGGTGGACTGATTCTGGTCTGCGGCCGGTACGAGGGGGTAGATGAACGAATCTGCCGGACCAGCATCGACCTGGAGGTTTCCGTTGGAGACTATGTCCTGACCGGCGGAGAGATCGCCGCCATGATCGTCATCGATGCGGTCGTGCGCCTGCTTCCGGGAGTGCTCGGGGGGGCGGATTCGGCGCAGAAGGATTCTTTTTCCGAGGATCTTCTCGAGCACGGGCACTACACCCGGCCCGCGGAGTACATGGGGGAAGCGGTGCCTGAGGTGCTTTTATCGGGGCACCACGGGGAAATCGAAAACTGGCGACGGGAGATGTCGCTGGTCCAAACGGTGCTGAAAAGGCCCGATCTGCTGGAAAGCCGGCCCCTGGACCGCCGGGCGATCCAAGTGCTGAAGAAATGGGGCCGTACCATTGAGCGAATTGTCGACGCCCAAGATAGGGGTTGCGCTGATCCATCATCCGGTGATGAATCGAAAGGGTGATGTCATTGCATCTGCGGTGACCAACCTGGATCTTCACGACATCGCCCGGGCGGCCAGAACTTACGGGGTTCATCGGCTTTATGTCGCCACCCCGCTGGAGGATCAGCACAGGCTGGTCGAAAGCATCGTCGCCCACTGGACCGAAGGCCCGGGAGGGGACCACAATCCGCTTCGCAAGGAGGCACTGGCGCTGATCCGGATGAGCCGGAGCCTGACCGAGGCCGTTGACGACATGGCCTCCGAGTTTGGAACGGCGCCCTTGACGGTGGCCACTTCGGCGAAATCCGGCCGGGTGGCATTGAGCTACGGTTCGCTTCGCCGGAGGATTCAGAAGGGCGTACCGGTGCTGCTGGTTTTCGGGACGGCCTGGGGAATGGCCGAAGAGGTGTTTTGCGGATGTGACGAGCTGCTGGCGCCGGTCTCCGGGAAAAACGGGTACAATCATCTTTCGGTGCGCTCTGCGGCGGCAATAATACTGGACAGGCTCCTGGCCCCGGCCAGGGATCAGGAGTGAACCAAGACCGTTTTCTACGAAGAACAAGATTATCGATAGGGAGTTTACCATCATGGACAAGATTGCACAGATTCAAAGAGAAAGTATTCGGCTCGACCATCCGGATTTCGGTCCGGGAGATACGGTCAAGGTCCACGTCAAGATCACCGAGGGGGAAAAGGAGCGAATCCAGGTTTTCCAGGGAGTGGTGATCAGTCGCCGCGGCTCCCGGGCCGGGGCGAGCTTTACCGTCCGAAAAGTCTCTTACGGCGTCGGCGTTGAGCGAGTGTTTCCGCTGCATTCGCCGATTATCGACAAAATCGAGGTGGTGACCCGAGGACGGGTGAGACGTGCAAAGATTTACTACCTGCGAAAGCTGCGGGGCAAGGCCGCCCGGATCCAGGAAAAACGGACCGCCTAATATACAATCGCCAACGCGATTTCGGTATACCGGATGCAAACCGATGGTTGGGCATTTGAAACTCGAGCGGTTGAAGACGGCTTTGCCGGAATCGCCGGGATCGACGAGGCCGGAAGGGGGCCTTTGGCCGGGCCGGTCGTCTCCGCTGCCGTAATGCTGCCTCGGCCCTGCCGCCTCGAAGGGATCGCCGATTCCAAGAAGCTGACCCCCGAAAAACGGAAACGGCTCTATACGCAGCTCTATGACGAGGCGGTCTCCATCGGTATCGGCATCGTCGATGCCGTGGAAATCGATCGAATCAATATCCTCCAGGCCTCCCTTCTTTCCATGGCCATCGCCGTGGCGAATCTGAAGCCGCGGCCCGACTACCTCCTGATCGACGGAATATTCCAGATTCCCTCCGACCTCCCCCAGCGGCCGATTCCCAAGGGAGACTCCCTGAGCATCTCCATCGCCGCCGCCTCCATCGTTGCGAAGGTCACGCGGGACCGGATCATGGAGCGCTACGATCAGGACTACCCGGAATTCGGTTTTTCCCGCCACAAAGGGTATCCGACCTCCGCCCATCGCGAGGCGATCCGCAGATTCGGATGCTGCCCCATTCATCGGACAAGCTTCAAGGGCGTGCGGGAATTCCTTGTCCCTGCGTTCGGGAAATGAACGATCAGCGACAGCTCCTGGGTCAAAAAGGCGAACGCCTGGCGGCCTGGTATCTGAAGCTATGCGGGTACCGAGTTCTGGAGCAAAACTACCGGAACCGAATCGGAGAGATCGACATCATCGCCCGGGAGGGAGCAACCCTTGTGTTCGTGGAGGTGAAGGCCCGCAAGGACGATCGGTTCGGGCCGCCCAAGGCCGCCGTTACCCTGAAAAAGCAGCAGAAGATTTCCCAAACCGCCCTGGCCTATCTCAAGGAGACTCGGCAGATGGACCGCCGTGCCCGGTTCGATGTGGTTTCCATTCAAATGGCCCAGGTGCCGCCGCGGATCGAATTGATTCGAAACGCCTTCGAACTTGCCTATGGGATATAGAAGCAGGAACGAAATCCCGTGAAAAGAGCGGAAAAAAAGGCCGGAACCCCCGGAACCCTGTATGTGGTGGGCACCCCCATCGGAAACCTGGAGGACATCACCCTTCGGGCGCTCCGGATTCTTTCCGAGGTGGACTGGATCGCCGCAGAGGATACCCGTCGCACCCGAATACTGCTGCGGCACCACGGCCTGGAGGCGGCGCCGCTGATCTCCTACTTCGAGCACAACGAGCAGCGGCGGACACCGTCGCTTGTCGATCGCCTGTCAAAGGGGGAGAGCGGGGCCCTGGTGACCACTGCAGGCACACCGACCGTCTCTGATCCGGGATATCGTCTGGTCTCCGCGGCCGCAAAGGCAGGTATCCCGGTGGCGCCCGTGCCCGGGCCGACGGCCGCGGCCGCGGCGCTGAGCGCCTCCGGACTTGCCACGGACGCGTTCGTGTTTCTCGGGTTCTGTCCGAAAAAGCCGGGGCAGATGGAGCGGTTTTTACAAAAGCTTGCGGCCGAAGAAAAAACGATGATCTTTTACGAATCTCCGACCCGGATCCTCTCCCTGCTGGAGGCGGCCGAGACGGTTTTCGGGGACCGGCGGGGGGTGCTGGCCCGGGAGATGACCAAACGTCATGAAGAGTTTATCCGCGGTCGGCTTTCTGAAATCCGACGCCGGCTGCAGGACCGGCCCGCCGTCAAGGGAGAATGCACGCTTTTGGTGGCCGGTGAGACGGAAGCCCCGAAACCTTCCGATGCGCAGCTGACGGCGCCGGTCGCCCAACTGCTCAAAGAAGGGATGAGCGTGTCCGAAGCGGCGAAAACGATCGCCGAGCAGTATGGGGTGCCCAAGGCAAGGGTTTACAAGATGGCCCTGGAGATGAAAAAAAGTCAGTCGTAAAACAGGCGACAGGCCTGCCGCTGCCGCGGCGTTCCAGGTTCAGGGTTCCAGGTTCAAAGTTTGCCGGAAGGAATTTTATAAGAAGCTCTTGGCTTTAGCCGGCCAGTTTGATCAAAGATGAAACCGTTTTATATAATATTTTGATATTTTTACATTTTTCTTGTTACTTTTCTTTGCTCGCCCAAAGAAAAGTAACCAAAAGAAAAGGCGCCCTGCGCCCCGCTTCTTCCTGCGCTTCTTAATCCGGCCGGGGCCCTTTCGAACTCGGCCCCCAAAGAACGGGGGCCTCAAACAGCGAAAGGGCCTGATCCGGCCGGATCTGCGATGCTCGGCGCGGGACGATGGGCTTCCCCGAGGGTATTCAATGGCCGATCTTTTG
>JAIPEL010000179.1 GCA_021737185.1 Desulfobacterales bacterium | reverse complement strand
GGGCGCAGGGCGCCTTTTCTTTTGGTTACTTTTCTTTGGGCGAGCAAAGAAAAGTAACAAGGAAAATGTGAAAATATCAAAATATTATATAAAATAGTTTCACCCTTGATCAAACTGATCGCCATGAGATCAGCGGCGGCGCTTATGTGAAACTTCGCTCGAAGCCGGGGTTTTTGTAGGGCACGACCTGCGCCTGCCCGTGCGTAGCCGGAGGCGAAGTCGGGTGTCGTGCCTTCATGAACGGCATCCGTCTTCGTTGCTCCGCAACTTCGCCGAGACAGGCGGAGGCCGTTCACTACATCGGCAGAGGCTTCGGGGAAAGTTTCATTCTTGATCAAACTGGTCGGCGCGGCCGGCCAGCGGCGGCGCTTATGTGAAACTTCGACCGAGGCCGGCGACAATAACCGACCTGCCCCCGCCTTGGGTTTTGGAGGTTGGAGGGCCACGCTCCGTCGTGGCCGGTATTGGGTCATTGCTGGCAACACGGACGCGACAGAGCGCGTCCCTCCACCGTCAGGGGCTTCGGCATAAGTTTCATATTTGATCAATCTGGACGCCCCGGCGGCCAGAGGCGGCGCTCGTATGAAACTTCGACATACCCAATCCGTCATTTCGGACCCCGGATCAAGTCCGGGGCAAGCTTTTTTGACAAGCCTGCCCCGGACCCCGATCCGGGGGAATCCAGATTTTTCCTGGATCCCGGCTCGCGCCCCGCTACGCGGGGCTTGGCCGGGATGACGAATTGCGACACAGCCGCCTTCGCGGGAATGACGACAAAAACACCCCAGTCCCTCAACTATCTGGCATTTACCGAGTCCCAATTTACGTAAGGCCGCACCGCGGCCTTACGTAAATTGGGACTCTTCGGTCGACCCCTCCATGGCGCCGGTGGAGCTCCGTCCTGCAGTGACCGCCTCCATGAGCCGATCGAAATACCCCGCACCGACAAACTTCTGGTGGGTGGTGGCCATGTATCCCTTTTCCTTGCCTCCGTCGAACTCCCCCTGCTGGAATTCGGCGTAGGCGAGCATACCCTCATCGCGATAGCTTCGGGCCAGGTTGAACATCCCCAGGTTCAAGGTATGGAAGCCCGCCAGGGTGACAAACTGGAACTTGTATCCCATGGCCGCCAGCTCTGTTTGAAACTTGCCGATGGAGGCATTGTCCAGATGCGCTTTCCAGTTAAAGGACGGAGAACAGTTGTAACTGAGCAGCTTGTCGGGATATTTCGCGCGGATTCCCTCGGCGAACTTCCTTGCCTGATCAACATCGGGCTTGGAGGTTTCGCACCAGACCATGTCCGCATAGGGAGCATAGGCCAGGCCCCTGGCGATGGCGGCGTCCACCCCGCTTTGGATGTAGAAAAAACCCTCGGAGGTTCTTTCCGTGCCGCTGATGAAGGAGCGGTCGCGTTCGTCGATGTCGCTTGTGAGCAGCCGGGCGTCTTCCGCGTCGGTCCTTGCAATGAGAAGGGTCGGCACGCCGCAGACGTCGGCAGCCAAACGTGCGGCAATCAGCTTGGTGATCGCCTCGGAGGTGGGAACCAGCACCTTGCCGCCCATGTGGCCGCATTTCTTGGCGGAAGCCAGCTGGTCTTCGAAGTGGACACCGGCGGCCCCTGCTTCGATCATCTGCTTCATCAGCTCGTATGCGTTCAACGGTCCCCCGAAACCGGCTTCGGCATCGGCCACGATCGGGGCAAACCAATACGGACCGCCCTTTCTTCCGTCGAGAACCTGGATCTGATCGGCCCGGCGAAGGGCGTTGTTGATACGGCGGACGACCATCGGCACGCTGTTGGACGGATACAGGCTCTGGTCGGGGTACATCTCCCCGGCCAGGTTGGCATCGGCGGCCACCTGCCATCCGCTCAGATAGATCGCCTTTAAGCCGGCCTCCACCTGTTGAACCGCCTGGTTGCCCGTCAGTGCACCCAGCGCGGCGATATACGGCTCGGACTGGAGCAGGTTCCAGAGACGCTTGGCACCCGCCTTGGCAAAAGTATGCTCGATTTTCAGCGTACCCCGGAGTTTGAGCACCTCTTCTGCGCTGTATGGCCGGACAATTCCCTTCCACCGCGCATCGGTATCCCATTCCCGGCGAAGCTCCCGGGCCTCGTCCACGTCGATTTCGTGACACTCCATTCTCCGGCAAAACTCCCGGGCCCGCTCCTCGAATGATTTTGCCATGGCCGTTTCCCCCTTTGACGTCGGTTGGTCTTGGATGATTTGATATTCGGCCGGGTTGGCCGAAGGCCGGACTCCGAAGAATTCGTCGGATCCGACAGATCGGGCCGATCGGTCGGATCGGACGAAAACCCGACCCAACCGGCGAAACGGTCAACTGGCCAAAGCGGCCAAACCCGCTACTGCAAGTGTTCATACGCCCGAAGCGTCAAGAACTCTTCCAGCTCGGGATTGGCGATAATCTCCTCGAAAAGGCCTCGCGCCTTTTCAAAATTTCCCTCTTCATAAGCCTTGCCACCCACCGCGGTCCGGATTTTTTCCAGCTCCTCGTCCATGACCTTCCGAACCTGTTTTAAGGTTACCTTCGGGCCGTTTTCCAGCACCCCTTTTTGGTGGTGAACCCACTGCCATACCTGGGTGCGGGAAATTTCAGCGGTGGCGGCGTCTTCCATCAGATGGTTGATGGGAACGCAGCCGTTGCCGCTGAGCCACTGGGCCATGTATTGGATGCCGACGCTGATATTGGTTCGAAGCCCTTCTTCGGTGATGGTGCCGCCGGGAAGCCGGAGCAGATCGTCGGCGGATATCTCCACATCCTGCCGCAGGCGTCCGACCTGGTTCGACTCGGGCATAACCTTGTCGAATTCCTCTTTGGCAACGGCCACCAGGCCCGGATGCGCCACCCAAGTGCCGTCGTGGCCGTCTCCGGCTTCGCGGGTCTTGTCCTGGCGAACCTTTCCAAGCGCTTCTTCATTTTTTGCCGGATCGTTTTTAATCGGTATCTGGGCGGCCATCCCGCCGATGGCATGGGCGCCGCGGCGGTGGCAGGTCCGAATCGCCAGAAGCGAGTATGCGTGCATGCAGTGCCGGGTCATGGTGATCTGCGCCCGATCCGGAAAGATGTAGCCGGGTACGTTCTTGAACCGCTTGATGAAGCTGAAGATGTAGTCCCAACGGCCGCAGTTGAGCCCGACGATGTGATCCTTGAGCTCGTAAAGGATCTCATCCATCTGGAACGCCGCCGGCAGCGTCTCGATAAGAACCGTCGCCTTGATCGTTCCACGCTCGACGCCGGCAAGCTCCTGGGCCGTGTTGAACACGTCGTTCCATAGGCGGGCTTCTTTGTGGCTCTCGAGCTTGGGAAGATAAAAATACGGGCCCGTGCCCTGTTCGGTCAGATGTTTGGCATTGTGGAAAAAGTAGAGCCCGAAGTCGAAAAGACTCGCCGACACCGGGCGGCCGTCGATCTGCACATGCTTTTCAACAAGGTGCCAGCCCCGGGGCCGGACGATCAGCACCGCGGTCCGATCGTTGAGACGGTATGACTTGCCTTCCGGAGTTGTCAGGGAAATGGAACGGTTTACGGCGTCTGCGAGGTTGACCTGGCCCTGGATCGTTCCTTCCCAGGTGGGAGAATGGGAATCTTCGAAATCTGCCATGAAGGTGCTTGCCCCGGAGTTGAGGGCGTTGATGACCATCTTGCGGTCCACCGGGCCGGTGATTTCCACCCGCCGGTCCTGAAGATCTGCCGGAACAGGGGCAATCCGCCACTCCTGCTCCCGAATGTCCCGGGTTTCGGAAAGAAAATCCAGACGCCCGCCTGCGTCGATGGCCTCCTGGACCCGACGTCGGTCGTCGAAAACGGCTTTTCTCCGATCTTCGAACGTCCGGGCCAAAGAGGCTATGAATCCAAGGGCCTCGGGGGTAAGGATGCGGCCAAATGCCTCGGAAACCGGGGCGAGCACTTTTACACCGGGATCTGTCGATTCGACATTCATGGGCAGCACCTCCTTTTTCCGATCCATGATCGGACAGGCTTCTTTTTGCGGCAGAGAAAGATAAGCGATGCGGCGTCGGTTGCGAGTTGGAAAAATCGAGTTGGAGAAATCCGGTAGAATGAGAAAAGTTTTAAGCACGGCTAAACAACATGTCAAGCATTGCGGTTTCCTCAACACCCGCTTGCTTGACGCGATCTGCGTCGCTGCCTATTATTACTACACTTGGTTTTAAACATCGCTCAAAAATAACCCATCTGATTCTTTGTGGATACACGGTCGCTACAAGTGCAGGATGCAATGACAGAAAGGATCTTCGGGGGGTATCTCTCCTACCGGAAGGCGTTCGACCGGATCACGCGGTCCGCCCCGGCGCGCTTCCACCAGCGAGACTGGGTAGGGGCCCACGAGGATGTGATCAAGAGAATCGAGGTATACAAAAGCCGGGTGGAACATTGTGTGACGGCGCTTTTGGCCCTCCTGGAGCATGAAGGGCTGCGTCCCAGGACAGACCCGGCACTCAAACGGCGCTACCTGGAAAAGATCAGGCTGCGGGACGATGAAGAACTTGCCAAGACGTTCTACAATTCGGTCATCCGCCGTGTGCTGGAAACCGTCGGGGTCGATCCGGCGGCAGAATTCGTGGATGCCGATTTCCGGGATCCCTTACAGGCAGCCTCTGCGGGCAAAAGCACCCTCGCCTTCCCGATGAAAGGGACCATTCGCGAAACCCTAAAAGAAGTCATCGAACAATACCGCCGGGAACTGTCGCTTTCGGAACCGGAATCCGACGTGGATCTGCTCTCTGCAGCCGTCAATACCAGGATCTCGACCCGGGCGGCCGGGTCCCGCATCCGGGGGATCGAAACCCTGAAGCCCGTCTTTTATCACAACAAGGCAGCGTACATCATCGGCCGAATCCTTCTGGATAAAACATCCATCCCTTTGGTGCTGCCGATTTGCAGCGACGAGCGGGGAATCTACGTCGATGCCGTGCTCATGACCGAGGTCGAAGTCAGTATTCTGTTCAGCTTCACCCGCACCTATTTCCGGGTGGAAGTGGAAACGGCCTCCCCCTCTTCCATTATCCGGTTTCTCAAAGAGCTGATGCCCAAAAAACCGGTTTCGGAACTGTACACCGCCGTCGGCTTTCACAAACACGGAAAAGCCGAGCTTTTTCGAGAGCTGCAGCGCCACCTGGCAGGGACAAGGGAGAAATTCCACCTTGCCCCCGGTGAGCGGGGAATGGTCATGGCCGTTTTCACCATGCCCTCCTTCGACGTCGTTTTCAAGGTGATCCGGGACCGTTTCGAATACCCCAAAAGCACCAATCCTCGACACGTCAAGGATCGATACGGGCTCGTTTTCCGCCACGACCGGGCCGGGCGCCTGGTGGAGGCCCAGGAGTTCGAGCACCTCCAGATCGACCGGCGTCGGTTTTCCGAAGATCTCCTTTCGTTTCTGGGAAGAAACGCACGGCGGTATGTGAAGATCGAGTCGGATTGGGTGGAGCTTCGGCACGTCTACACCGAGCGGCAGATCGTCCCTCTGGATGTCTATCTCCAGCAGGCAGATTCCGGAACAGCCCGCGAGGCCGTCCGCGACTACGGCAACGCCATCAAGGAGCTGGCCTACACCAACATCTTCCCCGGAGACCTGTTCATGAAGAACTTCGGCCTGACTCGCCATGGACGGGTCGTGTTTTACGACTACGACGAGCTTTGCCTGCTGACCGACTGCCGCTTCCGAAGAATTCCCGAAGCCCGGGAGCCGGAAAGTGAACTCGCCCGGGAGCCGTGGTTTTTCGTGGATGAAAACGACGTCTTCCCCGAAGAGTTTCCTTCCTTTATCGGATTGCCCGAACCGCTGATGGCCATTTTCGAAAAAGAACACGGGGAGCTGTTCACCGTCGATTTCTGGAAACAGGTCCAGGCGGACCTGAAGGCAGGCAAATTATTTAATCTTTTTCCCTATCCGGAATCATGCCGTCTGCCGCGTTTCCCGGCTGAACGGCAAAGCAGACCGCCCCGGAAAGGGCTGGGAAACCCGGTGTAACCAGGTAAGTTTGATGAAACGTGAAACTTCTCAGCACGTCGCCCCCATGGTCTGGGCCTGCGCCCGGTCGCGCCTTTGCAGCGATGTAAAATAGCGAGATAAGGAAACCGGCGGGTATAAAATTCCCAAGCACCAAATACCAAATTTCAAACAAGCACCAAGCACCAAATCGCAATATCCAAACAAGTACAAAAGCCTTTCTGAGGTGTCGTGTTTGGAGTTTGGTGCTTGGAATTTGGAATTTGTTTGTGATTTGGTGCTTGAGATTTGAAAATTTTCCTCCCTGTCGCATTTGTCTTCGATCGAAGTTTCACATAAGCCCCGCCGCTGATCTCATCGTGATCAGTTTGATCAAGGATGAAATCATTTTCATATAATACTTTGATATTTTTACATTTTTCTTGTTACTTTTCTTTGCTCGCCCAAAGAAAAGTAACCAAAAGAAAAGGCGCCCTGCGCCCCGCTTCTTCCTGCGCTTCTCAATCCGGCCGGGGCCCTTTCGAACTCGGCCCCCAAAGAACGGGGGCCTCAAACAGCGAAAGGGCCTGATCCGGCCGGATCTGCGATGCTCGGCGCGGGACGATGGGCTTCCCCGAGGGTATTCAATGGCCGATCTTTTG
>JAIPEL010000178.1 GCA_021737185.1 Desulfobacterales bacterium | reverse complement strand
CTTGTTGTCATCCCGCACCCGATCTGTTACACATCCGCCATGTCCAGGAACCGAGACAACCCTGCCGTCATTCTCGCTTCTGCGTCGCCGCGGAGAAAATACCTGCTGGAGCAGGCGGGGCTTTCCATCGAAGTGATCCCGGCCGACATCGACGAGGAGGTCGTAGGCGAAATCGATCCGGCCGCCCGGGTGCGCCTCCTGGCCGAGGCCAAGGCGATGCGGATCGCCGAAGATAATCCGGACCGGTGGATCATCGGGGCGGACACGGCGGTGGTGATCGACGGAAGGATCCTGGGAAAACCGGTGTCTAAGCAGGACGCCAGAAAAATGCTGATGCGTTTATCGGGCCGCACCCACCAAGTTTACACCGGCTATGCGCTGGTCTGCGCCTTGCTGGAAAAACGCTTTTCAGAGGCGGTCTGCACCGACGTCCGCTTCAAGGACTTGAACGAACATGAGATCGACTGGTACGTTCACACCGGAGAGCCGTTCGACAAGGCCGGGGCCTACGCCATCCAGGGCATCGGCACCTTCCTTGTCAAAAGCATCAGCGGTTCATATACGAATGTGGTGGGTCTGCCAGTCTGCGAGGTGATCGAAAAGCTCATCGCCGAGGGCGTCGTCGGCTGGACCGCCGATGGGCTGAACTGACAGATGTCAGAGGTCAGAGGTCAGAGGTCGGATATCGGAAAAGCCAGATGTCGGATGTCAGAGGTCGGATATCGGCGAAAGAAAAAGACCTTTTTACAGGATTGACCGGATAGACAGGGTTTTGGCCCAATGAGCTTGGATTATTTCTTTTTTCTTCGGACATCTGACATCCGACATCTGACATCGGGTTCCTGAAAAAGTGGGAAAAAAATGAAGGACCGGATAAAAAGGGTTTTAGAGCGGATTGCAGAGGCGGCGGAGCGGGCCGGGCGGGATCCGGCCGAAGTGGGCCTTGTGGCGGTGACCAAGACCCACCCGGCAGCAGCCGTGCGGGAGGCGGCCGACGCCGGGCTCTCCGTGTTCGGGGAAAACTACGTCCAGGAGGCAAGAGACAAGATCGAGGCCCTGGCCGACCTTGACCTTTCCTGGCACTTCATCGGCCACCTGCAGCGCAACAAGGCCAAGTATGCGGTGGACCTGTTCGACCTGATCCACTCGGTCGATTCATTGAAGCTGGCCAAAGAGATCGACAAGCAGGCCGCAAAACGCGCCAAGGTCCAGGACGTGCTGGTGCAGGTAAATCTCGGAAACGAGCCGACCAAATCCGGAGCCGGGCAAGACGAGGCCGCAGATCTTTGCCGGGAGGCGGCCCGGCTCGAGCATGTAAAGATCCGCGGCCTGATGACCATGCCCCCGTTTTTCGATGAGCCGGAAAAGGCCCGCCCTTTTTTTGCCGCCCTGCGCCGGCTGCGGGACCGGATCGCCGCGCTGTCCATCGAGGGGGTTTTTATGGAGGCGCTTTCCATGGGCATGACCGGAGATTTCGAAGCCGCCGTGGAAGAAGGCGCCACCTGGGTGCGAATCGGCACGGCGATTTTCGGAGAACGGCAATGAAAATCCTGCTTCACGCCTGCTGCGGACCGTGCGCCGTCTACCCGGTGAAACGGCTTCGCAGCGAAGACCACGAGGTGATGGGGTTTTTCTACCGCCACAACATCCACCCTTACACGGAATGCCTGCGCCGGCAGGAGGCCCTCGAGAAGTACGCAGAGCAGGCCTGCCTGAAGCTGATCGTGCAGGAGGGCTACGACCTGGAAGGATTTCTTCGTAAAGCGGCCTACCGGGAGGCGGACCGGTGCCGCATCTGCTACCACGACCGGCTCCAGGCCACGGCCATGCTGGCACGCCGGGGCAAATTCGACGCCTTTACCAGCACCCTTCTTTACAGCAAGTTCCAGAACCATAGACAGATCCGGGAGCTGGCTGAGGCCGTGGCCAAAGCGGTGGGAGTTCCCTTTTTTTACCGGGATTTCCGGGAGGGATGGAAAGAAGGCATCGAGGCGTCCAAGGAGATGGGCCTTTATCGCCAGCAGTACTGCGGGTGTATCTACTCGGAAAAGGAGCGTTATTTTGGGCGTTCCGCCCAAAATAACGCTAGTGAAAAAACAAAAAAATAGAAATATTCGCCTTTCTCTGCAGAGCGACAGCGTCGCGTCATATAAAATCGTTTTACGATTTTATTTTTAGCACATTTTAGGCATTTTAGGCATTCTGTGGACTTTCCGTGTGAGCCACCTTCGCGCACACTTCATAATCTACTTTAACTTTTCCATCGATACTTTCTGAATGTTTGGTAACTTTCTCTACTTCATCGTCGTTCTGCTCATCTACTCCACCTATCCGCCGGCAGAAGAGCCCAACTTTGCGCCGCTGGAAACTCTTGTTTTCTTTGCCCTGATTTCCACCCTGTTTGCAGTCATCGTCAAAACCGCCTTCGGCCGGCTGGAGCAGCGGATACGGCGGTTTTCCGGGCGGAACCTGGACAACGAGTTCGAACAGCTCCGCATCCGGCTTTCCATTCTGGCCGTGGCGGTGTTTGCCGCCGACATCTACGGTCTGAACCTGCCCGACTACGTAACCCGAATCCCGCTGTTTTCCGCCTTTCCCACGGCTGCGGCGGTCGTCTTTCTGCTGCTGTTCATCGGCCACATGGCGCTGATCTGGACCTGGGCCTATCCGTGCCACCGGCGCCTTTCCGAGACCGAGCAGGGCCGCGCCGAGTACGTCCTGTCCAACATCTCATTTTCCGTGCCGGTCCTGCTTCCCTGGCTGGTGTTGTCCGGCGTCGCAGACCTGATCCTGGCTCTACCTTTTGCGCTTCCCAAGCGGCTCTTGTCCACCCCGCAAGGTGAAGTGGCCTACTTTCTGACTTTCCTGGTTTTGGTCGCCGTGTTCGGTCCGCTGATGATCCAGAAATTCTGGCGCTGCAGGCCACTGGACGAAGGCCCGGTTCGGGACCGCATCGAACAGGTCTGCCAAAGGGCCGGCGTCAGGTATGCGGACATTCTTTTTTGGCCGCTGTTCGGCGGGCGGATGATCACCGCCGCCGTCATGGGGCTGGTGGGACGCTTTCGATATATCCTGGTCACCTCCGGACTGCTGCAGTACCTGGCGCCGTCGGAGATCGACGCGGTGGTGGCCCACGAGATCGGCCACGTCAAGCGCCGCCACCTTCCCTTTTACCTGTTTTTCTTCGTCGGCTATATCCTGCTGGCCTACTCGAGCTTCGATCTGATCGTATTTTTGCTGATCTATTCCGCCCCGGTCTACCGGTTCGTTCAGCTCACCGGATTGAACCCGGCCACTGTTTCCTCGGCCCTGTTCAGCATCGTCATCATCACCCTGTTTCTCCTCTATTTCCGCTTCATCTTCGGATATTTCATGCGCAACTTCGAGCGCCAGGCCGACCTTTACGCCTACGAACTGTTCCAGACCGCAGAACCGCTGATTTCCACCTTCAAAAAAATCGCCTGGTTCAGCGGCCAGTCAGCAGACAAACCCAACTGGCATCACTTCAGCATCGGCGAGAGAATCGGCTACCTTCAACGATGCGAGGCCGACCGAAGCTGGATCCACCGCCACCACCGAAAAGTCAGAAACAGCATCCTGGTCTACCTTGCCGGGATCGTGCTGGTCGGCGCCGTCGGGGTTCATCTGAACTACGGCGAGTCGGGCCGCCGGCTGAGCCGCCATTTCATGGAGACCGTGGTGCTGCGCGAGCTTTCGCGCGCTCCGCAGAACGCGGAGCTTTACCGGGTCCTTGGCGACATCTACTACGGCAGCCAACGGCCGGCAGAGGCGGCCGAAGCCTACAAGAAGGCAGTGGAGTTGGCGCCGGACAATGCCGTGGCCTTAAACAACCTGGCCTGGCTGTATGCGACCAGCGAAAGAGAACGCCTGAAAAATCCGGAAAAGGCCCTTTCCCTGGCTGAAAAGGCGGCGGCCATCGACCCCTCCCCTCATGTCCTGGACACCCTGGCCGAAAGCTACTACGTCAACGGCCGCTACGACCGCGCCGTGGAGGCCGCCCGCCGCGCCCTGGCCGGGGCCTGGTCCAACAAGGGCTACTACGAGGAGCAGCTTCGCAAGTTCGAGAAGGCGGCGGCTGGGAGCCCATGAAAGCTGCTGAGCGTAACTTCCTGATGTCTGAGGTCAGAGGTCAGAGGTCAGCGAAGGGCCGGATGTCCGAGGTCCGAGGTCAGAAGTCGGAGAACTGCCAGATGTCGGAGGTCGGACGTCGGAGGTCGGCCCTGTCGGTTTGCTGTCCTTTTGTTTTTCTGACATCGGACATCCGATATCTGACATCCAGCAGTTCCTGACATCCGACATCAGTCTTTTGTGGTCCAATTTTCGACCGACAGGCCCGGAACTCTTGAAAACTCCCTGGTATTGTTGGTTACCAATGTCAGGGCACGTGATTTGGCAAGACCGGCGATGAACACATCATAGGGGCCGATCGGTGTTCCTTTCCTTTCGAGCCGGGCACGAATGCGAGCCGCTTCGGAAGCAGCCTCTCGATCCACTTCGAGGATGCCGAGCGGCGAGAGAAAACGTGCCAGGGCATTCTGGGATTGCTTTCTCCGGCTGCTTTTTTCTGCGCCGTATTCGAGTTCGAACAAGGTGATCACGGAAATCGCCGTTTCGCCAGGCGGGTGTCGTCTGAATTGCGCCAGTACTTCGCGCGGCCGGTTTTTGATCAGGAAAATGCAAATATCGGTATCGAGCAGAAAACGGATCAAAATGACTCCCTTTCCTGCACCTCAGGCTGCCGCCGGCCATCTTCCATGAAATCATCGGGAAATTCTTCCAGCGCCTCGAACAGAGCATCCCACGTCGGTTCAATCGGTTCTAACACGATCTGCTTTCCCCGGCGGAAAATCTTAACCTTCTCTCCGGGCATCCTGAATTCTTTGGGCAAGCGAACCGCTTGAGAGTTTCCCGTCCGAAAAAGTTTGGCTGTATTCATAGCGTCACTCCCTCAAATTCGTATATACAAATAATAGATATATTTTTACCGGAAAGCAAGAAGGAAAATGGATGTCGGATGTCAGAAAAGTGCCAGATGTCAAATGTCAGCCCCGCCGCTGACCGGGCCGATTCAAGATTCCAAATTCAAGGTTCAAGGTTGATGAAATCGTAAAAAGTACAATATCTGTCACTCCCGCGAAGGCGGGAGTCCAGAACCAATTGAATTTACTGGATTCCCGCTTTCGCGGGAATGACAGAAAAAGGAAAATTCGGACTTTTTACGAAAGCATCAATCTATGACCTTGAGTTCGCTGGGCGCCATTGCATATCAAACTCTCTCAAACGGAACGGAAATATGACAATCCCTATAAGGCCAAAAAATTCCTATAGAATTTCTTACGGCAACCCTTGAACCTTGAACCCTGAACCTTGAACGCCGCGCCAGCGGCAGTTTCTGTCCTCTGCCTGCCCGGCGTAGTTGTCGTTTAACGACCTGTGGGGTCGTAGCTCATAGAGCGAAGCCCCAAGCCGGGTCCTCTATTCTTTTGATTTCAGGATTTCTACCGCCCGGTCCAGCAGTACATGGGCCACGGCCGACTTTTCCATGAGCGGAAGCGCCTCCTTGGCTGCGCCGGCGGCAAAGAGGGTCAGCTGGTTGGTGTCGGTGCCGAATCCGGCATCCGGGCCTCCCAGCAGATTTGCCGCAATCAGGTCCAGGTTCTTGGCCTGAAGTTTTTCAGCGGCATGCGCTTCCAGATGCTCGGTTTCGGCGGCAAACCCGACCAGCACCTGGCCCTTGGGCTTTGCGCGGCCCAGCTGCAGGAGAATGTCCTCGGTCTTTTCCAGGTCCACCGAAAGGGTGCCCTCCGTTTTTTTGATCTTCTGCTCCTCTCGGGCCCGGGGCCGGTAGTCACCCACCGCCGCCGCCTTGACCACGATGTCAGCCTCTGCGGCGTATTGGTAGACCGCCTCGGCCATTTCCTTGGCCGTCTCTACTAGAACCGTTTCCACGTTGATGGGAGGCGCCTCGTAAACGGGCCCGGAAACCAGCACCACTTTCGCTCCCCGGTGCTCCGCAGCCCGGGCCACGGCATAACCCATCTTCCCCGAAGAAGGGTTGGAGATGAACCGCACCGGATCGAAATACTCCCGGGTGGGGCCGGCGGTCACCAGCACGGTTCGCCCTGAAAGGTCCTTGGGCGTCAGCCGATGTACGACCCGATCCAGAATTACCGCCGGATCCGGAAGCCGACCGGGGCCTACGGTGCCGCAGGCCAGGTTTCCGGCATCGGGCGTCACCAGGGTGCAGCCGTCGGCCGCAAGCTGCGCCAGGTTTCGCTGAACTGCCGGATGTTCGTACATGTGGGTGTTCATGGCCGGGCAGATGATCTTGGCGGCGGTCACCGCCAGCATGAAGGTGCTCAAGGCATCGTCTGCGATTCCGTTGGCGAGTTTTCCGACGATGTTGGCGGTGGCCGGGGCTACGATCGCCGCGTCGGCCTCCTGGGCCCAGTCGATGTGCCGAATCGACCCTTTGGCGCCTTCTTCGAACATCTCGGAAAAGACCGGCCGGCCCGAAAGGGCCTCGAACGTGGTGGGCCCGACGAACCATTTGGCGCTTCGGGTCATGATCACCCGCACCGACGCCCCGGAAAGGGTCAGCAGCCGCAGCAGCTCCACGGCCTTGTATGCCGCAATACCGCCGGAAA
>JAIPEL010000177.1 GCA_021737185.1 Desulfobacterales bacterium | reverse complement strand
GAGTTCGAAAGGGCCCCGGCCGGATCGAGAAGCGCAGGGAGAAGCGGGGCGCAGGGCGCCTTTTCTTTCTTGTCCCGCCGTAGCTTTTTAGCGAAGGCGGATGGTTACTTTTCTTTGGGCGAGCAAAGAAAAGTAACAAAAAAATGTAAAAATATCAAAATATTATATGAAAATAGTTTCATTCTTGATCAAACTGGACGCCCCGGCGCGGCCAGCGGCGGGGCTTATGTGAAACTTCACCACTCTCAGTTCGTCATCCCGGCCGTAGCGACCTGTCCGGCGTAGCCGAAGGCGAAGAGGGAAGCGGAGAGCCGGGATCCAGAAATACCTGGATTCCCCCGGATCAAGTCCGGGGCAGGCTTGTCAAGCCCGGAATGACGGCCTGAGAAGTTTCACAATTGATCAAACTGGCCGGTTAAGGCCAAAAGATTCGTATAAATCTCCCGCCAGAAAACCTTGAATCTTGAACCTCGAATCTTGAATTCCGCCGGCCCGCCGCAAGGCTTTCGTCTGTCACCGGTCCGCTGCTTGCCGCGGCGACCTGTCGCGGCGAAGTTGATTTTCAACGAAGACGGAAGCCGAAGGCGAAGACGGGTCGTCTGCTTGCCGCGGCGAAGGCGAAGACGGGTCGTCTGCTTGCCGCGGCGAAGCCGAAGGCGAAGACGGGTCGTCTGTCGTCTGTCATCTGTCCTCTTGATTTCATGGTTTTTATTCGGGCTCGGCTGCGCGGGAACGGGCCTGCGGTACATCGACTTTTCCAGGTACGAGGACGAACCGATTCCCATCGAAGCGGCCGGGTGGCTGGCCGGGGGCGAGCAGAGCCGGGTCACCGGGCCCATCGCCGAAGCGGCCGAATCCATCGACTGCCGCAACCGGCGCGAGTGCGTCTACAAGGCGGTGGAGTATGTTTGGACCCGGTTCAAATACGACAACTGGTTCAGCGACAAGGCCTTTGCCCGCACCTCCGACGCTCTTTTTAAAACCCGGAAGCTGGAGGGGTGCTCAGACTATGCCCTGGCCCAGGTCACCCTGTTCCGGGCCCTGAAAGTGCCGGCCCGGATGGTGATGACCGCCAACGTAGACTGGATGCGCAAATTCCAGGAAAACGATTTTTTCATCACCACCGGCCATGTCTTTATCGAGGTCTGGCTCGAAGATAAGTGGCACCTGGTGGACTCCACCTACCGGTACCTGTTCACCGGCTACGACATGGGCTCGAAAAGCTACCCCCGAAACGAGTACTTCTGTTTCCGGGTCCGGGACTACTGGGAGGCCGGCATCAAAAGCGTGGCCGACTTGGACGCCGCCTACCAGCCCATCGCCCGGCGCTTTGCCCCCGCCGACTATTCGCCGCCGCTCTACGGCAAGAAATACATCGAATAAAATCGCTGCGCGCTTTTATTAGAGCGGCTTCCTTCTTCGCCTTCGGCTACGCGGGAAGCTGGGATGCTGGGAAGCTGGGAGGCATAAGTAAAATTTAGAATTTAGAATTTAGAATTTTAAAATAAGGACAGAGGACCCGTCTTGAGTCTTCGCTCTACGAGCTACGCCCTCACAGGTCGCCTGCGCTACGCCGGACATAGCGCTTCGCGCCGGCTGCTGAGCTGCTGAGCTGCTAAGCGAAACCAAAGCAATTCAACATACGAGCGTCGCCTCTGACCGCGAGGCGGTCAGTTTGATCAAGACAGAAACTTCTGTCTGAGCCTCTGCCGGTGGAGGGACGCGCTCTGTCGCGTCCGTGTTGCCGGCAATGAACAAAAGCCGGCCACGACGGAGCGTGGCCCTCCAACCGCCAAAACCCGAGGCGGGGGTAGGTCGGTTTTTTACCACCGGCTTCGAGTGAAGTTTCACATGAGGCGCGAAGGAAAAGCAATTTACGGTATCGGGTAGTTGGCTGAGCCAAAGGACGGCTCATCCAACATTCGATCCCGCAAACGGTTTCGCCTTGAAAAGACAGATGTCAGAAAGTAAGGGCCGAGATGTCAGATGTCAGATGTCAGCAGGGAAGGATCAGATGTCAGATGTCAGAAAGCCAGAAAGACAGCAAACCGACAGGCCTGATCTCTGCCTGTCGGGCGTAGCCTCGGCGAAGCCTGAACATCCGACATCCGACATCTGGTAGTTTTGACATCCGACATCTGACCTCTGGCCTTTCGCCGACATCTGATATCTGACATCTGACATCTGGTTTTTCCCAGCGGTGCATGGCGCTGCGCGTCTGCGCCAACTTCTCTTATTGACTCCCGCCGGACAAGCCTGTAGAAAGATTATTCTTTTCCGGGGATTGACAAATTTTTTTGTTCGGCCTACGAATCTTGTTCAATCCTGAACAAAGCGAATGGTTTGCCACAGACCAGTCTTCGCTCTGCGAGCTACGCCGTGGCGAGCCCACACAGAAAGACACAGACGTTGAGGAGACCATATATGCCCTTCCTGCTGCGGCTTACCGGCGCCGGGCTCTGCCTTGCAGCCATTCAGATCATGGGCAATCAAGCAAAGCCGCTCTTTATCGCGAAGCGATGACCATATCTTGCCGCGCAACGTCGCGCGGCAGAAATGTCTGCGTCAGTCTGTGTGTGTCTGTGGCAAAAAGCCTTTTTTTTAGAACAAAAATAGAATCAAATCAGAACCCTGCCCGCCGGTTGCCCCTGTAACCGACCGGGCGGAGCTGTAGACGATGGCCGTGCCGTCGCATTTAGAATTTCGACTTGAGAAGTTAGAATTTCAATGACCAAAATTCCAAATAATGACGAAAAAAGAAAAATTCGGACTTTTTACGGAGTCGTCAAGATTCAAAACAACATCTCGGTACTTTGAACGTTGAATTTGAAACGTTGAACGCCGCGTTGGCGGCATACCCTGAATTGATGGGTGAATCATGTTGAATCAGTCTCATCGGTTTTTCGTTTTTTTCCTCCTTGCCCTGTGCGTCATCCTTGCTGCTGCGGGACCGGCTTTTGCCCTTTCAGCAAACCAGATGGAAGCGCTCCAAGGGCTTAGCCAGGAAGAACAGTTGCAGACCTTGAAGAACCTCAGTCCTTCGGAAAGACAGGAGATTTTGCGGCGGTTGAGTCCCTCCCAGAGAAAGGCCATGGAGCAGAAGCTTCTCGAATTTCCGTCGGCAATGGAGGCGATGGAGGCAGCGCCGGGTACCGCAGCAGCCGAGCCCGTTCGTGTTCCAGAGGAGCCTGAAAAAGAGGAAAAAATCAGGGCCCAGGGAGGCGACACCCTGGTGGTGAAAATCGGATTGCGAGATTTTGTTCCCGGAGAGCAAACAGCCGAATCGGCTTTCCAGGGAGAAAAAAAAGAGGGGTTGCCGAAAACCTGGTATGAACAGAGAAGGGCCCAAATCGAAAGCCAGAGCCGCTCGAAACGAGCGAAATCAAAATCTTGGATGGCGGAAGAAGAAACCGGTCCGGTTGCTGAAAGGGTGTTCGATCTCCTGGGCGTCAATGTGTTTCGCCTCGACAAGGACGGCATCCTGGTAATTCCGGGTGTCAATGAATTCTTCCTGGCTGGTTTGACGGAAGAAGAGATCGCTCTGCGGCTTTCAGCAGATCCGATGCTCAAAGACCTGGTCATCTTTGTCACCATCGTGCCGGAAAGGCCGGAAACCGCCCGGATGATCGAGCCCTTCGGATACGATATTTTCGAAGGGGTTCCCACGACCTTTGCCCCGGCCACGGACATCCCGATGCCGGCCGACTACCTTATCGGGCCGGGAGACACCATCCATCTCCAGCTCTTCGGAAAGACCAACGCGGAATACACCTTGGTGGTCAGCCGGGACGGGACAGTCCAGATTCCGGAAATCGGTCCCAAGACCGTGGCCGGCCTGAATTTTTCCGAGCTTCAGGACCGTGTGAAAAATTACGTGGAAAACCAGATGATCGGCGTCCGGGCCAGCATCACCATGGGGCGGCTTCGGTCTATCCGGATATTCGTGCTGGGAGACGTCAACCAATCCGGCTCCTACACGGTCAGCGCGCTATCCACCATGACCAACGCCTTGTTTGTCAGCGGGGGGGTAAAAAGGCCCCTCGGTTCGCTCCGCGACATTCAGCTCAAAAGAGACGGGAAGCTGATGACTCGCCTCGATCTGTACGATCTGCTGCTTCGGGGAGACACCCGCAACGACAGCCGCCTGATGCCCGGAGACGTCCTATTCGTGCCGCCGGTGAAAAAAACCGTGGGGATCGCCGGTGCCGTGCGCAGGCCTGCCATTTATGAAATCAAAAACGAGAAAACCCTCCGGGAGCTGATCGACCTTGCCGGGGGTCTGCTGCCCACTGCGTACAAGGAAAGGGCTCAACTGGAGAGAATATCCGTAGACGGGACTCGGGTGATGGTCAATGTCAGCCTGACAGATTCTGCGGACCTTGATCTGACCCTGGCAGACGGGGATGTGCTGCACATCAGACCCGTGCTGGAGCGGCTGGAAAATACGGTTCGGCTTGCGGGGCACGTGGAGCGGCCGGGCAAATACCAGTGGCATGAGGGGATGCGGTTAAACGACTTGATCACCGGCCTAGAAGCCGATCTAAAGCCCCGGGCCGATCTCGACTACGTGTTGATCAAACGGGAGCTCCCCCCGGACTGGCGAATCGAGATACTCTCTGCCCGGTTGAGTCGGGCGCTGGAAGTGCCGGATTCACTCGACAACGTTCGGCTGATGCCCAGAGACGAGGTGCGAGTGTTTAGCCTGATCGAAAACCGGGCCGAGACCCTCCAGCCGGTCATCGACCAGCTCCGGCGCCAGGCCCGCATCGACGATCCGGAGCGCGTCGTTTCCGCCGTGGGACTGGTGGCCTTTCCCGGACAGTACCCGCTAGAAAACGACATGCGAATCAGCGACCTGGTGCGGGCTGCCGGCAGCCTGAAACAGCAGGCCTACAAGTTGTCCGCGGAGCTTGTGCGCTATCAGGTGTTCGAAGGAAAAATCCGGGAGACCATGCGGCTTCCGGTGGAGCTTTCTGCCGCCCTGGCCGGTTCGGAAAAAGAGGATCAGCTTTTGCGGCCTTTCGACGCCCTGCACATCAAGCAGATTCCGGACTGGGCAGAACAGCGACAGGTTGAGATCGAAGGAGAGGTGCTCTTTCCCGGCACGTACATCGTGGGAAAAGACGAGACCCTTCTCGACCTCATCGACCGGGCCGGCGGGTTCAACGAACGCGCCTTTCTGGAAGGGGTCGTGTTCACGAGGGAAGAACTCCAGCAAAAAGAGCAGCGCCAACTAGACCGGCTGCGAGACCAGTTGAGAGCCGATCTGGCGGCCATCTCGCTCGAGCAGGCCCAACAGGATCCGCAAAAAAAAGAGGCACTGTCCATGGCCCAGGGTCTGGTTCAGCAGCTGGAAAGCACCCGGGCCGTCGGCCGGCTCGTCATTGATCTTCCGGCCATCGTCTACGGCGTGGCCCCGGATATCATCCTCCAGGACCAGGACCGGATCATCATTCCGAATAAGCCCCAGGAGGTCACGGTACTGGGCGAGGTCAACTACCCCACCTCCCACGTGTTCGTGACGGACCTGTCCCGGGACGACTACATCGAGCGCTCCGGGGGGTTGAGCTACAAGGCGGACAAGGGGCGAGTCTATGTGATCCGGGCCAACGGACAGGTCATAGGCGCGTCCACGTCCTGGTTCTCGATGGACAAAAAAACCGATATCCGGGTGGGTGACACCATCGTCGTGCCCCTGAACGTAGACCGGATGCGCCCCCTCTACTTCTGGAACAGCGTCTCCCAGATCGTCTATCAGCTCTCGCTGTCCATCGCGGCGGCAAATGCAGTTGGAGTTTTCTAGGGGATTTATATTGCGGGCTTTGAAAAATTTATGATTCAAGGTTGATGAAATCGTAAAAAGTTCCCGAAGCGTCATGCCGGACTTGATCCGGCATCCAGATGTACTCGAAATCACTGGATTCCGGATCTCGCTCCGCTCGTCCGGAATGACGAATAGGGGCCGATTCGGACTTTTTACGAAACTATCAAGGTTCCAAGTTCAATGTTCAAGATTACCGGCTGGCGCCGGGGTTCAAGGTTCAAAGTTCCAGGTTCCAGCTTCAAAAACGTAAAAAAAGCCCGGGGTGTCTTAAATGCCGCGGAAATATCTGGCACGGATTCTTTGGCACGGATTACACGGATTGCGCTGTAAAAACAAAAGCAGGTACAAAAAACATCAGTGCCAACGGCTAAACCGTGTAATCCGTGAAATCCGTGCCAAAATAACTATTCCGTTCAATCCGTGCCAAAATCATTTCCCGCGCCGGCATCCAGAAACGGAAGTGATAAAAGCATAGACGTTCCCGGAACGACTACATCAATGTGATATACATTGACATATATCACGACTGTAGTAAAATAAATAAAATCGTGAAACGATTTTATTTCGAACAGGAAAAATATGAAGACGGAAAGAACCATCATCACGATTTCGGAGCAGGACAAGCGCTGGCTGGCTGCCTACGGAGGGGTGCACGGCGTGTCCATGGCCGAGGCGGTCCGCAGGGGTATCGCCTGCTTGAAAGTGACAGAGGGCCCGGATGCTTACCGCAGGCTTGTCCGGGAAACGGCCGGAATTTGGAAGAAGGGCGACGGCCTGCACTATCAGAAGAAGATACGCTCGGAATGGGGGAGATAGAATTGCCGAAGCGGCTTTTGGATTCTGTCATCCTCATCGACCACCTGAACAATATCCCCGAAGCCACGGAATTTCTCCTCGATCTCGATCCGGCGAAAACAGCCATCTCGGTCATCAGCCATGCCGAAATCCTGA
>JAIPEL010000052.1 GCA_021737185.1 Desulfobacterales bacterium | reverse complement strand
TATATTTATGGGGAGATCGGTCGGAAACTGTCCAAATCGCTTGCCTATGGTCAAAACAGACAGAATTCCTTAATTTTAGGCATTTTAGGCATTCTAGCTCATTTTAGGCATTTCTCAGAACGGCCGGTCCGAAGCAAAAATTGGAAAGTCTCTTCATGCCCTCATCCTCTCAACCCGTCCTCGCCCTGGAGGCCCGCCTCAGGGGATGTGCCAATGTCCGCACACTCGGCGTTCGGACGAATTTCTCCGACTACCCGCCGGAGGAGGCGGAGATGATCCGGTCCGCGGAGAAGATCTACTACCCGACCCCCTTTTACGCGGACCTGTTCGACGCCATGGGGATCGACACCTTTCCCTGTTATCACACGTACAAATGTGTACAGGACAAGATCAAACAGACGGCCCTGTTTACAATGCTCGGGATTTCCCATCCACGGACCCGGGTGTTTTACGGAAACCGCCAGAAATCAAAGATTTCCCAATATTTTTCCTATCCATTCATTGCCAAGATTCCGCGGGGCTCGGCCCTGGGCCGCGGCGTTTATCTCATCCGCGGCAGGCGGGAACTCGACGATTACCTGGCGCAAAACCCGGTTGCCTACATTCAGGAGCAGCTTTCCATCGATCGGGACATCCGGGTGGTGGTGATCGGAAAAGAGACAGTCCACGCCTACTGGCGAGTGGCGCCGAAAGGCGAATTCCGGAGCAATGTGGCCTGCGGAGCCTCCATCCGGCTCGATCCGGTGCCGCCCGAGGCCCTGGAGTTGGCGCGCCAGACGGCCCTGCGCTGCCGGTGGGACGATGTCGGCATTGACATCTGCTGCTGTGAAGGGACATATTACGTGCTCGAAGCGAACATGAAATACGGCAGGGAGGGGTTCCGGGCGGCAGGGATCGACTATATGAAATTGATGGAGCAGATGATTCGCGATGGAAAAATTTGACGCGCAAATACTGAGCCGGATTCATGCCGATGCCAACCGCCGCGAGCAGGAAGTGCTGTCCGAGCGGGCGACGCCCAGCATCGCGGGCCTGCGGCGAAGACCCGAGCCGAAGGCTGAGACCGACTATCGGCCTGCTTTTTCACTCGATGTGGATCGAGTGCTCCATTCTCGCGCTTACAGCCGCTATATCGACAAGACCCAGGTGTTTTACTTGATTCAAAACGACCACATCACCCATCGGGTGCTCCATGTCCAATTGGTTTCCAAAATCGGCCGAACCATCGGCCGGTTTCTGGGTCTCAACGAGGATCTCATCGAAGCCGTCGCCCTCGGCCACGACATCGGGCACACGCCGTTCGGCCATGACGGGGAGCGGATTTTGTCCGAAATTTGCAGCAAGCACGGGCTGGGGACGTTTCAACACAACCTTCAAAGCGTGCAGTTCCTCGAGAAGGTGGAGCGCAAGGGAACGGGGTGGAATCTTTGCCTCCAGACCCTCGACGGAATCCTTTGCCACGACGGGGAAGTCCACAATCAGGAGCTGGAGCCCGTGCCGAGCAAGACGTTTGAAACCTTCGATCGGGAGGTTTCCGCCAAACAGGCCGACCCGCAGATGCCCCTTTTTCCGATGACGCTGGAGGGCTGCGTGGTCCGGATGGCGGACACGATCAGCTATGTGGGCCGCGATCTGGAAGACGCCATTCGTCTGAACATGATCCGGAGAACCGAAATTCCCAAGGAAGTCGTCCGGCTGCTGGGAGAAACCAACGGCACCATCGTCTACAACCTGGTCACCGATGTCATTCTCAACAGCCGGCAAAAAGGAAACGTCAGCTTCAGCCCGGAAATCTCAGACTGTTTGAAACGCCTCAAGAACTTCAACCTGGAACGCATCTACCTGAACCCGAAGATCAAGACGGAGCTTGATCGGATCCGCACGCTGTTTGAGGTCCTGTTCGAGCGGTACCTTTCCGACATCGAAACGGACAACAGGGATTCGGTCATATTCCGCCGCTTTCTCAGTGATATGTCTGAAGCCTACACGGCGAGTCATCGAAAGGAGGAGATCGTCAGGGACTTTATTGCGGGCATGACCGACCAGTATTTTCTCCGACAGTGTCCGGAACACCTGCGACCGCATCCCAGGCCGTGCTGAGGGAATCAAAGCGCTTGTATGAAACTTCATGCTCCCGGTCCGTCATTCCGGACGAGCGAAGCGGAGCGGAGCGAAGATCCGGAATCCAGGAAATTCAAAAAACAACTGGATTCCGGGTCAAGCCCGGAATGACGGAACTGGGAAGTTTTACCCTTGATCAAACTGGTCAGCTCCCCCGGCTATCGGCAGGGATTATACAGGAAGGGCTATGAATACAGCCGAAGAAAAAGTCTATCGAAACCGCGTCGATGCCAGCGAGCTGGCCTCCTTCCAGGTGAGGGTCAAGGAGACCGATCTGCTGATTCATGCCGAGACCGATTTGGCGTCGATAGCCCGGGATGCAGTCCTTCGCTGCAGAGGATATCTGGAGGCTTACATCGGGTTGAACCCGGAGTTTCAGCATGTGCTGGCCCCTTGGAAAACCGAGGGCCCCGTGCCTCCCATCGTCCGGGAGATGGCCCGTGCGGCGCAGGCCGCAGGCGTCGGTCCCATGGCTGCCGTTGCAGGGGCGATCTCCGAACAGGTGGGAAGCGAACTGCTCAAGGCCAGCCGGCAGGTCATCGTGGAAAACGGGGGCGATGTGTTCATTCATACCCAGGCGCCGGTGGTCGTCGGCATCTATGCCGGTCGCTCACCGTTGAGCCTGCGGATCGGTCTTCGCGTCGATCCGGCAGGCAGGCCGATGGGCGTGTGCACCTCTTCTGGCACCGTCGGCCATTCCATGAGTTTTGGCAAGGCCGATGCCGTCTGCGTGACGTCCAGGTCCTGCGCCCTGGCAGATGCGGCGGCAACGGCCATCGGAAACCGGGTGGGATCCAAGTCCGACATCGCAAACGCGGTCGAGTTCGGCAAGGCAATTGCCGGCATCGAGGGGCTGTTGATCATCGTCGCGGACCAGATCGGTCTCTGGGGGGGGCTGGAGCTGGTGGCGCTGGAAGGAAAAAATGGTTGAGTTTTGGCGTCGAAAATCGTAGGCTTTTTTAGCAGCATCGCTGTGTGGACCGTTTCCAGCGGCCGGGTGGGCAGGCGGGAAACGGTTCTGTTTAATACAATCTGGGTTTAACATAAAGCCGGATCCTTTGAGTCCGGATCTTACCTTGAGGCGGTTGACGATCAAAGGAGACAGCGATGAAAAAGATAAAAGTGGTCTTGTGGCTTTTGGTCATCGCGTTTGTTGCGCTGGTGGTCTACCAGAATCAAGACTATTTCCTTGCCAAAGAGAGTCTGAGGATCGACCTGTATGTGCTGCAGCCGTACCAAACGCCGGCGCTTGCCACCGGGATTTTCATCCTGACCTTCTTTGTGATCGGGTTTTTAATCGCTTATGTGATGACACTGGCCGAGCGGTTCAAGGCGAGAAAGGCCGTCAGGAACATGAACGCCACCATGGAATCCCAGATGGATCAGATATCGGCTTTAAAAAGCGAGGTCGAGAACCTGAAACACAGCGAGCCCGCTGCCGCTCAGGAGTCCCCGGAAGAATCCGAACCCCTCCAAGGGGCCTGAGCGGATCAAAAATCGCTTCGGTCGTCGTCCCCTTCCCGTATCCGCTTCGACATGAAGGCCTTTTTCTTGATCAAACTAATCGCCTCGCGGTCAGCGGCTGCGACTTTTTGTCCGGGAAACGATCCATGAGCTCGTCTACCGCCACCCCCATGATTCAACAGTACCTGGCCATCAAGGAAACCTATCCCGACGTACTGCTGTTTTACCGCATGGGCGACTTTTATGAGATGTTTTTCGAAGACGCGCAGGTGGCTTCCAAAGCCCTGGAGATCACCCTGACGTCACGCAACAAAAAAGACAAGACGCCGATTCCGATGTGCGGCGTGCCGGTACGGGCGGTCCAGGGATACATTGCCCGGCTGCTGGAAAAGGGGCACAAGGTAGCCGTCTGCGAGCAGGTGGAAGATCCGACCGAAGCCAAGGGGCTGGTCAAACGGGAGGTGGTCAGGGTCATCACCCCGGGCATGATTCTGGAAAACGAATATCTCGACGCCGCCTCCAACAACTACGTTCTTGCCCTGGCCCGAAACCGGGATGCTTTGGGGCTGGCATACCTCGATCTTTCCACCGGAACGTTTCGGCTCACTGAGTCCGGAAATTCAGCCGCGGTCGCAGACGAGGCGCTTCGCGTGGGGCCGAGTGAAGTGGTGCTGCCGGCATCGGCCGGCGCCGATGAAGGAATGAAGCGCTTTGTCGAGCTGTTCCGCGACGGGTCCCACACCTATCTGGAAGACCGGGCCTTTGAGCCGGATGCCGCCTATCGGCTCTTGATCGAACAGCTTGGCACCCGCAGCCTCCAGGGGTTCGGCTGCGAAGACCTCAAGGCCGGCGTCGCAGCCGCCGGGGCACTGCTGCGCTACGTGCGGGAGACGCAAAAGCAGAAGGTTGAACATATTCGGGCGGTGGAGACCTATTCGCTGGACGGCTTTTTGCAGGTTGACGAGCTTTCCTGCCGTAATCTCGAGCTGATGACCGGTATCCAGTCCGGAGGGCGCAAAGGAACCCTCATCGAAGTTCTCGACCGGACCGTTACGGCAATGGGTGCGCGCATGCTCAGGCACTGGATCCGCTATCCGCTGCTGGAACCTTCGCGGATACTCGATCGGCTCGATGCGGTGCAGGAGGTCAAAGAAGCCGTGTCGGCGAGGCGTCAGCTCAGAGAAACCCTTCAGTCGGTCTACGATCTGGAGCGGCTCGGCAGCAAGATCAGCATGGGACACGGAAACGCCCGGGACCTGGTTGCGTTGAAGCGCTCCATCCAGTCGCTGCCGGATGTGCTCGAAGGGCTGGCCGGGTTCGATTCTCCGCTGTTTCAATGGGGGGAGGAACCGACTTTGCTCTACGAGGCCGCCGAGCTGATCGAACAGGCCATTCGGGAGGACGCTCCTCCCACGGTCAACGAGGGCGGCCTGATTCGAAGCGGCTTCCGGGAGGAGCTCGACGAGTTGATCGGCATCAGTCGAGACGGAAAAGGGTGGCTGGCCAGCCTGGAAGCCAGGCAGCGGGAGGCCACCGGCATCGGGTCATTAAAAGTCCGCTACAACAAGGTCTTCGGCTACTATATCGAGGTTCCCAAAAGCCAGGGGGACCGGGTTCCCGAAGATTACGTTCGCAAGCAGACCCTGGTCAACGCAGAGCGATACATCACCGACGAGCTCAAGGAATTCGAGGCAAAGGTCCTGGGCGCCGAAGAAAGGCGATGCACCCTGGAATACGAGATTTTTTGTGAAATCCGTGAGGCGGTGATGCGCAGGCGCTGCGCGATCCAGTCCGCGGCTGAATTCCTGGGCCGGACCGACGCTCTTCTGAACTTGGCGGAAATCGCAGACCAAGAGGATTTCAACCGCCCGGAAATCAACGAAGAAGGGGTGATCCACATCGAAGAAGGGCGCCACCCGGTCGTGGAAAAGATGCTCACGGCAGAGCGCTTCGTTCCCAACACCCTTCGGCTCGACAACGAGGAAAACCAGGTGCTGATCATCACCGGACCGAATATGGCCGGTAAATCGACGGTTCTCCGGCAGGTGGCGCTTTTGGTGCTCATGGCCCACATGGGCTCTTTCGTGCCGGCTTCGACGGCTTCGATCTGCATCACCGACAGGATATTCACCCGGGTCGGGGCCCTGGACAATCTTTCCCAGGGCCAGAGTACGTTCATGGTGGAGATGGAAGAGACAGCCAACATCTTGAACAATGCCACGGAAAAAAGCCTGGTCATCCTGGATGAGATCGGACGGGGGACGAGCACCTACGATGGTCTTTCCATTGCCTGGGCGGTGGCGGAGCATCTTCACGGTCTCAGGGGAAAAGGTGTAAAAACCCTTTTTGCCACCCATTACCACGAACTTACGGCATTGGAAGAACGTTCTGGCCGGGTCAAGAACTACAGCATCGCCGTCAAGGAATGGAGCGACGAAATTATCTTTTTGCGGAAGCTTGTCGAGGGCGGGACCAACCGCAGCTACGGAATCCAGGTCGCCCGGCTGGCCGGCGTGCCGGAATCCGTGGTGAGAAGGGCGAAACAAATCCTTTTTCGGATTGAAAGCGGGGAGGCGCCCTGCGATGGGGCCGATGCACCCACGCTTGCGCCGCCGCCGTCCGCAGAGCAAGGACCGGTGCAGCTCGAGCTTTTCGGACGACCCCAGCAGCAAGTCTTGTCGCGCCTGAAAAAGGCCGACCTTTCCCAAATGACCCCGCTTCAAGCCCTCAACTGGCTCAGCGAGCTGCAGCAGCTGCTCAAGGCATAGCCTGATGTGATGACTCGAAGCGACAAAAGGATCCCGGCGCGGCATCCGGTGCAGGAGCCCGTCAAAGTCGAAAAATGGAGGGCCACGCTCCGTCGTGGCCGTCCGCGGTCGGACGCGACAGTGCGCGTCCTTCCAACGGTCGATACGACCGGCTGCGCGGACTTTGGCGGAACCCTGGCACCGGGCGCTGAAAGGCTGGACGTGCACGGGGGGGTCGTGTTATATAAGGGCCGGTTATCTCTATGAATGACGGTGTGGTGAATCTCCTGTGGTAAATCTCCGCACGAGAACATATATCTTGTCCGCTGCTTTTCTTATCCTGCTATCGGCGATTTGGTGCTGTCTGCCCGCTGAGGCGGCGTCCGCCAATCCTAGGCACATGTATTTCCGTGCCGAGGCCTGCTACCGGAGCCTGAAACAGGATCCGGCAAAGATGAAATACCGCCACAACTGGCTTTCCTGCATCCATAAATTCGAGTCCGTCTACCGGGCCGATCCTGACGGCGCCTGGGCTCCGGCCGGCCTTTTCATGGCCGGCACGCTTTATTCGGAGCTTTATCAGTGCTCCTATCTGGCTTCGGACCTCAAAGAGGCCGTCGACGTCCTCCAGCGAATCGGCAAACGGTTCCCCCAAAGCGCCTATCGCCCGAAGGCGGAGTCGCTCCTGAAAGAAATAGGCGCTTCGGTGGCGTCCCAGGCCGAGCCGGACCGGAAAGAATCCCGAAAACCGCAGAAAGCAGATTCAGGCGGTGAATCCCCAAAAGCGCTCTACTTTCAGGCCGACGCCTGCTATCGCGAATTGAGACAAAACGAGCGGTATCAGAAGTACCGGGACCGTTGGATGCGATGTATCGAAGGATACGAGAGCGTCTACAAAAGCGATCCCGAAGGCCCGTGGGCGGCGGCCGGACTTTACATGGCCGGCAAGCTCTACCGAGGCCTTCACCGGCATTCTTATCGGGAAGCGGACCAGAAGGAGGCGCTTGCGTGCTTTCGCCGGATTATCGACGACCACCCGCAGAGCCGATATAACCCCAGGGCCAAGGCCGAGATCGATGAAATCGCCGGCGGCGGAGCCGAGAGGGTCGGCAACGGCGATGATCCGGTAGAAGCGTTGATTGCCTCCCGGACATCGGAAACCGGAAAGGAAAGAACCGTGGAAGCGGAGCCTGACCGGGATTCTGTCCCTTCAGACAACGGCCGCATCACGGTGACCGGACTTCGACACTGGTCCAATCCGAGCTATACCCGGGTGGTGGTCGATGCCGGCGGCGAAACCGACTATACGCATCGGCTCCTCAAGAAGGATCCCTCCATCGGAAAGCCGCCGCGGCTGTTCGTGGATTTGGCCGGGGCGGCCATGGACAAGGATCTGGATAAAATCGTTCCCATCAACGACAATCTCCTCAGCGACATTCGGGCCGGCCAGTATACGCCCGATACGGTCCGCGTCGTCATCGACATCAAATCCTTTGATCGCTACAAGATCTTTTCTTTGAAAAATCCCTTTCGAATCGTGATCGACGTCTGGGGAGAAGCAGCGGCGGCCGCAGCAGACGCGCCGGCGGCATCGGCGTCAGCCAAAACGATTCCGTCCAACGCGCTGGCCAAACAGCTTGCCTTGGGGGTGAGGCGGGTTGTCATCGATCCAGGACACGGCGGAAGGGACTACGGAGCGCCCGGCTACCTCAAGGGGGTGCATGAAAAACAGGTGGTGATGGGCATCGCCCGTCGTCTGGAAAAACAGATTCGGCAAGAACTCGGCCTCGAGGTGATCCTGACCCGAACCGACGACCGGTACCTGACGCTGGAGGAGCGCACCGCCTTTGCCAACACCCAAAACGCCGACCTGTTCATATCCATCCACACCAATTCCCACCGGGATCGGCGCGCATACGGCATCGAGACCTATTTTCTGAACCTCGCCACCGACAACGAGGCGATCATGGTGGCGGCAACGGAGAACGCTACTTCGGAAAAGAACATCAGCGACCTGCAGACCATTCTTCTGGACCTGATGCAAAACGCCAAGATCAACGAGTCGAGCCGGCTCGCCTCCCATGTCCAAAAGGAGCTTTTCGGAAACCTGAAAGATCGATACAGCCACGTTCGGGACAAAGGGGTGAAGCAGGCGCCTTTTTACGTCCTTTTGGGGGCGCAAATGCCCGCCATTCTGGTGGAGACCTCATTTATCAGCAACGCCCGGGAGTGTGAGCGGCTGGTCAGCCCCGAATACCAGGAAGCGCTTTGCCGAGGCATCGTGCGCGGAATTCGAACCTACATCCGGGAAAACCAGCCTACCGTGTATAGAGAGGCTGCACCGTCTTCCGGATCTTGGGGCGGGTAAATATCAGCGCGGGACAACTTTAGCTTGACATCCCCCTGTCCATCTCCGAGAATCGTTTCAGGCTGCGAAGCACTGTCAAGTGCTTGCCTGGAACCATCCGGATTCCATCCTTACCGCCAATAAAAGGAGGACACCATGGCAGAAAGCGTTTACAAAATCATCGATCTAGTCGGCTCCAGTCCTGATTCCTGGGAGGATGCGGCGAGAAAGGCCGTGGAAACCGCCGGAAAAAGCCTCCGCGATCTGCGGATTGCCGAGATCACCAAACTCGACATGAAAATAGAAGGAGGAAAAGTGGCCGCCTTTCGGGCCCGCGTCAAGCTCTCCTTCAAGTACGTCACCGAATAGATTCTTTTTACCCCCGGCTGCCGTTTTCCGCAGCCACCGGATTTTTTAAATCTACAAAAAAAATGCCTCTCGATCCGTTTTTTAGGATCGAGAGGCATTTTTTTTTTGGTTTTGTGACCGGATCTGTCACACCGTCCTGCTAGGGTGGGTCGCAACAGGAAATCTGCCGGGAAACGGGCGCCGGCAATCCAACCTCAACAGCAGGAGGGAAATCCATGACACAGGCCGAGTGTTTCAGTGAATACCAGGATGTCTTCGAATACCACGGCAATACCGAAATAGAGCGGATTCGAAAGCGCGGCGAATGGGTCTTGTTCCGGGAGTGGCTTCTGTTCGACTCGGTGGAGGAGGCCGAACAGTTCTTTCACAGCCGCGGATAACCGCGCCGTAGCCGGAGGCGAAGGCGGGTAGACTAATGGAACCACGGGTTTACCCGTGGGGCTCCATGAGGTTTTCAGGTTCGGCGAAAGACAACAATTTCAATAAAAAGGGGGATCCGATGTTGGAGCGGATCATCGACGGAGTGCTCGATGTGTTGATGATGGCCCTGCTGGTCGCACTGGCGGTGCTGGGAACCCTGGTTCTGGGCGGCTGAGGCCTTGAGTACATGTGAGCGTAATTATGGCGACGATGGTTTCACCGCGTTCCTGAATGCACCGGATCTTCCGAGCGGGTTGTGGTCAGTGCTGCGGTATTCCACTGGACGGCTTGTTGCGCCGCTGCGCTCCTCATCTCGCATCGCGTTTTTTGACACACCGGGCAGTCCGGCGCCGTGCACGGGTCGATGTGGATCAGAATGCCGGCATTTCCCTCAAAATGATTTGCCAGGATCAATTCGACTTGTTTTGCCTCACGGTGGGCGCGGAGCAGGTCCAGATCCTGCGGAAGCACCAAATGCAAGTCGATATGAACGTGGTTTCCCGCTTTCCAGGCGCGAAGCTGATGAATGTCGATCCAGTTCTCTTTTCGGTGTCGGGACAACAATTCGGTAATCTCTTCGAGCAGAAGGGGATCGGATTCGTCCATGAGGCCGGCAAAAGAAGTTCTCACCAGCCCGACGCCGGTGACCAGGATATTGATTCCCACCAAGCAGGCAATGGCGCCGTCGAGCCGAAGCCATCCGGTGACCGGTACGAGAAAAAGCCCGGCAATGACCCCGGCGGAGGTGTACACATCGGTCAGTAGATGTTTGCCGTCGGCCACCAGCGTGAGAGAGTCGGTTTTTTTCCCCGTGCGGACTAAAAAAATCCCCAGAAGGAGATTGGCTGCGGCGGCGCCTCCAAGGATGGCGAGGCCTTCTCCAAGGTTCGGCAGGCCCTGGGGATGGAGAATCCGCTGGATGCCGGTATAAAAAATGCCGGCTGCAGCCAGAATGATCAGGGCGCCTTCGAATCCCGCAGAAAAGAACTCGATCTTGCCGTGGCCGTAAGGGTGGGATTCGTCAGGAGGGCGGGCGGCCGTCACGATGCTGATCAGGGCAAAGCCGCTGGCCGCGACGTTGATGATCGACTCCAAGGCATCGGAGAGAATCGCCGAGGAGCCGGTGAGGTGATAGGCGCAGAATTTGGCCGCCAACAGGGCGATCCCCACAACGATCGACAGGCCGATGGCTGCCAGTCGGACGCGAAAATATCGTCTCTGCGGCTGGGTCCGCGCATCGTTGGATGAGGTCGGCATCTGCTCTGGTTACCGGTTCTATAGGGATTGAAGCAGGTCCCGAACGCGGTTTCCGTCGGCTGCGGCGCCGAAATGTTTCATGATCGGTCCCATGGCCTGCATCTTGCTCTTGTAGCTGTCGAAATCAATGTTTTCCCGGATCCACGCCAGGATTTCTTCGTCGGTGGCCATCTTCGGCAGGTAACCTTCCAGAATATTTATAAATTCGGAGGTTGCCGCACCACTGCTTTGCAACAATTCATTTTCGGATTTCAGCAGCTTTTTCAATATCTTGACCACATCTTCATCAGTCAGATCTTTTTGGCCCTGCCGGCTGAGTTCTCCCAAGACGACCCGGAGAGCCTCTTTGCGGACATCGTCCTTTTCTTTCATCGCCCGGGTAAGGTCGCTTTTGATCTGCTCCCTGAGGGTCATGGCGGACTCCTAAGTAACACGTGTTGGCGAATTACGGCGGCATTTGTCTCACCGCCGAGGCGCTGAGGCCGCAGAGAAAACCTTTTGAATCTTCTCTGCGCATGCCCTGCGGCCTCAGCGTCTCGTATATTGAAAGTGTGCGGCAAAGACATCCGTGATTGCGCCATCGAGCACCAAGGTTTAGAGTTTATGAAAAGGCGCGGTCGTGGCGTTTTTTGAATTCTTCTTCGGTAAAGAAGTGTTCCTGAGTGCCGAGTTTTTCCACGGCATAGCTGGCGCAGGTGGCGCCGATCCGGGCGGAGTCGACGATGTCCTTGCCGTCCACCATTCCCTTGATCAGCCCGGCGCGAAAAGCGTCCCCGGCACCGGTCGGGTCCTTGACTTCGGACACCGGCACCGAAGGGATCCGAACGGATTCTGTGCCTCTGGTGATTTCGGCGCCTTCTTCTCCCAGGGTCGTGATCAGCGCATCGACGCGTTCGATCAGCGCCGGCTTGTCCAGCCCGGTTTTTTTCTGGATCATTTCCAGTTCGTAGTCGTTGGAAACCAGAACGGCGCTGCCGTCGAGCATCTCCTCGAGCTGTTTGCCGGAAAGGGCTGGAATCGACTGGCCTGGGTCGCAAACATAAGCGATGCCTGCCTTTTTGTATTTCCGGCTGTAATTGACCATGTCCTCTAAGTTTCCCGGAGAGACGATGGCCAATGAGTCTTCTTTCTTCAACCCGTCAAACCGGTAGCCGGACGGATACTTCATGGCTCCGGGGTTGAAGCCGGTGATCTGGTTGTCCCGTTTGTCGGTGGTGATGTAGGCGCTGGCGGTGAATTCTTCCTCGATGTCGACGATCCCGTCTGTGGGCAGGCCGTGGCGGTTCAGCCAGCTGCGGTAGGAGTCAAAGTCTTTGCCGGCGGTGGCAAGGATCGTCGGCCGCTCGCCGAGCAAGGCAAGGCTGTAAGCGATGTTGCCCGCAGTTCCTCCGAACTTTTCGTTCATGCCGTTGACCGTAAAGCAGACATTCAGGATATGGATCTTGTCGGGAAGAATATGATCCTTGAAGTGGCCGGGAAAATCCATGATTCGGTCGTAGGCCAGGGACCCGGAAATGAAAATTTTCATCGTTTTCTCCGATTCAGATGCTCATCCATAAAAAATCCGTGCCTCGTAAATACCTTGACTCGTATCGAACCGATTGTCAAATCAGTCCGGAATCACCAGCCGGTCGAGAATCAGACCGAAGAAATGCTCCGGCCCGCCGGCGGTGAACAACCATCCCAGGTGGGTCAGACAGGTCCCGCAGATCACGATCTGCCATCGAAATCCTGGAAACCAGGAAAACTCGGCGGTCGGGGCGCCCAGCATGCCGCAGTTTCTCACCTCGCGGAAACACCCGATTTCAAATACGATGCCATGGGGATTGGCAAAGATGTGGCGGTGTCCCCCCTGAGCCGTGATTCGCTGCTCGGGGTCGGTGACACCCTGCCGGCACTGGCGGCAGAGGATTTCGGGTTTGGCGTCTTCATCGGCTTCGGGTGATTCGTTTTCCTGGGGGGATCCAGACCTGTCCGGCGAGGCCGGCTTCTGCCCGGAGCGGGCCACAAAAGGAGAATTTTGCAGCGACGAAGAGCCGAGCAAAAACCCCATCAGTGGGTACAGGCTCTGACATCGCTCTGGTTCTAGATCGCCGCGCGAAAGACGAGTTTTTGCATTCGATCCATCCATGTGGCATCCAAGGAAAGTAAAAGACAGGTTCGTGCGGATTATTTGCGGCTCGCCTGATCCGCCACCGCCGCCTGGGCCTTTTCAACCGCTTTTGCATCACCGAGGTAGGTGTGGCGAATCGGCCTCAGTTGCTCATCCAATTCGTAGACCAGAGGGATGCCGGTTGGAATGTTCAACTTCAGGATTTCGCTTTCCGAAACGTTGTCCAGGTGCTTGACCAGCCCTCGCAGGCTGTTTCCGTGAGCGGCGATGAGCACCCTTTTTCCGGCCGCTACAGCAGGGGAGATGGTGTCGTGCCAGTAAGGCATGAAGCGTTGGATCGTATCCTTGAGGGATTCGGTTCGGGGAATTTGATCCGGCTCAAGCAGTGCATATCTTGGATCCTTGCCTGGATCCCGATCGTCTCCCGGTTCTATGGCCGGAGGAGGGGTATCGTAGCTTCGCCGCCAGATCAGGACCCGCTCGTCGCCGTAGCGTTCGGCGGTTTTGGCCTTGTCCAGCCCCTGGAGGGCGCCATACATGCGCTCGTTCATCCGCCAGGACCGATGAACCGGGATCCACATGCGATCCATTTCGTCCATCACGATCCACAGGGTTCGGATGGCTCTTTTCAAGACAGAAGTGAATGCGACGTCGAAGTCGAACCCGCCTTCCCGCAGCAGCTTTCCGGCGTGCCGGGCCTCTTCGACCCCTTTTGACGTCAGGTCGACATCGGTCCAACCGGTGAATCGGTTTTCCCGGTTCCAAAGACTTTCCCCGTGTCTGAGCAATACGATTTTGTGCATGACTGCAGCGCGTCGAACCAAGATCGAATCCCTCCCATGGCGGTAGGTAAAAGGCGTTTCCGGCGAGGGCGCTGAACTGACTGTAATATCTTAATACACCAGAGGCAAAGGAGCAACATCGGCGGGAAATAAACGGGCAGGAGCATCGCCGACTATCCGGACTTGCACTTCGGCGGCTTGAATCCGCCCTTTCCCTTGGGGATTCCTTGGGGTCTAAAGCTGCCGGTTGACAGGATGCGCGTCACATTGGTGCTTCCACAGGCAGGGCATTCAATGGTTTCGCTGTCCAGCGACCGGACCAGATTGGGCAGAAAGACTTCTTCGAATTCGTGGCGGCAATCGTTGCAGCGAAATTCGTATATGGGCATATGAGCCTCCTTTTCCGTCAATGAAGCGAAATTATAGTCGATGAAGCGGCTAAGTCAAGATCGATAAAAATGCTTACCCATTTTTATCACCTGATGTGTGCGATTGTTCGTTCGTAGTCGGCCAAGAACGCCACAGTATACGGGCGGGGATCCGTCTTCGCTCTGCGAGCTTCCGTCTTCGCTTTCAGCTACGCCCGGACAAGTCGCCGCGACAGGTAAACCCCGCCCCTACCGAACGGGTGGCGGCCACCGCGTAGGGGCGGGCTTCATGCCCGCCCGTGCGGCGTTATTAGAGACAAATCGCTCAATTTAGGTGTCAATAAATGGGGCGGCCGCTCGCGGCCGCCCCATTATTAGGACAGGAAATGGAAGAAGGGCTTCGGGACTTATCGCCAGCAGTAGCCGGGTCCGTAGCCGCCGCCGCGGGGACCTCGGGGAGCGTATCCGGGTCCGGCGCTCCCATAGCCTTGGCCGATTTCCGGGGCGATTGCCCTCATTTCCATCCGGTGCTCCAGTCGTTTTTGATCGAAGTCGGAGCGGAGCTCGGATATTTCCTTCTGAAGGGCCTTTGCGGCATCGGCATCGGAGTTTTCTTTGGCCAGTTCATTTCTCAGCGCCATCTCCTTTTCATAGAGCCGCTGGCGGATCGGTTCGGTCTCCTTGAAGAAGGCTTCCCGCTGGGTTTCCATCTTTTCGATCTGCTCCTGGCTCAAATTACTGCCGAATCCCCGGCCCTGACCGTAGCGAGGCCCATACTCTCCTGGTCCTGGGCCGTAGCCGCCATAGTCTCCCATCATTTCCCGATGGTGAGGGCCATAGCCCATATGGCCCCAGTCTCGTCCCCAGCCGGCGAAGGCGTAAGAGGCTACAGCCAGGGTGGCAATCAGAGCAATTGCCGTCAGAATTTTGAAAGAATGCTGTTTCATCATGGTGGTTCTCCTTTTCATAGGGTTGGTTATGCTGGTTTGGTTGCCTTTGAGATCCCTTGCGCCGATGTTGCTTCTCCATGAGAGCAACCTTTGTGCCAGTCATGAGCCGATCAAAAGTGATCCGGTTACAATCCATTGAAAACAAATGAAATATCATATTTTTCCAGCAAGGGATCCGGATCGGAAACGCGCTGATCTGTATCGAAAATAACCACAGAACGCCATGGAGGAGCGCCAAGTGGATATAAATTACCCATGCGACTTTTTGGATTCAGAAAGGTGGACAACGATGCCGTATTTCGGGTAGAACCCCCTTTCAAAGGCGGCGATGTCGAACCGATGAGTGAAAAGATGCGACCAGCAGCAGATGGCAGAGAGGGCGTCGAACCCTCCAGTGCCCGGCGTTTTTCAAGCCGCTCCATTTCCAGGGAGCTGACGCTGAGCCTGGTGCTGTTGCTGTTGGTGTTCGAAGGAATTCTACTGGCGGCGGTGTACAGCAGACAGTCTCGCGAATTGTACCGGGAGCTTGAGTCCAAAGCCGACGAATATGCGGCAAATCTGGGCGCGGTGCTGGCGGTGCCGATATGGGATTTTGACGACGAGCAGATCGCCAGGATCGGATCAGGGTTTGCCCGCCGGGATGTCGTTGCACTGATCCACATCAAAGAGGCCGGGGGCCGGACGCTGTACCTTCAAGGCGCCTCTGAAGTCCACGGAAGCCGCATCCGGCGATCCGTGCCGATCGTCCACCGCGGTCAGGCCATCGGCGAGGTGGTGTTTTCCCTTTCCATGGCCGCATATCAACAGGACCTGCAATGGCTTCGAAACACCCTCCTGTTGGTTTTGTTTCTGTCCCTGGTGGTGATTTCGGTGACCACCGGTCTGCTGCTTCGAATTTACATGCGAAAGCCCCTGGCCATACTTCAGCGGGGCATCGACCGCGTTGCCCAGGGAGAGTACGAATACGGCTTTGAGGAAGTCCGGCACAGCGAGTTGACCGATATCGCCCGACGGTTCCGTCAAATGGCCGCCGAGATCAGGGCTCGGGAAGATTCTTTGCAGCAGGAGGCCGCAGAGCGCAGACGGGGAGAAAAGATCGTCCGACAGAGCGAAGCCAAGAGCAGGGCGCTGATCGATGCCCTGCCCGACCTGATTTTTCAGTTCGATCGTCAAGGCATATTCATCGACGCCAAGGGCGCCTGGATCGGTCTGCCCATGGCGCCGGAAAATCTCATCGGCCGAAAAATAGAAGAGGTATTTCCGAAGGATGTCGCCGCAACCATAAAGGAACGGATGGAGGCGGTGTTCCGCTCCGGCCGGATGCAATTCGGTGAATTCGAGCTCCATACCGAAGACCGGACAGAGTCCTTTGAGTGTCGGCTCGTGGGCATTTCGGACGAGCAGGCACTGGCCGTGGTCAGAAACATCACCGACAGCAGAAAAGCGGCAGCCGAAAAATATCGCCTGGAGGAACAGCTTCAGCGGGCCCGAAAGATGGAGGCCATCGGGATGCTTGCCGGCGGGGTGGCACACGATCTGAACAACGTTCTTTCCGGTGTGGTCAGCTATCCCCAATTGTTGCTGATGGACCTGCCGGAAGAAAGCCCCTTGAGAAAGCCGGTTCAAACGATCCAGGCCTCCGGAGAAAAAGCGGCCAGTATCGTCCAGGACCTGCTCACACTGGCCCGGCGCGGGGTTTCGGTCTCCAAGCCGGTCCATCTCAACGAAGTGGTCGAAGATTACCTGCAAAGCCCTGAATACGAGCAGCTTCGCAATCACCACCCCGGCTTCGAATTGGAACTTGACCTCGAACCTGAACTGATGCCGGTCTCCGGATCCCCTTTTCATCTTTCAAAAACCGTAATGAACCTGGTCTCCAACGCCGCCGAGGCGATCGAGGGCACCGGAACGGTGACCATTTCCACCGAGAATCGCTATATCGACCGCCCGATCCGCGGATACGACGATGTGGCCGAAGGCGACTATGTGGTCTTGCAGGTTTCCGATACCGGAGTCGGCATTTCCGATCAGGACATCGATCGGGTCTTCGAGCCGTTTTACACCAAAAAGGTCATGGGGCGAAGCGGCACCGGCCTCGGAATGGCGGTGGTCTGGGGGACGGTCAAGGACCACAACGGCTACATCGACATCGAGAGCCGAATCGAAAGCGGCACGAGCATCTGCATTTTTTTGCCGGTTTCCGGAGAGATCGGATCACCGAGGCAAAACAGCACGGCGCCCATGGAAATCCAGGGGAGGGGAGAAACGATTCTGGTGGCGGACGATGTGGCCGAACAGCGCGAGATCGCCGAATCGATGCTGACCCGCCTCGGCTATCAGGTGGCCGGCGTGGAAAGCGGTGAAGCCGCCGTCGAATACCTCAAGGACCATGAAGTCGACCTTGTGATTCTCGACATGATCATGGAGCCGGGCATCGACGGTCTTGAAACCTTCCGCCGGATCCTCAAAATTTGTCCGGAGCAGAAGGTGATCATCACCAGCGGCTATTCGGAAACCGGCCGCGTCCGGGCTGCCGAAGCCCTCGGAGTCGGTGCATACGTGAAAAAACCGTATCTGATGGAAACCATCGGCCCGGCCATCCGCGCCGAGCTTGACCGGCGCCGTTAAGTCGGTCTGGAAATCCAGGATCAAACTGATCGCCCCGAGATCAACGGAAGGGCTCGATTTTGCCTCCGATCAACGGGAATAAAACCGGCTCATTGCCCCGCCTTTTCTGAAGCAGGAGGGCAGACGCTCAGCACCGGGCATTTGGCCTGGCGGATCACCCGGTCTGTGGTGGATCCGAGCATGAGGGTTTCCATCAGGCTGTGGCCGCGGACGCCCAGCACCATCAGGTCGATTTTTTTCCCCTTTGCATAGCGCAGCAGTTCTTCATGGGGTTTGCCGGACAGACAGCTGGACTGGACTTCGCACCAGGCATCCGCATCTTCAGGGATGATTTCGCGCAGCCGGCGCTCCATCTCCGGTTCGATGCGTTCTTCCAGGCTGCTCGAGACGGTCTCGGGAAGCAGCATGTCCCGATACGCAAACGGTTCGATCACATGCACGAGGTGAAGGTCGGCTTCGAACTCCTGGGCCAGGCTGAACGCCGTTTGAAGGGCTCGGTCCGAATCCGGAGAAAAATCGCACCCGACCAGAATGCGGTTCGGATGCCAGGCGTCGGCGGGCAGAGGCCCGGCCCCGGCCTCTTTGGCGTTTATGATCAGCAGGGGGCAGGGAATGATTCGAATCAGCCGCTCGGTCACCGATCCAAGCACCAGCCGTCTCAGTCCTGAAAACCCCCTGGTGGCGGTCACCGCCAAGTCGATCTTCAATTCGACCGTGAGGTCGGCCAAGGTTTCTGCTGCAGGCCCATGGCGCACGACCGCCTCGGTTTCCGGAGCCATTCCCTCAAGCAGTGTCGAAAGCTCCTGCCGGCCGGCGTCGGCGATTTCCATGATCTGTTCGGTGCTCAGCGCCTGGGAGGCGGCCGGGGCTGCCGGTACGGGGATTTCAACCACATAGGCGCCGAATAGTTTTGCGCCGAACGCCTTGGCAATGGCCGAACCGTATCCAATGACCATGCTGGAGGATTCGGAAAGGTCTGCAGCGCAGAGAATACGCTCAAATTCGATCCTCATGGTTCCTCCTTTCCTGGCGGAAAAATAGTGGTGTGCATCGAAGTTTGCAGAAGGGACGGCGCAGATGGCGAGCAATAACAGGTCCCACTGTCTGGTGGGCGAGGCCGGGGTTGCCGCCGCTTCAAAGAAGAGATAAATTTTCAAAAGTAACAGCGAACATGCAAAAATATATTATCGGATTCTACGATGGATGTCAAAATCAGGCGGAGGCCGGCCCTTTCCTGGCCCCGTGGTTTTCCTGTGCAGGAAACAGTGTTTCAAAAAGGAAGCCGCCCGGTCAGCTTGAGGTCCGGCGCCTCATTTTCTTGTTGACTTCTTCAGCCTTAGTATTTATAAAATTTTAACAATACTAAAAATCTTGCCGCTGCTGTGAATTTGCCAAATTCCCTCAAAAAGCCTGCCATAACAGCGGTTTTTCTCCAGGAGGTGCACTCATGACCAAAAAAGAAAACATCCTGCAAGCGGCGGCCCGGCTTTTTGCCAGGCAAGGATTCGACGGAACGACCACCCTGCAGATCGCTTCGGAGGCCGGCGTAACCGAACCGCTGATCTATTACCATTTTACCGGCAAAGACGAGGTCTTTACCAGCATCCTGAAAGCCGGATTCGACAAGTATTGGGTGCGCATCAAAGCATTGGAAAATTTGAGCGGGGGTGCTTTTTCCAGGGTGGAAAAATTGATATCCACACACTTTTCCGTGGTGGATGAAATGCCGGCCGAGGCGTTTTTGATCATCAGCGCTTGCCCGGCGAAACTGAACGATCCGGACCATCTCTGCCGGAAAATAGTGGAAAAACAGCAGAAATGGATTTCGGGCTACCTGCGGCGCTGCATCAAAGATGGAATCGCATCCGGGGAATTCGTCCCCATGCCCATCGCCCCGACGGTCGATACCCTGTCGGCCTTGATCAACGGAACGATGCGCCGGAGGGTCCTGAGACTCGAACAGTCCAAAACGACAAAAGAGGCCTGCATCGCCTTTTGCAAAAGAGCGCTTTGCGCCTGATAAAATGGGCGCCGCGTTGTCATGGATAAGGAGACAGAAATGACCTTGATCCAAGTGGATTCGGACAAATGCCTTCGGGACGGGATCTGTGCGGCAGTCTGCCCCGCGCAGATCATTTCATTTGGCAGTAGAACCGATGATTGAAGCCGTCAACCATTCTTGCTCGAATTCACCTCTTACCGGCTCGGATCCGGCAGCCGAAGGCGCTATTCAGGAGAAGGCCGAGGGGCTGATACCGCGGCTGGCAGGTATGGACGAAGTTGTCCGGTATTTTTCCCGAATTTATCGGATTCAAGTCGGTGCTCATGCCGACACCCCGGGCCGGATCGAGCCGCTGGAGCAGGAGCCCGGTATTTCAGACAGACGCTTTCGCCTCGGGGTTCAAACCGGCGGGAACTGGAAATGGCGCTACATGACCATCCGGCCCATCGGAGAGAATACCGGCAGCAAAAGTCAGTGCTTCTACGTCATTTACGATACCCATATCGTGGTGAAGATCCCGCCGGTGCCGATTCGGGACTTTTCAGACTATATTCGAAGGATTCAGTTCGAAGCGGAGATCGTTCGGGTTCTGGCCCCTCAAAAATGCATCATCCCCAATGTCTCCGTCATCCTGCGGATGGTTCATCGACTGGATGACCGCAGGCCGCGATCTGAACAGCAGATCGAAGAAGACTATCTCCGGCTGGCGGAAAGATCTCCGGGACTTCAGCAGTGCCTCAAAATTGAAAAAGAGTTCGCCTTTTTCATGGACTTGTCCCGGGATTATTTTCTCAGCCATGCCTTGTCCGGACCGGCGCGCGAAAATCTGAACGCCGTGATGGCCGAAGATGCCCGGCTGATCGATGACTGCGGTGGGTTCGAAATCCGCTTTGGCGTTGAACATACATGGATTTGTCTTGAGATTCAAAATCTGTACAGAAAGTTTGCAAACATGCTCCGAAGCGGCATGTCAGAAGCCGACAGAAGGGCGGTCGGCGCCCAACAGGAGAAAGAGTGGTTCTATCTTCGGCTGATCGACCCATCGGCCGAGCTTCGGGGCGGATCCGATGGTGCAGCTCGCGCGGCGGGGGAGCTGCTGACCCATCTTTTCGAGTCCGGTAAAAAATCGGTCGTGGCTTATCGCGGCATTGCCCGGCCGCATGCCGAGCAGATTTGCTTCAACCGGACGCATCTGATCAAAGAGGCCTTGTCCTCGAATCTGATGGATCTGCTGGCATGGCTGGAGCAGCGCCGGGTGGCCCTTCGGGATCTGAAACCCGATAATCTGTTGGTCTGCGGAGAACCGGCAAGGTATCCAGGTTTTTTGAAGTCGGCCGGCGATTTCTCCATCGGATTGATCGACCTGGAAACTGCGGTTTTCTGCCCGACAGATGGAAATTCGCGCCCTGCACAGCCCCAGCTAGGTGGAACGCCGACCTACGCGACCCCTTCCCATTTTCTGCCCAACAAGATCCTGGAAAGGATCTATCCCGATCTTTGGGAAGTTTTTTTTCTGCAGGACATGCATGCGGTCGCTGGAATCATATTCCGGGTGGTCACTGCAAGGGGGTTGTTTCCAAAAAGTTCCGAACTTTTTCCCGAATTTCTCCTGGCGCTTAAAGAAAGTTCTTCCCGGCAAGACGCCATGGAGGAGGTGTATCGTCGGCATAATGCCAAATTCTGGACTACCGCCCGTACGGAATTCTCTGAAAGAACCTTCCGCTATGGCCGATTTCTTGATGCCGCCTCCACGGCGGTTCCGGCTTCGATCCTGCAAATGCTCGCCGGTTTTCTCGAAGACCAGCGCCAAGAGATAAAAAGGCGCATCCTTTCCGAAGTCCATGGGCAGGACCTCATTCAAAGCAAAACGACACGAAAAGAGCTCTGTAGCTGTTCAAAAGAAGCCGTATGCCGGGCCATGGAAAAAGCGAGACGAACGGACGATCCCAAGGCCGAAGAATTTTGCCGGTTTTTGAGGTCGCTGGAGAAGATCAAAGAACGGCACGAACGGCTGGAGCGCCTTCTTCGAAACATCGGATCTTCCCGCGGCAGAAAGCCGATATCCAAACTGCTGGCGGCGATGTTCGAAAGGGTGTCGGCTGGGTTGAACGTTGAAGAAGGGGCTTGTTCCCCGTTGGCTCCGGTTGAAACCGGCAGCGGCACGGCCTCCGGAGAAGAAGGCCGAGACGCCAGTCTGAACTACACCCACACAGCGGATTTCTGAGCTGAGTTGGCCGCCTCTCGGCTCGGAAAAAATGCTGATCATGGACCATCGCGGGCGCGTCTGCCGGCAGCAATCAGTTGATCAAGCGCCGAAGGGATGCGGTGGACGGCACCGCCAGCCAATCAAGAAAAGGCCGGCGCGGCGGTGTCCGGCCCGAGGAGGCAGCGCCATGAGAAAGACGATGCAAAAGAAGGCCTTGGCAGCAGGGCTTATCCTGTGTCTCGCCCTTGCTTATTCCTGTGCGGGCATCCGGCCCGAAAGGGCAGAGCCGCCCATTGTTTCATTGACCCAGGCGGTGGAGCAACTGGGGCGCGATCTGTTTGGCGGCATACCGGAACAAGGCGAAAAGGGGCGGATTGTTGCCGTCGATCTTTTCGCCAACGAAGAAAGCGGCGAGGTGCCTATGGCGGCGCGCAGAATCGAAGCGCTTCTTTTGCAGGAAGGCCGTCGTCGACCCGGAACATTTGCGGCCGTTGGGTTGAGCGGGGATGTACAGGCAGAAACCCGCTACCTCCTGACCGGCACCGTTGCCTCAGAATCCGAAGAACACCAAGGAATACCCGTATATCGACTCCGCGGTGCAGTGACGGATTTGAAAACCGGGCGTGTCGTTGCGCGCTCAACGGCGCGCTTTGCCGATGCCGGCTTTGATTTTTCTTCCATGGCGCTTTACCGGGACAATCCCTTCTTCGATCCGAGCTATCAAAAGAAGGAAATGCCGGACGAAAGGCCGAGAAGGGCCGCGCCGCCGGCGGCCGAATACTCTGTGCAGACGCTGGCGCTGCTCAGGGAGGCTTCCAGCGCCTACGAACGCAAAGCCTATCGACAGAGCCTGGAATTGTTTGAAAAGGCGGCCGGCCGGTCCGACGGGCAGACCCTCTGGACCTATGCCGGCTTGTACCTGGTCTATGAAAAGCTTGGCAGAACGCAGTCGGCCGACGAGGCCTTTGAAAAGATCCTTTCCATCAGCGTTGCGCGCTACGGGATGCTCACCGTCCGGTTCTTGTTCCAGGTCGACAGCGTGGAATTTTGGAAGCCTGGAGAAAATGCGGAAAAATACCGCAGCTGGCTTCGACGCATCGGAAAATACTTTGCTCAAACCGACCAATGTCTTCATGTGGTGGGTCATTGCAGCAAGACCGGTCCGGAGACTTGGAACAAGTCTCTTTCCCTGCGAAGGGCGAAAAAAATCCAGCAGATACTGGGCGAATCTACACCGGGGTTGCTGGCGCGGGTGGAGGCCGTCGGAAAAGGGTCTGCGGAAAACGTGGTCGGGATCGGCACGGACGATGCGCGCGACGCCCTTGACCGGCGGGTGGAACTGTTGGTCGTCGAGTGCCGGTGATCAAATCGCTGCCCGATTTGATCACTGGTTTGCGTTCCGCAAAAAACGGCAAAAGAGTAGCGAGAATCTGAGAGGAACAATGACCGTAGGGTCAAGAGGAGCAAAACCCCTGGAAACGAAACCAGAACCGGAGCCGATCTGCTTTTCGCCCATCGGCGTGGTGAGGACCAATGCCCGGGACTTGCCAAGGCACTGGAGCCTTTCCGACGTGGAGGGAACGCTCGATATCTTACCACAATTTGCCGAAGGGCTTTCTGATGTCTTGCCTGGCCAGCGTATTGTCGTGCTGTTTCATTTTCACCGCAGCCCGCCATTTTCCCCGGACATGCTCCATCAGACCCCGCCCCACCGGGATGGCCCTCTGGGCGTCTTTTCCATCTGCTCGCCGAAAAGACCCAACGCCATCGGACTTTCCGTCCTCGATGTCCTCGAGAACAAGGGAAGCCGCATTCGGGTCAGGGGGCTGGACATGATCGATGGCACCCCGATTCTGGACATCAAGCCGCACATCGAAAATCGCCACCACTGCCCCAGCTATAATGGCGAGCCATGAAAAAGGAGGATTTGCCATGATTCGCGTCAGGGACCTCATGACCGTCGATGTGATCACCTTCACTCCGGACACGGAAATCTCCAAAGCGGCAAAGGTGCTGCTTGAAAATCGCATCAACGGCGCGCCGGTGGTCGATGAAAACCGGCGCCTGCTGGGGATCCTCTGCCAGAGCGATCTCATCGCCCAGCAGAAGCGGTTTCCCGTGCCCACGCTGTTTACGATTCTCGACGGGTACATCCCGCTTTCCTCGACCCGACAGATCGAACGGGAGGTGCGCAAGATCGCCGCCCTGACTGTTTCCGAGGCCATGACCCCGGACCCGGTCACGGTAGATCCCGACACCGACCTGGAGAAAGTCGCCGGATTGATGGTGGACAAGAACCTTCACACCCTGCCCGTGGTGGAGGGGGGTCGGCTGGTGGGGATCATCGGCAAGGAAGACGTGTTAAAAACACTGCTCTCCGGGCAGTAGATCAGGCCCCATCAAAGAGGCCTTCTCTGGTGTCCTTGTGGTCATACATGGCATGCCCTCCAAGGCAGAACCGGGGGTTGTTCACATTCATCGTGTTACGGTTTTTCGCGGCACGCGAAATTCTGTAAAATCGCGGAGCGATTTTACCATGGAGCAGGATCTTTCACGGCAGCGGCTGTTCTCCCACCCGGGCGGCAACTTCATTCTCCTGACCAAGGACGGCGCGGCCGTTCAATTCCAGGTGGACGGGCAACACCGGGTTCGCATCCTTCGAAAGCTCGAGGATGTGGATTTCAAGGCCACCGGAGACGGCCTGCGGGCCGATGGCTGGCGATGTGTGGGCCCCGGTACGGAATATTCGTGGGTTCTTGAAGCGCCCGAACCCCGGCAATCCCCGGAATTTTAGCGGCGGCGGTCCTCTAGAGCGCTTGTCAAAATAGGGATTGTCAAAAAGCCGATCTATGATCTTGAGTTCGCGGGGCGCCAGTGCATATCAAGCTCTCTCAAAGGGAACGGAACTATGACAATCCCTATAAAATCACTTTTTTCATTGCCCGGGTGATCCAGCGGGCCGGAGCGGCGGTGATCGTCCATCCGATGGCGGCCACCATCACATAGAGCATGGCCCGGCCGGCCGAGGAAATATCCATGGGGGCGAGGTGAGGGGTTGCCAGGATCGACACCGCCACCCCCATCAAAATCCGCCAAAAGTCGGTGGAAAACAGAAGGTAAAAGAGGTAGTAGGCCGCCGTTTTCGGCCGTCTCGGTTTTTTTCCCATCGGAACCTGTTTCGACATGTAAAATACTCAACTTTCGGGATTCATGATGCCGCGAAATGGATAATTTGCTGACGGTATACGAACTCGCCCCAAAGGATACCTAACATCAGCGCTGGGCAAGATAACATCGAAAGTTGAGTAAAAAATAGCCGCTGCTATCGGGTCGTTCTTCTGACAACCCCTCTCATCGCGTCAGGTGACGGTACTTGATCCGGTGGGGCCGCTCGGCCTCCGGGCCCAGCCTTTTTTTGCGGTCCGCTTCGTACTCGGAATAGTTTCCCTCGAACCAGCAAACCTGGCTGTCTCCCTCGAAGGATAGGATGTGGGTGGCGATACGGTCCAGGAACCACCGATCGTGGCTGATCACCACTGCGCATCCGGCAAAATTTTCCAGGGCTTCTTCAAGCGCCCGCAAGGTATTGACGTCCAGATCGTTGGTCGGCTCGTCGAGCAAAATGACATTGGCGCCTTCCTTGAGCATCCGGGCCAGGTGAACCCGGTTGCGCTCCCCCCCGGATAGACCGCCCACCTTCTTTTGCTGGTCGCTTCCGCTAAAATTGAACCGGGCCACATAGGCTCGGGACTTGACCGTTGTTTTTCCCAGATCGATCACGTCGTCCCCGCCGGAGATCACTTCCCAGATGGTCTTGTCCGGGGCGAGACTTTCCCGGCTCTGGTCCACGTATGCCAGCTGTACGGTTTCCCCGATGCGGAAGCTGCCCGAATCCGGGGATTCCTGGCCGGTGATCATCCGAAACAAGGTGGTCTTTCCGGCGCCGTTTGGTCCGATGACTCCTACGATGGCGCCGGGCGGCAGGGAAAAGTTCATGTCCTGGACCAGGAGTCGATCCTCATAAGCCTTGGAGACGGCTTCTGCCTCGATGACGACGTTTCCAAGGCGCGGCCCCGACGGGATGTAGATTTCCAGATCGCGGGCCTTGGCGTCTTCGTCCTCCGACAGCATCTTCTCGTAAGCGCTGATCCGCGCCTTGGATTTGGTTTGTCGGGCCTTGGGCGTCATTCGGATCCACTCCAGCTCCCGCTGGAGGGTTTTGCGTCGGTGGCTTTCGGACTTTTCCTCCTGCCGCAGTCTTTCCTGTTTTTGTTGCAGCCACGAGGAGTAGTTGCCCTTCCAGGGAATGCCGCGGCCTCTATCCAGCTCCAGAATCCAGCCGGCAACGTTGTCGAGGAAATACCGGTCGTGGGTCACGGCGATCACGGTGCCCTCGTATTGCTGCAGGTGGCGTTCGAGCCAGGCCACGGTTTCTGCGTCGAGGTGGTTGGTCGGCTCATCCAGGAGCAGGATGTCGGGCCGGCGGAGAAGAAGCCTGCACAGGGCCACTCTTCTGCGCTCCCCGCCTGAGATCACCCTGACCGGAGTCTCTGGCTCCGGGCACCGCAGGGCGTCCATGGCCATCTCGAGCCGGGCGTCTATATCCCACCCGTCTGCTGCGTCGAGCTGCTCCTGAACCTCTCCCTGGCGTTGAATCAGCTTGTCCATCTCGTCATCGGACATCGGTTCTGCAAACTGTTCGTTGATCCGGTTGAACTCGGCCAGAAGATCAACGGTTTGCTGTACCCCTTCTTCCACGATTTGCCGGATGGTCTTGGCCTCGTCCAGATCCGGCTCCTGCTCCAAAAGCCCTACGGTGTATCCCGGTGTGAGGATCAGCTCGCCGTTGAAGTCTTTGTCCGCGCCGGCCATGATTCTCAGCAGCGAGCTTTTGCCGGCGCCGTTCAGTCCCAAGACGCCGATCTTGGCGCCATAGAAATAAGAAAGGGAGATGTCTTGAAGAACGGGCTTGCGATCGTAAAACTTGCTCACCCGGACCATGGAGCAGATGACTTTGTCGATGTCTTGGCTCATCGGTTCCTTTCATGATGGCAACTCAATTTTCGGGATTCATGATACCGCCGTCAAATCACCCATTTTGCTCCACTGGTGACGAAACCCGAAAGTTGAGATGGTAGGATGTTGATGATTGAATCGCTTTGGCGCTTTTATCAGAGTTTCGCGTTCCGCGAAACAATCCATATGCTTTTTTTGATCAACCTGACTCGGACTTGATCTCCATGTATTTTGGGGGGTGAAACAACTTTTAGAGCGCGTGCTACGATCTATATAGCATGTGATTGACCCTGGAAATCGAAAAATTGCTGCGATCGAACGTTATCTTGCCAAGCGCTCTAAAAGAAAAAATACGGGCATGACCCCATTTATGAATTCAAAAGCGTGCATATATTTTTAGCGTCAAAAACGAAGCAACCATTCGACAACGAAGGATTCGGAGGTGCTGTCATGCCGATACGAAAAGCAGAAGCCCGGTGGCAGGGAAGTCTGAAAAGTGGAAAAGGAGAGGTGAAAACCGAAAGCGGCGCGCTCAGCGCCCCATATTCCTTCACTTCCCGTTTCGAGGAAGGAACCGGAACCAATCCTGAGGAGCTCATCGCTGCGGCCCATGCAGGATGCTTTTCCATGGCACTGTCCCTGATGCTCACCGAAGCCGGCTACGAGCCGGATACCATTGAAACCACTGCCAAGGTTTCCATCGAAAAGCAGGAGACGGGTTTTCGGATCACCCGGATCGATCTGGAAACCGAAGTCAGCGCTGCCGGAATCGATGAAAAAACCTTCCAGGAAAAGGCACAGGCGGCCAAGGAGGGGTGCCCTGTTTCCCAGGCCCTTGCCGGACCCCGCATCGAATTGAAGGCAAGGCTTCGTCAATAGATCCAACAATAAATCCGAAATTCGAGATTCGAATTTCGGATTTAGATCGGCGGCTGGTTTTCCTTCGAGGTTCCATCGCCACGGATCGCTTGTCGAATTGATTGCGCATCGCACGAAATAAAAAGGAGGACACCATGGCCCAGGAGAGTTCAACCCCGACCCATTGCCCAGGATTTCAAGAATTTCGGAACCTAAGCTCCTTTACCTGCAAGTGCCCCGAATGCGGCAGGGAAAAAGAAATCTTTTCAGATGAATTCAACAGACCCCACACCTGCAAGGGATGTGGAAACCCCATCGATTTTACCCAGTGCACCATCGAAGGGTCTGCCAAGAAGGCCGATCCGCGATAGGGGGACTGGAAAAATGGCCGAATGGTCGATTCGTTGACGGGCCTGAAGGTATCATGCCTGAGGGGTCGTCGTGGCGCTCTGCGCCTTGAATATTCAACGACTCGACCAGTTAACCAATCAACCATTTGACCCTTCAGCCAATCAGCCGTTCGATCAAAGAAAAACAACGGCAGTTCGGGAGAATGACGATGGAAATCAAAAAAATCCTATGGCCCACCGACTTTTCAGGAAGGGCGGATTGGGCGCTGGACCATGTCAAGTCCCTGACCCAGCAATACGGCGCTGAAATCCATGTGCTATACGTCATCGAGGACCTCTCCAGCCACAAAGGCTGGTATGGCGAATTCGACAAGGAGCACATCGACAAGATCATCGAGTGGGAGAGCAAAAAGGCAGAAGAGCGCCTTGAAAACATATGCACCCAACAGCTCGAAGGCTGTCCTCTCTACATCCGTCATGTGGCCGTGGGCGACCCCGCCCAGGAGATTCTCCGAAAGATCAACGACGAACACATCGACATGGTCGTTCTTTCCACCCGGGGAAGAAAGGGTCACTTCGGCTTCGGAAGCGTCGCCGAGAAGGTGGTGAAAAACTCACCGGTGCCGGTGGTCACGGTGCCGCCCTCAGGAGAGCCGTAGGAGGTGTGATTCGGCGAATTGGTAAAAGCGGTTATCCAGAAAGATCCAGGGTGACGCCGGCGGCCAATGGGCGTCGACTCTCCTGCCGGCCAAAACTCGCCATCAAGGCCGCGTAGAGTCGGCCGTTGGTGGGTTCTTCGGATTGAAACCCCGGCAAACCGGAGGGATTTGACATATCGCAAAAATCGCGTCGCGGCCGTCTCAACGCGGCCTAAATGTCTCAGACAGTTGTCCGGCATCCGAGCCGACACCCATTGGCCGCCGGCTGGATGAAACTGGAGTTTTACAGAAAACCGGTTTGGTAAATTCGTTGACTCGGCACTTGCCCATTCAACCATTCAACCAATCAACCATTAAACCGCTTCTCCAGTTCCTCGATTAACCCCGAAACCGAGTGCAAAACCGCGATCACGCCGCATTCTTTTTCTGTTTATGACGCTTTGCCGCCGGCAGGATCGCCTTGCGCATCCGGATCGACAGCGGGGTGACCTCCACCAGTTCGTCTTCCCGGATAAAGCTGATGGCCTGCTCCAGGGTGGGGGGGGTAACCGGAGAAAGGATCACGTTCTCGTCTTTGCCGGATGCCCGCATGTTGGACAGTTTTTTTTCTTTGCAGGCATTGACGTCGATATCCACTCCGCGATTGTGCTCGCCCACGATCCTTCCTTCATAGACCGGGTCGCCGGGCACCACGAAAAGACGCCCCCTGGGCTCCAGGTTGTATAGGGCGTAGGCAACGGCCCTGCCCGCCCGGTCGGCGACGATCGAACCGGTAAACCGGCTGGGGCAATCCCCGCGATAGTCTCCATAGCCGTCAAAAACGGCGTGGAGAATGCCGGTTCCCCGGGTGTCGGTGAGAAACTCGTCGCGATAACCGATGAGCGCCCGGGACGGGACGGAAAACTCGAACCTCACCCGGCCGGTGCCGTTGTTGACCAGGTTGGTCATTTTCCCCCTGCGCAGCGAGAGTTTTTCCGTGACGACCCCCAAAAAGCGCTCTTCGCAGTCGACCAGAAGGCGCTCCATCGGCTCCAGCTTCCGACCCTCCTGATAGCGAAAAATCACCTCCGGCCTTCCCACGCAAAATTCGAACCCCTCCCGCCGCATGGTCTCGATGAGAATGGCCAGCTGGAACTCTCCCCGGCCCTTGACCAGGATGCTGTCTCGGTCGTCGCCGGCTTCCACCTGGATTGCCACGTTCATCAGCGTCTCCTTGAAGAGCCGCTCCCGGATCCGGCGGGACTGGACGTATTTTCCCTCTTTGCCGGCAAGAGGGGAGTCGTTGATGGCAAATTTCATGGAAACCGTAGGCTCTTCCACCCGGATCCGGGAAAGGGGTTCAGGCGATTCCCGGGTGCAGATGGTGTCTCCGATTTTGACGTCTTCGATGCCGGCCAGCACCGCGATGTCTCCCGGGCCGACATGATCCACTTCGACCAGGGCCAGACCTCGGTAGACCTGAAGGCGGCTGACCTTCAAAGGAACGGCGCTGCCCGATTCGTCGATGCAGGCCAGGCTGTCCTGGGAACGGGCCTCTCCGTTGAAGACTTTTCCGACCGCCAGACGCCCCAGGTAGTCGGAGTAGTCCAGATCGGCCACCAGCATCTGAAACGGCGCTGCCGGATCGAATGCCGGGGCCGGAATCGCCTCCAGGATGGTGTCGAATAATAAATTCAGGTTTTCTTCCATGGCATCGGGCTGCCTTCCGGCAATTCCGGCTCTGCCGACGGCGTAAAGCAGGGGAAATTCAAGCTGCGCGTCGTCGGCATCCAG
>JAIPEL010000176.1 GCA_021737185.1 Desulfobacterales bacterium | reverse complement strand
CGCTCGCCGGTCATGTCGCTGAAGACCTCGTTCTGGAAGGTGGTCGGAAACAGGTAGCCCGAGCCGATGGCAATGCCCAGGGCAAGGGTCCGCTCAAGGGCTCGGCCCGTAAAGTCCTGGTGCACGGCAAAACTCGAATTGATGCCGCTGCCGTCTAAAAAATTCGTCCGCACCGTCCTGCCCGAGCCCTTTGGGGCCGCCAGGATCACATCCACATTTTCCGGAGGAATCACGCCGGTCTGATCCTTGAAAACCACCGAAAACCCGTGGGAGAAGTACAAGGCGTCGCCTTCGTTCAGGCACTGTTTGACCTTCGGCCAGAGTGCCACCTGTCCGGCGTCTGAAAGAAGAAATTGGACCACCGTGGCCTGGCGTGCCGCCTCTTCTATCGGAAAAAGCGTTTTTCCAGGAACGAAGCCGTCGTCCACCGCCCGCTGCCAGGAGGGGCTGTCCTCCCGCTGGCCGACGATGACGCGGATACCGTTGTCCCGCATATTCAACGCCTGCCCCGGTCCCTGCACGCCGTATCCAAGAACGGCTACAGTCTCGTCTTTGAGCACTTCCCGTGCCTTCTCCAGGGAGAACTCGTCTGCTGTAACCACGTCTTCCTCAATGCCGCCAAAATCAATTCGTGCCATGATGTTCCTTTCAGTTCGGTTGATTGGTTGATTCGTCAATTGGTTGATTGGTTAATTGGTTGATTGGTTGATTCGTCAATTGGTTGAATGGTTGAATGGTTGATTGGTCGAATCGTCAATTTGGAAAATCATGAGCCAATTTGTCGGATACAGGATGTCCCCCTGGGTTTTCCGAATCGACCATTTGACCATTCATCCATCTTCTATTCCTTTTCTTGGCGGCGCCAGCCGCCTCCTGTAATTGCGCGCAGCGCAATTACTTGGGCTCTCGGAACAGCGCCAGGGTTCCGGAGCGGGCGATCTTCTTGATTCCCATCGGCGTGAGCAGGTTGATCAGGGCGGTGAGCTTGCCCTCGTCTCCGGTCACTTCGAGAATGTAATGCTCCTGGCCCACGTCGACCACCTTGCACCGGAAGATGTCCACGATCCGCAAAATCTCCGCCCGGTGCTCCGGCTTTGCCTGGACGCAGATCAGGGCCATTTCCCGCTTTACCGAAAGCTTGCCGGTCAGGTCCCGAAGCTTGATGACGTTGACCAGCTTTCGAAGCTGCTTGATGATCTGTTCGATCAGAACCTCGTTGGCCTTGGTGGTGATCGTGATTCTCGACACATTTGGAGTAACGGTTTCTGCCACGCAGAGGCTTTCTATGTTGTAGCCGCGGCCGGCAAACAGACCGGCCACCCGGCTCAACACTCCGGGCTCGTTGTCCACCAGCATGGTCAGGACGTGCTTTTCTTCGATCATGGCTGCCTTCTTTGGATCATGATAAGTTGACACTCGGTTTGGGAAAGATCACCGATGGCGCTCAACTGGTTTGTTTCTTTTTCTCTTTTTTCATTTTAATAAAAGCGCGAAGCGATTTTATACCAGCAGCATCTCCGTAATCGGTGCGCCGGCCGGAACCATGGGATAGACGCACTCTTCTTTTTCCACCAGAAAATCCATGATGACGGTGCGGTCCGACTCGAGGCCCTCGGCCAGGACGGTTTCCACCTCCTCCGGGCGGGTCGCCCGAAGCCCAACGGCGCCGTAAGCCTCGGCCAGTTTGACAAAGTCCGGGGCACAGTCCATGCAGGTACAGGCGTAGCGCTTTTCGTAGAACAGCTGCTGCCACTGTCGCACCATGCCCAGATAGCCGTTGTTGAGGATGACCACCTTGATCGGGAGCCGGTTCTGCACGGCGGTGGCCAGCTCCTGGATGTTCATCTGGATGCTGCCGTCGCCGGCCACATCCACCACCATCTTGTCCGGATGGGCCATCTGTGCGCCGATGGCCGCCGGCAGCCCGAAGCCCATGACCCCCAGCCCGCCGGAGGTGATAAAATGCCCCGGTTCATCGAAGTGGTAGTACTGGGCGGCCCACATCTGGTTCTGTCCCACCTCGGTGGTGATGATCGCCTTGCCGCCGGTCAGCTCGTAGAGCTTTTCGATGACGTACTGGGGCTTGATGATCTCTTTCTGGTCGTAGGTCAGCCGCGCCTCCTGCTTCCAGACCTCGATCTGTTCGAGCCAGGGGGTTCTCTTTTCTTCCAGGTTCCCCAAGTTTTCTTCTTCCAAAAGGCCGTTGAGCTGTTCCAGGGTAAAGCGGCAGTCTCCGACCACCGGTACCGTGACCGGGATGTTCTTTCGGATGGAGGTGGGGTCGATGTCGATATGAACGATCTGGGCCTGGGCGGCAAAGGCGTCGGTTTTTCCCGTGACCCGGTCGTCGAAGCGCACCCCCACGGCCAGCAATAGATCGCACTGGCTGCTGGACATGTTGGCCCGGTAGGTGCCGTGCATGCCGATCATCCCCAGCCAGAGCGGATCGCTGCCCGGAAATGCGCCTAGCCCCATCAGGGAAGTGGTCACCGGGATCTTCCCCCGGCGGGCAAAGCGGGTCAGCTCGTCGGCCGATTTGGACAGGATGACCCCTCCGCCGGCGAAAATCAAAGGACGCTTGGCCCTGACCACCATCTTGACCACTTTTTTCAACTGCTTCCGGTAGGGCTTGTAGGTGGGGTTGTAGGAGCGCATGGAAAGTTCCTTGATCGGCTTGTAGCCGGTGCGCGCCGATGCGATGTCCTTGGGGATGTCCACCAGTACCGGACCGGGGCGGCCGGAGCGGGCCAGGTAAAACGCCTCCTTGACCACCCGGGCCATGTCGTCCACGCTTTTGACCAGGTAGTTGTGCTTGGTGCAGGGACGGGTGATGCCGACGATGTCGACCTCCTGGAAAGCGTCGTTGCCGATCAGGCCCGTGGGCACCTGGCCGGTGAAGACCACCACCGGAATCGAATCCATATAGGCCGATGCGATGCCGGTCACGGTGTTGGTCGCCCCCGGCCCCGAGGTGACCAGGCATACACCGACCTTGCCGCTGGCCCGGGCATATCCGTCTGCGGCATGCACGGCCCCCTGTTCATGGCGGACCAGAACATGGCGCAGGCCGCTTTTCATCAGCTCGTCATAGATGTCGATGACTGCACCTCCCGGATAGCCGAAGATGGTCTCCACCCCTTCTTCTTCCAGGACCTTCATCAGTATCTGTGCTCCGGTCAGTTCCATGGGTTTTTCGCCTTTTAGGTTAATGGTTGTTGCACAAAATCGGACGGTGCAATTTATCCTTGTTTTGTCGTCCTCTGCCTATGACGCGGCGAAAAACAAATATCGCTGCGCGATAAAATTGCTCCGCAATTTTATAGAGAGAAAAAATTATCCCTGCGCTTTCCACATTTTTCGCCCCTGTTTGAATCATTTGGTCATTCGAATTTCGATATTGTTTCGGATTTCGATATTCGAATTTCGAGTTTACTTTCAAAACCATCTGCCCCAAAACCTCAGCTTTTCAAAATCGCCCCTTCGTCTGCCGACGACACCATCTTCGCATACCGGGCCAGGTAGCCTTCCGTGATCTTCGGCGCAGGCAAAGTCCATTCGGCAAGCCGCCGCTGGATCTCTTCATCGGAGACCTTCAGTTCGATCGTTTTGCCGGTAATGTCGATGGAGATCCGGTCTCCCTCGCGTACCGCGGCGATGGGGCCTTTTTGCGCGGCCTCAGGAGACACGTGGCCGATGGAAGCCCCCCGGGTGCCGCCGGAAAACCGGCCGTCTGTAATCAGGGCCACGCCGGCGTCCAGGCCCATTCCGGCGATGGCCGATGTGGGGGTGAGCATCTCCCGCATTCCCGGCCCGCCCCTTGGGCCTTCGTAGCGGATCACGACCACATCCCCTTTTTTGATCCTTCCCTCCATGATGGCTTCTGTGGCGGCCTCCTCGGCGTCGAACACCCGTGCGGGCCCCTCGTGCTTGAGCATCTTCTCCACCACGGCGGACTGTTTCACCACGCAGCCCCTCGGGGCCAGGTTGCCGAACAGCGCCGCCAGGCCTCCCTGGGCGTGGTAGGGATCCTCGGCGCTCCGGATGACGTCCGGATCCCGGACGGCGGCAATGGACATCAGTTCGGCAACGGTTCTGTTCGATACGGTGACACAGTCCGGCCAGATGCGTCCGATCTCCGCCAGGCGGCTCATGACCGCGTAGATGCCGCCCGCCCGGTTCAGGTCCTGGAGGTGGTGGGGGCCCGCCGGGCTCAGGGAGCACAGGTGCGGCGTTTTTTCGCTGATCCGGTTGATCTTTTCCAGGTTCAGGGCGATGCCGGCCTCGGCGGCGATGGCCGCCAGGTGCAGCACCGTGTTGGTGGAGCACCCCAGGGCCATGTCGACGGTCAGCGCGTTTTCGAAGGCTTTTTCGGTCATCACCTGTCGGGCGGTGAGTCCGGCTTCGACCAGCTTGACCGCCTGCATCCCGGATTCCTTTGCCAGGCGGATTCTGGCCGACATCACCGCCGGGATCGTGCCGTTTCCGGGAAGGGCCAGGCCGACGGCCTCGGTGAGACAGTTCATGGAGTTTGCAGTGAACATCCCGGCACAGGAGCCGCAGGTGGGGCAGGCGGCGTTTTCCATTTCGGTCAGGGCCTCTTCGCTCATTTTACCGGACCGGACCGCTCCGACGGCCTCGAACACCGTGATCAGGTCCACCTTTTCGCCGGGAGCGCCTCCGGGCCGCTCGCCGGCGAGCATGGGGCCGCCGCTGACAACGACGGTCGGAAGATCGAGGCGGGCAGCGGCCATGAGCATTCCCGGCACGATCTTGTCGCAGTTGGGCACCAAAACCAGGCCGTCCAGGGCATGGGCATGGGCCATGACTTCCACCGAGTCGGCGATCAGTTCCCGGCTGGCAAGGGAGTATTTCATTCCGATGTGGTTCATGGCCAGTCCGTCGCACACCCCGATGGTGCCGAACTCCACGGGGGTTCCGCCGGCCATGTAGATGCCGGCCTTGACCGCTTCTGCGATTTTGTCCAGATGGACGTGGCCGGGGACGGCGGTGTTGACCGAATTGGCCACCCCGATCATCGGACGCCGGATTTCTTCATCGGTGTAGCCGATGGCCTTGAGCAGGCTGCGGTGAGGCGCTCGTTCGATTCCCTTCTTCATCCGGTCGCTGCGCATGGGTGGTCTCCGTTCAGAGGTTCAGAGTTCAGGGTTCAGAGGTTCAGAGGTTCAGGGTTCAGGGTTGATGGTTTCGTAAAAAATTCAAATTTCCCTTTTTCGTCATTCCCGCGAAGGCGGGAATCCAGTCATTTCAAATAGTTCTGGACTCCCGCCTTCGCGGGAGTGACAAATATGGTGCTTTTTACGATTTCATCAAGGTTCCAGATTCAAAGTTCAACGTTCAACGTTCAGAGGTTCAAACGATAGTGATTCGGATGTTTCGGGTTCCGCGGACAACCCTGAACCCGGAACCTCTGAACCTGAAACAACAAAACCGTTATCAGCGGGGGCTGATAACGGTTTTGGTGTTTCGCAGTATGCTTGCTTACATCAGGCCATTATCAACCCCCGGTCCCCGTAGCCGTTAATGAGGACGACTACGAGGAGAAGAATAACGATAATAAGGTCGAGAATGGCGATTCCGTGCTTCATGGGTTTTTCAATTTCCTTTTCTCCCGCCTATATCGGCAAAAAAAAGGAGTGTCAAGCGGAAAAGCGGCTGCGCCGCTTTTCCGCTGGGAAGCATGGCGCTGCGCGCCGCTGGGAAGCTATGAAGCAAAAAACCGGATGTCAGATGTCGGATGTCGGATGTCGGAGAAGGGCAGATGACAGACGACAGCCCCACCGCCGGCCGGCGGGATTCAAAATTCCAGGTTCCAGGTCAAAGGAAAAAATGATCAAATCTCAAGCACCAATGACATCGGACATCCGACCTCTGGCCCTTCTCCGTCCTCTGTCATCTTGTTTTCCGACCTCCGACCTCCGACATCTGCTCGCCGCGGCGTAGCGCAGCGAAGACGGGACCTCCGACCTCTGGCCCTTCTCTGTCCTCCGTCCTCCTCTGACCTCTGACATCGGACATCCGACATCCGACATCTGGTTTTCCAGCCTCCCAGCGTTTTAGGGCGTCTCTTTGTAGCTGCACCCCTTGGCGATGCACTTTAAAAACGTCCCCTCCTTCTTGGTGGTCTTTTCCACCAGGAACGCGGCGCCGCACTTCGGGCAGGGGCGGGGGACCGGTTTGTCCCACAAGGCGTAGTCGCACTCCGGAAACCGGTCGCATGCGTAAAAGACTTTTCCCCGCTTCGAGCGTTTTTCCACGATTTGTCCGGTGCATCCGTCCACCGGGCAGGCCACGTCGGTCTGGCGGTTCGGATCGCTTCCCCCGGCCGACCGGGTGTTTTTGCAATCCGGATATCCGCTGCAGGCCAGAAAGGAGCCGTACTTTCCATGTTTTAGAATCATGGGCCGGCCGCATTTTTCGCAGGTCTCGTCGGTCGGCTCGTCTTCGGCCGGCTCGACCGGTTCGATTTTTCCCTTTTCAGTGCGGATATAGTCCCGGGAGTACTGGCAGTCCGGATACCCGCTGCAGGCTAGGAAATGACCGTTTTTGCCCATCTTGATGCGCAGCTCTTTTCCGCACTTCGGGCAAGACAGGCCGGTGGGCAGACCGACGCCCTTGACGCTGGTCATTCCTTCAACGGCTTCTTCCAGTTTCTTTTCAAATGAGGCGTAAAACCGGTTCAGCACCGCTAGGGCTTCTGCTTCGTTTGCTTCGATCCGGTCCAGGTCGTTTTCCATCCGGGCGGTAAATTCCACATCGAAGATGTCCGGAAAGCTGGCCACCACCAGGTCGTTGACGATAAAGCCCAGCTCACTGGGACGAAAATAGC
>JAIPEL010000175.1 GCA_021737185.1 Desulfobacterales bacterium | reverse complement strand
AGGTTTTGCATATCATGAGCTACCATACGCCTTGGGAATGGACGACCGATCAACTCAACGGCTTTAAAGACGCTTTACAAGGACTGGACATCGAATACAAAGTTTTTGAAATGGACACCAAGCGCCACAGCAGCGATGCCTGGAAAGAACGAAAAGGGCGCGAGGCAAGAGAACTGATCGATGCCTGGAAACCTGATCTCGTCTATACCAATGACGACAATGCGCAAAAATATGTCGCCGCTCATTATATCGACGGCGATACGCCGTTTGTCTTCAGCGCGGTGAACGCCGACCCGGCCGATTACGGGTTCGAGAAAAGCGGCAATATCAGCGGGATCCTGGAGCAGGAGCACTTCGTTGAGACGGTGAATTTTTTGCGAGACGTCGTGCCCTCTGTCACCACCATTGCTGTCATCGTGGACGACGACCCTACATGGAATGGGGTGATCGATCGGATGAAGCAAAAGGCTCGCCTGGAGCTTTCCCATATCCGGATCGAGCACTGGGATCGGCTGGAAACCTTCGAAGAATACCGGAAGAAGATAAAAGAATACCAGACCAGCGTCGATGCCCTCGGCCTTCTCGGCATCCACACCCTTAAAGACGAATCTGGGAAAAACGTTCCTTGGCAGGCCGTGCTCGAATGGACCGCGAAGAACAGCTCGCTTCCGGACTTCAGTTTCTGGAAGGACCGGAGCCGGTACGGGACCCTCTGCGTGGTATACGTTTCCGGATATCAACAGGGCCTTGCGGCGGGCAAAATCGCCCGCGGCATTCTGGCCGAGGGAAAGAGTCCTTCCTCTTATCCGATGGAACCCACGAGAAAGGGTGAGCCGGTCTTGAGCCTGGCAAGGGCCAGAACGCTGGGCATACCGGTCAATACCACCATCTTGCTTACGGCAAAGGTAGTAAGGGATTTCGAGTGGGAACAAGGCAGATGAAGGCGACTCTCGGGAAAAAAATCGTTCTCATCGTAACGGGGATTCTCCTGCTGACGACTCTGGCCGGGGTATGGGTGAGCGGGGCGATTTTTTCCCACGTCTATTCAAAAGCGCTGCAATCGAAATCCACGCTCATTGGAGGGTTTCTGGCTTCCCAGCTGAACCGGCTCCTCGCTCTGGGAATACCGTTGGACGAACTGGTCGGTTTCGAGAGCCAGTGTCGGGAAATCGTCGAAAACCAAGAGGAGATATCCTATGCCATGGTCGTGGACCCCGACGGCGTCGTACTGTTTCACAGCGATCCATCCCTGCATGAAACCATAGTTTCTCCCGAACGACTGAAAAACGTCGAGAATTCTCCTCGAAGTTTTCCGCTGCTTTCATCTATCCGGGTCCGAGACTCGGAGGCCGTGGTACCCATTTTCGACCCCGAAAACCGCCGCATCGGCAATATCCTGGTCGGTTTCCCGGGAGGCATCGTTTCAGAGGCCACAAGAAGGCTGGCGTTGTATTCCGCCGCCGCCTCTTTTCTCTTTTACGGGATTGCCGTCGGTTTGCTGGTTCTTGCCCTTTCGGAGTGGATCGGAAAGCCGCTGCGCCTGCTGCGCGACGCAATCAGCGAGGTCACCTCCAGGGGCCGGCCTTTTTCCGGAACTGTGAAGGTCGCCTCCGACGACGAGATTGGAGAGATCGCCGCCGCATTCAACAAGATGAAGGAGAGCCTTCAAAAGACGACCGTCTCCAGGGATTATGCCCGTGCGATCATCGAAAGCGTGACCGACGCGCTCATCGTCACTGATCAGGATTGCACCATCGTTCAGACAAACAAGGCCGCCAGGGACCTGCTGAACTATCGAGACGAAGAAATTCTGGGAAGGGAAATGGGAACACTCTTTTCTTCCGATGAAAAGGAGATTGTCACCTCTGTCATGCCGGATCCGGCCGGAAATCGCCAAGTGAGAAATCTCCAGCTGTCCTTTTGCACGAAAGAGGGGCGGAAAATTCCGGTTCTTTTGAGCACCGCCGGCATCAGAGATGCAGACGGGCGCATGTTCGGAATCGCAACGGGAAAAGATATCACCGAGCTAAAGCGGCTGGAAAAGGAACGGGAAAAGTTGATTCAGGACCTGCAATCGGCCCTGGCGAAAGTGAAGATATTGAGCGGGATGCTGCCCATCTGCGCCTCCTGCCACAAGATCCGAACCGACTCCGGCTACTGGGAAAGCCTCGAAAAGTACATCGAGCAAAATTCGGACGCTGTTTTCACTCACGGCATCTGTCCGGACTGCGAGCAGAGGCTCTATCCGTTCAAAAAAGAGGAGAAGTGAACCGCCGCAACAAACGACGGATTTCAATATCTATACGGATTGGAAACAGCGGGTGTCAAAATCAGCCTGTTTTCCGGACTCTTTCGATCCCGGCAGGATGGCAGACTGAAAAATCTGTTTACACCGGAGGTTCTTGCCAAATCGGTGCGAGAAGCTTAAAATTCATAGGGCCCCAAGGGATTTGGTGGACCTGTCGGACGCGGTTGTTCTGCAGCGCAGGGCGAAAATCCGTGGAAAGGAAGTAAAGTCATGAAGATTCTCCTGACCGGAGACGATTCGAAAAGAAAAGCCCGGCTGCGGCTTTTTATGAACGGTATGGGACTGGATGTCACAGAAATCGATGCCGGGGCCCGGCCCGTCGAAGCACCGGCAAGCCAGGATCCGCATCTGATCGTGGCCGGTGTCGGATCCGGAGAAGAGGCCAACGTCGATGTCTGCGGAAGCCTTCTGGATAAAAACATCAAAGGTCCGGTCTTTACGCTGGCGGTAGTCCCGGAGGGAATTTCGATCGCGAATCTACAGGACATTTTCCCGGTTGACGATTTTCTCCTGGAGCCCTTTGTCGAGGAGGAGCTGGCCGCCAGGGTTCAGACCGGGATGAAGATTCTTTCTTTGGAGGCCGCGCTGAAGGAGGCCAAGGGCAAAGTCCGTTCCATGTCTCTTACCGATCCGCTCACCGGCTGTTACTCACAAAGCTATCTCCTCGACCATCTACCCCATGAAGTCAAGCGGGCCATACGATACGGCCGCAGTCTGTCTGTGGTCTCCGGTGCGATCGATCACCTCGAGGCCATTTGCGGCATATGGGGAGGCGGAATCGGAGACCGGGTTTTAACGGTGGTGGGGGCGGTGCTGCAGGAGTCGGTCCGGCGGCATATCGACTGGGTGGCCCGCGACGAACAAGACGGATTTGCGATCGTGCTGCCGGAAACGGATCGAGAAGGGGCGCTCTGCCTGGTGCAAAGGCTGTGCAAACAAATCAACGAACAGCGTTGGTCCGAAGACGACGCAGATATTCGCGTGACCGCCGGCTTCGGTGTTGCCGAACTTGACGTCCCAGACAATGGAGACCCCGAAAGATCGGCTGAACAACTTCTCGATAGCGCAAAAAAATCTCTGAAAAAGGCCCAGCGCGAGGGAATGAACCAACTTTCGGCAGGAACGATCGGTGACGCAAACAAGCCGGTGGGGCCTTCCAATGTCAGGGCGGCGGTAAAATGACGACAGATCAAAGACTTCGGGAAGCGGAAGTCTACCGCGATATGGGGATGTTTGACGAGTCCTTGAGCATCTATGAGGAGCTCCTGACCCGGGCAAAAGAAACCGGCGATCCCTCCAAACCGGAAATCGAATCCCGGATTCGCGAAATCGAACAGGAGCTCGATCGGGACCGGAAGGCCTCTTTGGCGCAGCCGGCGACCGAGGAGGTGATGAAGTACCTGGATGATTTTTCCGGGGAAGACGGCCCGGCGGAGTTCATGGACAAAGCCAAGGCCCTGCGGGAGTTGGGTCTCTTCAAGGAGGCGGCCGACAGCTTCCGGCAGATGATGAAAAAGGCAAAATCCGAAGAGGGGTTCCACATTCCGGACATCGTCGAGGAGTTGTTTTCCTGCCTGATCGAAGTCGAATCTCCCGAGGAGGCGGCCGCCGAAATCGAGGCGCGGATAGAGAGCCAGGGCCTTTCACCGGCCGCCGCCGCCGAAGGCCTTTACCGCGCCGGCCTGGAGATGGAAAAACGGACTATCCTGGAGCCGGCCGCAGAACTTTTTCGAAAAGCCCTGACCCTGGATCCCAACAACCAGGAAATTCGCAGCCGGGTTTCGGCCGGGTCGCTCAAACCGAAGAATTACTCCCGCTACGAGTTTTTGATCCAGCAGGGTCTAACGACCAAAGGAGAACTGCAGCAGGCGTTTCCCCTGGCCAAGAGAAAGGGGAAGAGCATCGAATCGGTCCTTGTCGAACAGTTCCGTAAAGACAAAATGAGGATCGGCGACGGGTTATCGCGATTTTACGGCTGCCCGTTCAAGGCCTTCGATCCTGAGCTGCCCGTCCCGGCAGAATTGATCCGAAACTTGAAAAAGCCATTCCTGGTCCATAATGTCTGGGTGCCGCTGGCCTGGGACAAAAGCGGGATCGAGGTGCTGATCGACGACCCCAAGGATCTTCGCAAGACCGATACGATCCGGGCGCTGATGTCGACCTCGAAAATCCGGCTTTCTGTCGGCTTCAAGGAGGATATCCTCCGCTACGTCGACCAGTTTTTTCATACGGAGGATGAAAATATCCTGGAGGGGACCCTCGACGACCTCGAAGAGATGATTCCGGACGTGGAATTCGAGGAGGTCGAGGATACCGAACCCGAAGAGGAGGTCGTCGACGAATCCTCCAGCCAGGTGGTCAAGTTCGTGGACCAGGTGCTGGTCGCGGCGTTTCGAAGAGGCGTTTCAGATATCCATGTCGAACCCTCCCCCCTGACGAAGAAAACATCGGTCCGGTTTCGCCAGGACGGCGTCTGCCAGGAGTACGTTCAGGTGCCCAACACCATGGCGCCGGCGATCCTGTCTCGACTCAAGATCATGGCCAATCTCGACATCGCCGAAAAGCGCCTGCCCCAGGACGGCAAGATCAAGATGAAGCGAAAGGGGATTCCGTCCTTCGAGCTGCGGATGTCGACCATGCCCACCACAAACAAAAAAGAAGACGCGGTGCTGAGGATCCTGGCCAAGGCCGGCGCCATGGCCCTTCATCAATTGGGTCTCAACCAACGGAACCAGAGGATTCTGGAAAAAATCATCGTGCAGCCCTACGGATTGGTTCTGGTCGTCGGCCCGACCGGTTCGGGAAAGACCACGACCCTCCATTCGGCCCTGGGCTATATCAACAAACCGGAAATCAAGATCTGGACTGCGGAAGACCCGGTGGAGATCACCCAGGCGGGCCTGCGCCAGGTGGAGGCAAAGCCCCGCATCGGCCTTGATTTTGCCCGGATCATGCGGGGATTTCTCCGGCTCGACCCGGATGTCATCATGATCGGCGAGATGCGCGACGAGGAAACCGCGGCCATCGGTGTGGAAGCCTCCCTGACCGGGCACCTCGTATTTTCAACCCTGCATACCAACAGCGCACCGGAGACCATCACCCGGCTGCTCGATATGGGATTGAATCCCTTGAATTTTTCAGATGCCTTCCTGGGAGTGTTGGCTCAACGCCTGCTTCGGCGGCTGTGCAAAAACTGCAAGGAGGCCTACCACCCCTCGGAGCAGGAGTTTGAACAGATCGTGAAAACCTACGGAAAAGAAGAATTTGCCGCCACCGGGATCGCCTATGATCCGGACATGACCCTCTACCGGGTCAAGGGATGTGAGGTCTGTTCGGGTTCGGGCTACAAGGGGCGGATGGGAATCCACGAACTCATGGAAGGAACCCGGGAAGCCAAACGGCTGATCAAGGAGGGTGCATCCACCGAACAGCTTTTCAAACAGGCGTTTGTCGACGGAATGGCCACCCTCAAGCAGGATGCCATCGTCAAGATGTTCGAGGGGCACACCGATATGCTGGAGATCCGGCGGGTGTGCGTGGAATAATAAAATCGCTGACGCGCTTTTATAAGTGTTTCGCTCCGCGAAACAGAAAAAATAAAGGTGAATATAAAGGGCGTTGCCAGGACCGTGGAGCCCCAGGCCCGTCAACATCCGTTAATCGGAGCGAGCTAAAGGACAGCCGGGAAGCTGCTAAGAAAGGACCAGATGTCAGATGTCAGCCCCACCGCTGACCGCGAGGCGATCAGTTTGATCAAACGTGAAACTTTTTCCCGGAGCCTCTGCCTGTGTAGTGAACGGCCTCCGTGCCGTTCAGGACGGCACGACACTTTAGGTCGTGCCCTACAAAAACCCCGACTTCGACCGAAGTTTCACATGAGCAAAAAAACCTGGAGGCATCATGAGCAAAAAGGCCCTGGTGGTCGACAACGACTACTTCTTTGTCGAATTTCTCTCCGAGCTGCTGATGAGCAGGGGTTTTGAAATCGTCAAGGCCTACGACGGCAAGGAGGCGATGGCCATGTTGGGGACCGAGACGGTTGATATAATGTTTGCCGACATCGTCATGCCGAAGGTCGACGGCTGGCAGTTGATCCGGTACGTGCGGAAGCGGTTTTCAGAGACCCCTTTCCCGGTGGTGGCCGTGTCGGGGACCATCGTCGAACAGTTGGACGAACTGGAGCGGATCGGTGCGGACTATTACATCATCAAAGGGCCTCTGGAAAAAATGAAGGCCCAGATCCTTCGTTTTTTGGACGATCTCGAAGCCCGCACCGGCGGTCCGAAGAGCGAACAACCGATATATGATCCGGGCGGTATCTATCCCAGGCGTGAATCGGCGGAGTTGATCGAAAGCCTCCAGTTTCAAAAGGCCATATTCGAGAGCATCGGCATCGGGTTGATCGTGGTGGACAAAGATGGAAAAATCATGCTCGTCAATGCCCTGGCGCTGAAAATTTTCGGCTGTCAGCCGGAAGACATCTTCAACCAGCCGGTCCCCGCGATTCTGCCCGCCGGTGGAAGAAGGCGTCTGGTCGACACGATGAGAAAAATCGTCCAGGA
>JAIPEL010000174.1 GCA_021737185.1 Desulfobacterales bacterium | reverse complement strand
TCTTTTGGTCTTAACCGGCCAGTTTGATCAAACGTGAAACTTGTGTCGAAGCCCCTGCCGGTGGAGGGACGCGCGCAGTCTAGTCCGTGCTGCCGGTAACGACCAAATGCCGGCCACGACGGAGCGTGGCCCTCCAACCCCCAAAACCCAAAACCGGGACAGGTCGGTTTTTGCCGCCGGCTTCGGCCGAGGTTCCTACGAGAGGACGGCATGGTCGATACGGACAGTTCGATTCCGAAGGATTTTTATTCCCATTTTAAAATCTTTCACGAGCTGATGGCGGTAAAAGTCAAGGATATCCTGCTTATTTCAAGTCCTTATGACGCATTTATCATGGAAGAGGACGGCAGCCTCGCCTCCCGGATCATCAACGAGTACAGCGGACTGAACCTCAGCCATCCCCCGAGGGTTTCCCGAACCGTATCGGCCAGCGAAGCCCTGTCGATCCTGGAAAAAAAAGAGTTCGATCTGGTCATTACCACCCCTCATGTGGAGGAGATGGACGCTTTTTCCCTGGGGCTGAGAATCAAAAAGATCCGACCGGAAATGCCCGTCATTCTCCTTGCCCACACCACGCGGGGGTTTTATCCGCCTCCCGAAAACATCGATTCCAGCGGCATCGACAAGATGTTTATCTGGTCCGGCAACTCCGATCTGCTTCTGGCCCTGGTCAAAAACGTCGAAGACCACCTCAACGTGGAAGCCGATACTCAAAAGGCCAAGGTCCGGGTGCTGATATTGGTGGAGGATTCACCGGTCTATTATTCTTCCTTTCTGCCGATCATCTACAAGGAGATCGTGAAACAGACCCAGCAGGTTCTGGGGGTGGGCCTCAATGAAGAGCACCGGCTGCTCCGGATGCGGTCCAGGCCCAAGATATTGCTCGTCAACAATTACGAGGCCGCGCTGGCCCTCTACCGCAAATACAAATCTTATCTGCTCGGCATCATATCCGATACCAGAATTCCCCGGGACAACCGGCTGACCGACGACGGCGGCGCCGTTCTCCTTTCACAGATACGAGAGGAAATTCAAGAGCTTCCATTGCTTTTGCTCAGTTCGGACTCGAACAATCGACAGCGGGCAGATCAGATACCGGCTGTTTTTCTCGACAAGAATTCGCCGAACATGCTTTCCGAGCTTCACGATTTTTTTCTGACCCATCTTGGCTTCGGTGATTTCATTTTCAGAATGCCGGACGGCACGGAGATTACCCGGGTCTCGGACCTGCGCGCTCTCCAGGCGACGCTTCCCGACATTTCCGACGAATCCATTTTGTACCACGCGCATCATAATCATTTCTCCAGCTGGATCATGAGCCGGTCCGAAATTGGGCTGGCTTCGAAATTTCGCGAAGTGCAGGCCGACGATTTCAACAACGCCAATGAGATACGCCATTTCATCATTTCCAGCATCCAGAAGATGCGAAAATGGCAGCAAAAAGGGGTGGTCGCCCAGTTCAAAGCCCATTCTTTCGATGCACAGATCATGGACTTTGTCAGAATCGGCAACGGATCTTTGGGCGGAAAGGCAAGAAGCCTGGCCTTCATGTCCGCCTTCCTGCAGGAGGCGCCCCACCTCTATGAAAAATATTCGGATATCAACATCCGGATACCGAAAACGCTGGTTCTCAGCACGGATGAATTTGAACATTTTATCCAGATGAACGATCTGCGGCGTTTCGCCACTCAGGAGACCCCGGACACTGAAATCGCCGCATCTTTTCTCGAAGCCCCAGTGCCGGACCGGCTTGTTCGAGATCTTACGGCTTTTCTGGCCCAGGTCGACTACTCCCTGTCGGTTCGCTCCTCGAGCCTGCTCGAAGATGCCCAGTTTCAGCCCTATGCCGGCCTGTATGAAACCTACATGATCCCCAACAACGATCCCTCCCTTGACACAAGGCTCGATCATCTCCTGGCCGCCATCAAGCTGGTATGGGCCTCCACCTACTATGAGGGGCCCAAAGCCTTTTCCCGCAACACCTCCAATCAGCCCCAGGAAGAGGCGATGGCCGTCATCATCCAGGAGCTTACCGGCGAGGCCTACGGCGATTACTTTTATCCGGCCATATCCGGAGTCACCCAGTCCCACAATTTTTACGCGGTGTCTCCCATGAAGCCCGAAGAGGGAATCGCCCATATCGCTCTCGGGCTGGGTAAAACCGTGGTCGAAGGGGAAAAAACGATGCGGTTTTCCCCCCGATACCCCTCGATGCTGCCTCAGTTTTCCACGGTGGACGATATCTTGAAAAACTCCCAGCGCAGTTTTTACGCGCTGAAGATCAAAAATTACCCGGAGTGCCTGGACTTCGAGCACGACTGCAACCTGGTCAAGCGGGACGTGGACGACGCCGAAGACGAATTTCCGGTCATGGCCCTGGCGAGCACCTATATTGCCGAGGAGCACCGCATTCGCGACAGCAGCAGCGCCGGTGGTGCCAAGGTGTTGACTTTTGCCCAAATCCTCAAATACCAGACATTCCCCCTGCCCGAACTGTTGATCGACATGATGGATCTGGCGCGAAAGGGGCTGGGCTGCCCGGTTGAGATCGAGTTTTCCGTCAACCTGAGCTCGAACCGGGGCAAAAAAAGCGATTTTAATTTCCTGCAGATGCGGCCGATGGTCGCAGACGAAGATCGACTGGTGGTGCAGATCGACGAGGAAGATATCAAAAACGCCTTCTGCCGCTCCCAAAGAACCCTGGGAAACGGAAGAAACGAAAAGCTTGCCGATATCGTCTATGCAAAGCCGGAAAGCTTCAAGGTGGAAAACACCGTGCAGATGGCCGCCGAAATCGGTCGGATCAATGCCGAACTCGTCAAGGAAAAGCGGCCCTACCTCCTGGTGGGACCCGGAAGGTGGGGATCGGCCGACCGGTGGCTGGGCATCCCCGTGCAGTGGCAGAACATTTCAGGGGTCGGGGCCATCATCGAGTTGAGAAATTCTGCGCTGCATGCCGATCCCTCTCAAGGCTCTCATTTTTTCCAGAACATTACCTCCCAGGGGATTCACTACATCACCGTCACGGAAGGATCGGAGGATTTTTTCGATTGGGACTGGGTGGGCTCCTTTCCCTGTGTGCGGGAAACGGAGCACATGCGCCATGTCAGGTTGGGCAGGGCCATGATTATCAAGATCGACGGCCGGCAATCCCGATGCGTGATGGTCAAACCGCGGTAAACGGTTGACGGATCAACATAGAAGAGGGGATGATCTACTCACAAAAAGGAGAGGCTATATGAAAGACATCTTAGACGTGATCAGGGGCAGGGATGCGGGGGAAATCGAATTTCATCAGGCGGTGCAGGAGGTGGTCGAGTCGGTCAAGCCGGTCTTGGATCGAAATCCGGAGTTTCGGCAGACGGCCGTGCTCGAGCGGATCACGGAGCCCGAGCGGGTGATCATGTTTCGCGTTCCCTGGATGGATGACCAGGGAAATGTCTGGGTCAACCGTGGATTTCGAATCGAGATGAACAGCGCCATCGGGCCTTACAAGGGCGGGCTGCGGTTTCATCCTTCGGTTACCCTGAGCATCCTCAAGTTTCTGGCCTTCGAACAGACGTTCAAAAACGCCCTGACGACCCTGTCCATGGGCGGGGGAAAAGGGGGCTCCGACTTCGATCCCAAGGGCAAGTCCGACAACGAGGTTATGCGGTTTTGCCAAAGCTTCATGGCGGAGCTGTTTCGGCACATCGGACCCAACACGGACATTCCCGCCGGGGATATCGGCGTCGGTGCCAGGGAGATCGGCTTTCTCTTTGGCATGTACAAAAAGCTGCGAAACGAATTCACCGGCGTGCTGACCGGAAAGAGCCTGGGGTGGGGCGGCAGCCTGGTCCGGCCGGAAGCCACCGGCTACGGATGCGTCTATTTTGCGCAGGAGATGCTTGCCAGCCGCAGCGAAACCCTCGAAGGTAAAACATGCCTGGTGTCCGGGTCCGGGAATGTGGCCCAGTACACCGTGGAAAAAATCATCGAGCTGGGGGGCAAGGTGGTCACCCTGTCCGATTCGTCCGGCTACATCTACGATGAAGAGGGAATCGACAAGGGCAAGCTCGATTTCGTCAAGCGGCTGAAAAATGTTCGCCGGGGAAGAATCCAGGAGTATGTCGACAAGTATTCGGAAACGGTCTACACCGAAGCCGATTCGACGCTGGACCACAACCCCCTGTGGGACCACTGGGCCCACTGCGCCTTTCCGTGCGCCACCCAGAACGAAATCAATGAAAACGACGCATACCACCTGATCAACCAGGGCATCAAGCTGGTCTGCGAAGGGGCCAATATGCCATGCACCCCCGGAGCGGTGGACATCTTCCAGGACAAAAAGATCCTCTACGCGCCGGGAAAGGCCGCCAATGCCGGAGGGGTCGCCGTTTCAGGGCTGGAAATGGCCCAGAACAGCATGCGGCTCAATTGGACCCGGCAAGAAGTGGACGACCGGCTCCAGGTCATCATGAAAAGCATCCACCAGACCTGCCTGGATGCGGCGGCCGAATACGGCGTGCCGGGCGACTACCTGGCCGGGGCCAACATCGCCGGGTTCGTCAAGGTGGTCAATGCCATGCTGGACCAGGGGCTGGTGTAGGGATTCATCATGCCGCAAAATTATAGGAAGCGGTTATCCGGAAAGATCCACTGGCCAGCGGAATTCAAAATTCCAAATTCAAGATTCTCCGGCGGGAGATTTCTAAGATTTTTCTGGTCTTAACCGGCCAGTTTGGTCAAAAATGAAACTTTGCCTCGAAGCCTCTGCCTCTGTAGGGAACGGCCTCCGTGCCGTTCCGAAAGGCACGCCACAGAGGGCGTGCCCTACAAAAATCTCGGCTTCAAGCGAAGTTTCACATAAGCCATTTTACCGGCGGCGCAGCCGCCACTAATAAAATAACGCCTCCGCGCTTTTTGCGGAGGCGTTATTTTATCTTGATCCAGAGAAGACGGGCAACGCCCGGGCCCGGGTTTTTCCACTGGGAGGGAATGTCCGTGGTCAGGTAGATCAGGTCGCCTGCGCGTACCTGGCTGACCGCTTTTTTCAGCTTCATCTGGAGGCGTCCGGAAAGCATGTATCCGAGCTCTTCTCCCTTGTGGATGAAAAAATGGGAAGGGATGCTCTTTTTGGGCGGAATCTCGATCAGGAAGGGCTCGGCCCGGTATTCCAGATCCGGCGATATCAGCAGCTTTCCTGCGGCGGCATCTTTGGGAAGATCGGGAAATTTCACTGCGACGGCTTCTGCTGCATGAAACACCGACCGGGGATCGGTCGCCGCAGACTCCCGGAAGAATGCGCCCACTCCCACGGAAAGCACCTCGGCCATTTTAAAAAGAGCCGGAAGGGAAGGATAGATCAGATTTCCTTCCACCTGGGAAATCGTGCTGGGGGTCACGCCGATGTGCCGGGCCAGATCGGTCTGGGACAGCCCCTGCTTGGTGCGAAGCTCCCGGAGCCGCGCGCCGATGTCAAAGCGCCCGTGGCGGGTTTGTGCGTCGTCGAAGTCGATCTGAAGATCCCGGGTCCAGTAAAAGTGCGGTTGATTCAGCTTTTCCGGGCTGCGGCCCTCGGCCTTGAGCACGGTAAGAGCCGTTTTCCCTCGGCGGACTGAAAGCTCCACGGCGACCTGGGCCACCTGGTTGATCTTGGCCCGGAGCTGAGGAGAGTGGGCCTGTTTTTCGATGATCCAGTAGGCGATGGTTCGAAGTTCGTAGAGCCGTGGACAGGAGTGGGCGTAAAAGTCGATGATGTGGTCTTCTCCGCCCCATAGGTCCTGCATGCCGGTGAGGCTTTCAAAAACGAAATGAACCTCTCCGGTCATCTTTTCATGAACCCCGTAAAAGGCGTCCATCACCTCTTTGACCTTCTTCGGATTTGCCACCTGGAGGATCTCGCAGAGTCGCTCTGTTTCCGGTGTTTCGTAAAAACGAAGAAAGACTTCCGATGACGCCCCCTTGCCGTTGGTAAAGCAGTCGAGAATGGTCAGGCGCGGGTATGCAGCCAGGGGCCCGAGTTTTTCCAGCAGGTTTCTCGGCGAGCGGTCGAAACTGACGTAGATCAGCGGACGGTCCTGGGATTGGGTGGCCTGGATGAAGTTGTGGGCGAAAACCGATGCAAGGCTTCCTGCATCGTCGTACCAGACCACGTTATCGCCGATGTAAAGCCCCTCTAAAATGCGGTCGAGATCGCCGACCCCGGAGCTGACGCGAGTTCTTTTAGATTCCATGGGTTCCATAGATTCAAGGTTCCAGGTTCAAAATTCAAGATTCAAAGTCAAAGAATGATAAAATCGTAAAAAGTGCCCGAAGCGTCATGCCGGACTTGATCCGGCATCCAGAAGTTGTTGAAATTACTGGATTCCGGCTTTCGCCGGAATGACGGAAAAAGGAAAATTCGGACTTTTTACGAAAGCATCAAGAATGGCTTGTGGATGTATAGCATTCTTTTTCAGGTACAAAAGATTGAGGGGAACTGCAAGAAGATAGGCAAAGCGCCATCTGTTTGCCTCTGATTCGGCGCTATGATAAAAATACTATAAATTTTGACGCATAGGTTCTTCTTGCATTCGGAGTATACGCCCTGAGTCGCTGCACGTCCGAATCTTGATGAAATCGTAAAAAGTACCCGAAACCTTCGTCGGGCTTTATTCGGTTTTCATAAGTATTAGAAAACACTGGATTCCCGCTTTCGCGGGAATGACGGAAAAAAGAATATTCGGCCTTTTTACGAGACCATCAATCTTGAAGCTTGAACCTGGAACTTTGATGCCTTCGTAAAAAGTCCTGCTGCTTAAAATGCTGAAATTTTGGGAAAAATTATTTTATCTTTTCTTGACAAATTCTTCTCCATTTGGCAATATTTCGTGTAAATACGATATATTGACACGGAGAAAACATGCTT
>JAIPEL010000051.1 GCA_021737185.1 Desulfobacterales bacterium | reverse complement strand
ATCAAACTGATCGCCATGAGATCAGCGGCGGGGCTTATGTGAAACTTCGCCCGAAGGGCGCCTAATTTTCTTTGTGGCAGGAGAGGAAATAACGGAACCGGCGGGAAAAGGGAAGGAACCCTCCCGGGGGGCTCTGGCCGACCCCGACGGCCAACGGCCGCCTCTCGTATGAAACTACCCCAGAAGATCGGCCATTGAATACCCTCGGGGAAGCCCATCGTCCCGCGCCGAGCATCGCAGAAACGGGCGGATCAGCCCTTCAAGCTGTCTGAATAAATCCGCTTTCGCGTATTTATTAGCGGCGGCTTCGCCGCCGTTTAAAAAAAACCAATCTGTTTATCGAAGACGAGAATGGTTGTGTTACGACCATTCACCAGTTCGATAGAGTCAAGAAACCGTTTGTCATTTTTGTCCTTTGCGCCCGAAGGGCGCCAAATTTTCTCTGTGGCAGCAGAGAAAATACCGAAACCGGCGGCAAATGGCAAGAAACCCTCCGGAGGCTCTCTGCCGAACCCCTTCGTTTCTTGAAAATTTGAGTCTCCCGTGCCATAAGGGCGGCGGAACCGTTATGGCCCCCTCTTCCATCGATCTGACGGCAATGTTTCTTCTCGGTATCTTCGGTACCGGGCACTGTATCGGCATGTGCGGACCGCTGGTGGTCGCATTTCCGGGCCGGTCCGGCGGCTATCGCCACCACCTGGCCTACCACGGCGGTCGGCTGCTCACCTATACGGCAATCGGCGCCATCATGGGCGCCGCCGGTGCCGGACTCGGTTGGATCGCCGGCATGACCGGCAGCGATCCGGCGCTCTGGATCGCTCGCTCCCAGGTGATGTTCTCCCTGGCGGCCGCCGGTTTTCTCCTGGTCTTTGGCCTGGGACGCATCGGTCTGATTCAAGAACCCCGCTGGCTTTCGGTCGCAGAACCCCGGAGGATTCCCGGCCTCGGCCGTCTGCTTCGGTCCCGGGATGCCGCCGAAACCGGGAGAGGTCTTTTCGTTCTGGGAGCGATGTTCGGATTTCTCCCCTGCGGGCTCTCTTTCGGTGCATTTGCCCGGGCCCTGGGCGCGGGAACCACGGCATCCGGGGCGCTTTTGACGGCGGCGTTCGGTGCAGGCACCCTGCCCGGTCTGCTGCTGGTCGGCGGCGGCGCCTCGGCAGTGGCCCGCCGCTACCGAAAACAGTCAGACATCCTCTCCGGAATCCTGATGATCGCCATGTCCCTCGAGCTGGGCGCCGACGCCCTGCAGACCCTCATGTGAAGTGAAGACAGAGCCTCCCTTCCCAATCTACCGTATGCAAGCATGAAACAAATAGCAGACATAAATTCGAAATTAGAACCACGACAAATCTCCAGTTTACCCAAAGCGGAGGCCAAGGGGTGTCGGATCGGATGCCGGCCAACTGTCTGAGCCATGTAGGCCGCGTTGAGACGGCCGCCACTCTTTCGTCGAAAAGTGCCCCGGCCTGTCGATTTGCCGCGGATTTATGTTACAGATTTCATCAACGGCCGTCTTTAGGCGGCCTTGATGGCGAGTTTTGGCCGGCAGGAGAGCCGATATCCCTTGGCCGTCCTGCACCATAGTGGGCCTTTATGCGCAACTGCTTTTCATTTTCTTAAACTACCTCGCCTTGACGCTTTGCAAAAAAGAGTTTAGACCTTCATCCGATCATCGTGCCCGAATCAATCAACCCATACCGACGGACCCCTTGCGTGGCTGAGCCATCCACCTGCACACCGGTTACCGGAGTTGCCCGCATCAAGCTTTTCTGGGCACTGTCGCGGACGCCGCACGGTCTGCTGGACATGGCAACGCCTGCGGCCGCGGCTCTTTTATGGCTCGGAAGCTTTCCTTCACTTGAGATCATCCTCATCGGCCTGGTGACCACCTTTGCCGGATATACCGCCGTGTATGCCTTAAACGACCTCGTCGACTACCGGACGGATAAAGAAAAGCTCGGCCACGGAGGAGACCGATGCCAGGAGGGCTATCTCGACGCGCTCATGATTCGGCATCCCGTCGCCCAGGGGGCGCTCAGCCTCGGTGAAGGGCTGGCTTGGGCGTTGGCATGGGGATTTATAGCCCTGGTCGGCGCCTACCTGCTCAACCCGGTGTGCGTCGTGATCTTTCTGGGCGGCTGTCTCTTCGAGGCCGTCTACTGCCTGCTGTTGAAGATCACCCATTTTAGAACCCTGGTCAGCGGGGTCGTGAAAAACACCGGCGCCCTGGCCGCGGTTTACGCGGTGGATGCCGCCCCGTCCATCGGCTTTCTGGCGGTCATGTTTCTGTGGCTATTTTTGTGGGAGATCGGCGGTCAGAACGTTCCGGCGGACTGGGCCGACGTCGAGGAGGACCGGCGCCTGGGGGCCCGCACCATACCTGTTCGGTTCGGGTTCCGACGCTCGTCGGCCATCGCCTTTTTCACCCTTGCCGGGGCAGTGGCGGTCAACATCGCCATGCTGCACCTTTCCCGGGCGGATTTCAACCCGATTTTCATCCTCGCTTCTTTTGCAATCGGCGTATCGCTTCTGCTGGTTCCCGGCTGGCGTCTATTTCAGAGCCGGGACCGCGTCGATGCGATGGCCCTGTTCAACCGGGCCAGCTACTACCCGCCGGCGATGCTGGCGCTGATCGTGCTTCGGCTGGTGATTACCAGGTAACACAACTCGTTCGAGCCGGTTTGGCAAAGATCCGGTCCCGGAGGACGCGGCTTTGGGTTAAGCCCGGAGGGCATGTAAATTCAAATTCGAAATCCGAATATTTCGTGCTTCGAATTTTTCCCTTCGGGCTGAAAGGCAGAGCCAATTGCCTCTGACCTGGTCCTGAGGAACAGGATTGTCAGACTGCATTCAAGGTGTTTTCTTCGTGCCGATGTGGATCACGGCGATGCCGTTGGTCAGCCGCCGAAAGCGGACGTCGGAAAAGCCGATATCCGACAGCACCTTTGCCAGCTCCCGGGGCGTGGGAAACAGGCGGATGCTTTCGGTCAGCAGCAGGTATCCGGCCCGGTTGTTGGCGATGAGACGCCCCAGCAGCGGCATGACGTAAAAAGAGTACTGATCGTAGATCCAACGGAAAACCGGCCAGGCCGGCTTGGAAAACTCCAGGCACATAAGCTTTCCGCCGGGTTTGAGGACGCGGTGCATCTCGGCAAAGGCACGCTTCATGTGAGTGACGTTGCGGATTCCGAAGCCGACCATCGCCGCATCGAAACAGGCGTCCGGAAACGAGAGGGCCTCGGCATTTCCCTGCACGAAGTCGATCCGGTTCTCGAGCCGCGCTGCGGCCGCCTTGGGCCTGCCGTAGGACATCATGGTCCGGTTGATGTCGTAGACCACCACCCGGCCGGCAGGTCCGGCGGACCGGGCCGCAAGGATCGCCAGATCCGCGGTTCCTCCGCAGACGTCGAGGACCTTCGCCCCCGGTGCAAGCCCGAGCATCCTGACCGCGGTCCGCTTCCAGGCGTGGTGGATCCCGAAGCTCAGCAGGGAGTTCATCAGGTCGTATCTTCGGGCGACCGCATCGAAATGCCGGGACACCCGCGGCTGCTTTTCTGCTGCGGCCACTTTCTGAAAGCCGAAATAGGCGGTCCTGGAGTGCTGAATGTGGTCGTCAAGCTGTTCTTTGCGCCCCCGGTCGTCGGTCCAGGGAGATTTCAGTATCGTCATGATCAGAGCCCCACTTCCAGCCCGACTTCGGAAAAGAGCGGCCGGAGAACCTCGAGGCTCTCTTTTCCGGCCGCCTCCGGAGCGTCCACGTAAGGGTAAAGCTCCAGGCTGATGTCACCCGAATAGCCGAGGCCTTTCATGGCTGCAAATACGCCGCGCAAGTCGATGGCCCCGTATCCGGGAATGAGATGATTGTGCTCCCGGGAGACGGCAATATCCTCCAGGTGGACGTGGCCCACCCATTTAAAGAGCAGTTCAAACGCCCGTCGGGGATCCTCCCCGGCACAGAAAAAATGGCCGATGTCGAAATTGATCCCCACGGCTTCGGAACCGACGCCCCGGATGAACTCCAAAAACTGTCCGCTGTTTTCGATCAACAGCGCCGGCTCGGGCTCCACCAGGATGCGAACATTCCGGTGCTCGGCCTCGGGGGCCACCGCTTCGATCCCCCGGTGAAACAGGGCCATATCCTTTTCCCGCTTCGCGCCGCCCGGCGGCCCGCCCGGGGGGATTGAAATGTTGGCGCACCCCAGGGCGGAGGCCATCTTCAGGCAATCGAGGGTATGGTTGATCCGGAGCTGCCGGCGGGCCGGGTCAGGGTCGATCCAGGATGGAAGGTAGGTGTCGCCCACGGCAAACAAGGTGAAACTGTTGATGTTGGTGACCTTCAGCCGCCGGGCCGCCAGCCGCTTTTTGAGTCCATCGACGGCTGTCTCGTCGTAATCCGGCGGGTAGAGATGTGGCCGGTCTCCCATGATTTCCACCCCGGCAAAACCCAGGGCGGCGATCTTGTCGATCGACTCCTTCAGCGAGAAGTTGACGAACGCGTTGGTGCTGTAACCAAGAATCATTGAAAATCCTTATGTGCCATCAAACTTTCTCGATATTTGAAATAACTTCACCATTTTCAAAAATAAATTCGAAGCACGAAATCCGAAATCCGAAACAAGTCCGAATGACCGAAATTCAAATGACAGAAACGGGAGCATGGGCGTCTTTCCGGACATCGATACGCGTGTCATATCGGGCAGGACTTCGTTTTGAACATTTTGTCATTCGAATTTCGAATTTGTTTCGATATTCGATATTCGATATTCGAATTTATCATACTATTTCTCTTCGAAAGTCCGGTCTTACGACAACCGTGCTGTCACTTCTGCCTTGAGCCTCTCCAGGGCCGCCAGCTGGTCGGAAAACCGCTCCGGGGGATTGTCGCCCACGGGATGCTTGAAAAAAAAGCCGAGCTCCGGCACCGGCCCTTTGCGGCCCAAAGAGCCCAGCACGGCCAGCCAACGGGCAAGATCCAGAACCATCGGTGCGGCAAGAATCGAATCCCGGCCCTGAAGATTGAGCCGGATCGACATGGGCATGTCGAAAATGCCTAGAAAATCGACCACGTCCCAGGCCTCCTTGGCATCCCCCCGGGGCGGGTAGTATTCGATCCGAACCTGGTGGGTCGGCCGGCCGTAGCGTTCGCCAACGGGGTAGCCCAGCACCCGGTCGAGAATGTCGGTTTTGTTGGCGAGCTTTCCCCGGGCCCGATCCGGGTCCATGAGGTTTCTGCCGTCTTCGTTGCCGAGGATGTTGAGGCTGTACCAGCCGTCCACGTATAGCCCCCGTACCCGCAGGGCTTCGGCCAGAACGATTTTAAAGTAGGTCTGGCCGGTTTTTCCGTCCCTTCCTGCCGTCGGAACGCCGACTTCTTTGGCCAGATCGAGCACCGCAGGCAGCTCGACCCGATTCGGCGTGAAATTGACCAGGGGGATGCCGGCCCGTATCGCGGCGATCGCGTAGGCCAGGTCGGGAAAAACCTCCCACCGGATGTCGGCGTAGAGCCGGCCGAGGTTGAATGTCTCGGCAGGCGCCGGAACCGCAGCGGCGGGCAGCAGGTTGACCATCACCGGCAGGCTTTCAGGCCACCGCGCCTGAAAGCCCTCGATGTCTCCCAAAATCTTTTCCACCTGGCCGCCGATCTTCTCGGCCGTCTTCTCCGGGCAGAGGATCGGCACCTTCGCCAACGCCTCACCGTACCGCCTTTCCACGGCCTCCGGCAGGATCCGGTGCTGCAGCAGACACTGATTCAAGGGGGCGTCGCAGGGATCCCAGCCGGCCACCCGGATGGCGTCCAGTGGCAAAATATCGGTGAAGAGCTCTCCGGTGGTCAGTCCCGGTCTGACCGAAGCCGGGTCTGTTCTCAACGCTTCGACGGCGGCGGCCAGGGAGCTTCCGATAGCCCCTTTTGCACCGGCCACCAGGATCAGAAGTTCCCGGGGCTGGAAATGATCTGAAATGGTCATCTTCTCGTACCTCGAGGGTTCTGCTCAACCGGAATCATCAAACCTCGCGAGTTTTCCGGTGCAGCCTGTTGACTGCCGAAAAAGGGTCTTTTGTGATGTTCCGCGGAACGCGAAACCTTCATACACTCGCGCCGGCGATTTTACGCCGGCTGTGACTTTATGAGCCAGAGCGTGTTTCCGATCACGCTCAGGCTGCTGCAGAGCATCGCCGTGACGGCCACCAGCGGAGAAAGCAGCCCGGCCATGGCCACCGGAATGGCGATCGCATTGTAGAGAAATGAAAACGCCAGGTTCTGGTGAATCTTGCGGTTGACCTGCCCGGCAAGGGCAAAAAAATCCACCAGCTGCCGGAGATCCCTCTTCATCAGGGTGACCTGCGCGGCCTCGGCCCCGACCGCTCCGCCGCCGTGAACGGCAAGCCCCAGGTCTGCGCTGGCCAGGGCCGGAGCGTCGTTGACCCCGTCTCCGATCATCGCCACCCGGTATCCGCTGCGCCGGAGTTCCTGCACATGGCCGGCTTTTCCCTCCGGGGTCATGTCTCCGGAAGCGTCGGCCACTCCCAACTGCCCGGCAATGGCCGCCGTTGCGCCTGTCCCGTCTCCGGAAACCACCGACAGCCGGTATCCGTCTGCAGCCAGCTGCCGGATCGCCGCGGCGCTTCCTTCTCTGATCGTGTCGCCGAACACCAGCACCCCTGCAGAACGGCCGCCGACCGTCATATAAACCATGGACCGGAGTGAATCAACGGCAGATGCAGATTTTTCATCCGGCACAGAAAACCGGCCGCCGGGGTCTGCAAACCCCCGGCTGCCGATGCGCACCGGCTCTTGGTTCCAGCTTCCGCAAATCCCCTGCGCATCTTGTCTTCGCGGCGCCACCGGCGCCGGGGCAATGCCTCTTTTTTGGGCTTGGCGCAGGATTTCCCGGCCGACCGCATGATCTGATCCTGCCTCGAGTCCGGCCGCCAGGGCCAGAAGTTCCGTCTCTGTCCAGCCCGCCAGGGGAAGAATTTCGCGCAGCTCCCACCGGCCTGTGGTGAGGGTGCCGGTCTTGTCGAACACCACTGCATCGACGGCTTCGGCTTCCTCGAACGCGGAAAACCCCGGAACCAAAATCCCCCTGCGGCCGGCCATCGAGATCCCGGCCACCCGGGCAAGCGGTATTGCGATGCCAAGGGCGCAGGGACAGGAGATCACCATCACGGTCACCGCCCGGATTACGGCAGTTTCCACTGCCGCGCCCCGCAGCAGACAGAAGACGGCCGTGACGGCAGCCAGGAAGAGAACAAGGGGCACCAGAAACCGAAGGGCACGGTCGGTGCGGGTCTCCAAGGGGGTCTTTTCCTCCAGGGCAGTTTCCATGATCTGTATCATCTGGCCGAGCACCGAGTCGGCCCCGGCCGCTTCTGCCCGGATCAACAGGCTTCCCTCATGGATCCGGCTTCCACTGACGATCCTGTCGCCGGCCCGTTTTCGGAGGCCCGCCGCCTCGCCGGTGAGGGACGACTCGTCCACGATGCCGGCCCCTTCCAGAACGAGGCCGTCTGCCGCAGCCACCTCGCCTGCCTCGACCCGGAAGCGGTCCCCGGCGGCAAGCAGTTCTGCGGGAAGATACCGCCCATTTGGATCGTTCTCCGTGCAGATTCGCACCTTTGCCGGCCGCAGGGTAAAAACCGCGGTCAGGTCTTCCTGCACCCGGTCCTTGGCCCGACGTTCCATGAGCTTTCCCAGCAGGACCAGGGTGATCAGCATACTGGCGGTGTCGAAATAGAGGTGAAGACTGCCCGATGCGAAATTAAACACCGAATACAGGTAGGCGCTGGCCGCCCCTGCGCCGACCAGGGTCTCCATCCCGAAGGCGCCCGTCGGAATCGAAAGGACCGCCCGGCTGAAAATCGGCAGCCCCCCATAGGCCATGACCGCCGTGGACATCAAAAAAATCGGCCAGGACAGGTAGCGAACCGATTCTTCCGGCAGTTCGGTGAAAAAACCCGAGTACAGGGCAAAAGAGAGCATCATCACGTTCATGGCCAAAAAAGCCGAAACGGCAAACCGCACGAACTCGGCCCGGCCCCGGCGCCTTGCCGGCGACTCTTCGGGCAAAGCCGTTCGGTATCCGAGCCGGTGAACCACTTGCCGGATCCGTTCCGGAGAGGTGCGCACCGGGTCGTAAACCGCCCGAAGGCGGTCGGTGGAAAAATGGCAGGCTGCCTTGAAGACGCCGTCCTTCCGGTGGAGCATCTCTTCGATGACCCAGGCGCAGGCCGGGCACCACATTCCCTCGATCTCCAGATGCAGGGACAGCCCGCTGGCCGCGCCTTCTTCAGTCCGTCTTTCCTCGGCAGGAGCCGCCCAGCCGCGGCTTCTGGCAGCCAGATCGTTTTCGTCTTTCGGGATGATCCCCGCATCCACGCAGCGCCGGTAGATTTCCGTACGACGGAATTGGGCCGGATCGGAGGCACCCGAGGCTTCCATCAGCATGACAAAGACCTGGCGGCAGCCCAGGCAACAGAAACGCCGATCTCCTTCAGGGGTGGAAAGGGGATAAGAACCGTATTGCAGGGAAAGGCCGCAAAGATCGCAGGCGCCGGGCAGGGATTTCATCTCATTTTCGGACGCCGAGGGATTTGACGTACGCCACGATTGTCCATCGTTCGTGCAACTCGATGGTGGTGGCCAGGGGAGGCTGGCGCCCACCGGGGATGCCGTAGCTGATTTCTTTGAACATGGCCCCCGGCGAAAGCGCCTGCACCTTGGCGCTTCGAAGATCGGTGGGCAGCGGTGCAAAACTCTGGCCCACGGTGCCGTTGCCGTCGTGGCGGCTGCCGTGGCACTGGGCGCAGTATGTCATATATCCTTTCTTGCCGCCGGTGATTCCAGCCTCGCTTTCTGCAGCTTCCGGAAATTCCAGCGAGGCAGGAGATGCCGAACGATACAGGGCCTCCCCGCCGGAGACCGGGACAGTGCCGGTCTGCATGACCAGCATCGGCTGTTCATGGGGCCGGACGCCGGGCGTCTCCCACATTCTGCCCACCTTCAGCACGTTGTCGACCATGGTGAGGGCATAATGGGCCCCCACGATCACGACTATGGGCAGCAGCAGAATGACAAGTTTTTTCTTCATCTACTCCCCCCTCGCGCCTCGTACGTGCTGGGGATGGGGCAGCAGCTGATACACGGCATGCGGGGATTCGGCGGGCACATCGGCCACGACGGGAAAATCCCAGTCCGGCATGCCGCGATCCCCGACAACGTAGAATGCGTATGCCCCCTTGGCCAGAATCAAGACAACCATCAGAAAAATGACGATCCAGGTCCTGAGCGCAGACTCTCTGGGGGGGGTAAGAAGCAACTCTCTTGGAAGCGAAGGACCTTCGTTCATATTTTCACTCCAAGCAGACCGTGGAACAGAATGTAAAAAAAGGCCCACACCACGGTGCCGGCTATAGTAAGGGTCATGGCCAGCGGGAAAGGAGCGTCCCGATCCTCGATGCCGCCGGGAAACCGGTAGATGATCTGGCGGGTCCGCTCGTCGGAGCCCTTCCCGTGGTAATAGATGTAGCCCAGAAAAAGGCCGAAGATAATCAAAAAGACAAGGGCCGGAAACAGGTACAGGAAAACGTCCTGTAGATTTCTCAGCGGAAAGTAGTGCATGCTGTTCTCTCCGATCTGTTCTCCGCACAACGGCGGTGGTTCTGCAGATCCTGGATTCTGGATCCTGGTTTCTGGATGCTGGTTGCTGGATCCTTGATGCTGGATTCCGATAGCCTTTCTATGGGTTCTATTCCGGCTTCTTTCCAGTATCCAGGATCGAGGATCCAGGATCTTTCTGTTTTTCCCCCCACTCGTTCCAACAGGTCCCGAGCGATCCGATGCCAAAAGGCATCACCGGCCGCCGTGAATGACGGCAAAAATCAGCACCGCCGCCGAAGCCCCCAGGCCGGCAACTGCAAGCAGAAAAAGGCCGTAGATCTCGATCCGGCTGAAGGGCGACGACGGCGGCGGCGACGTCGTGTCGGAATCGCCTTGCAGCGGCAGGTACCGGGCCCGCTGCTGGTCCCTGAACTGGCCGTTTTTCAGCGCCCAGAAAAAGACTGCCAGCGTGATGGCCAGCCCCACGACGATGTATGTGATGAAATATGGAAAGTACATTGGTTGACTGGTTAATTGGTTAATTGGTTGATTGGGTGATGGGTTGATTGGTTGACTCCGTCGGATCCGTCCGATCGGTCGGATGGATCGGATCGGACGATAAAATTACGGCCGATGCCATCCCCTTTGGTTCCCAATCAACCCTTCAACCATTCAACGATTCACGTCGCCGGGCTCGTAAGCCGCGTCGATGCCGTGCGGTTCGGCATTGGCGTCGCTGTCGTCGATGAAATACACCGCCACATAGTTGCCTACATCCCAGATTTTTTCAGACTCCAGTTCCCGCTTGAAATAGGGCATGGCCGTTCCGGTGATGCCGTTCATGATCTGGTAGTAGAGAATCCCGCCGGAAATCTCCCGGTTCTTTAAAATGGTGAAATTCAGCGGCGGCGGATAGAGCCAGGGCTGGGCCGGCCCCATGCCGTCTCCCACCGGGCCGTGGCAGCCGATGCAGAACTGCTGATAGATCAGGTGGCCGCGGGCAAGTCCGGCGTCTGTGGTCGGGTACGGATTGGGCAAGTCGCGCCAGCCCTGCGGAATGTTCTCGCTCAGCCATTTGACGTTTTCATCCGGCCCGGCCTCGTAAGCGTCTGTAGCCGCCTTCTTCCAGTAGATCTGTCGCTGCATCCGCTGGTCTGCATCGGTCATGCCGAGGCTCTGGATGTATGCGGTCAGCGCCTGAAGCTTGTCTTCCCCCAAAAAGGCCACCTCCGGCATGATCGAGTTGGGCCGAGTGTAGCGCGGATTGATGAAGTGGGCAATGTGCCAGTCGTCGGGGTGCTCTCCGCCTTCCTGGGAAAGGTCGGGCCCGGTTCTTTGGGAGCCGAGCAAAATCGGCTGGTCCGAAACATAGTCCCCGGCCTGGGCAATGCGCTCTGCACCGTGCCCCCAGTCGATGGTCCGGATCGACTGGCTGTGGCAGTATACGCAGCCGTTGGCGATGTAGATGAGCCGGCCTTCGGCTTCCAGATCCGACCGGCTGCGGAAAATCTCCGAAGGCGCATCGTGGCGCGTGGCCCACGGAACATAGACCACCACCAGCACGATCGCGGCCAGCAGCAGAAGACTTCCGATGATCACGGCGGCGGGGGTCATTTTCATGAAACGGCTTCTCCCGGTTTGGAAAGGAGCGTCCGCACTCCGTTGTAAAGGCCGATGACGGCAGAGCTGAATATGAGCAGTCCGAGCATCGCCCGGGTGACGTAGTAATACTGCAGTTCGGGAAGCACTCGGTAGACGGTCTCGCCGTTGTACCAGGCGTTTCCCTGGATGAGCCCGACGATGGTCAACACTACGGTAAAGCCGATCATCCCGATGAGCACCATCCAGTATTGGAGGTCCGCCAGCAGCCGACTGTAAAGGGGTTTTCCGCTGACCCTGGGCAGAATGTAGTACATCCCGCCCAGGGCGATCATGCCGGCAAAGCCGAGAACGCCGATGTGGGCGTGGGCCACCACCCAGTTGTTGAAATGGGTGATGCGCTGGACCACCGGCAGGGCCATCATGGATCCCTGGATGCTGACGAAAAAGTACATGATCGTCCCGGTGAAGACGAACTTTGCGCCGATATCTTCGTGGATCGCGCCCAGTTTGCCCTTGGCCGTGTACCAGATGTTGATCAGAAAGGCCATCACCGGGATGACCATGGCCACGCTGTCGACGATCGAGATCACCTTGAGCCAGGTGGGGACCGGCACCTGGAGCAGGTGGTGGGTCCCAATGTGGGTGTAGATCACGATCAGCGACCAGAAGCCCAGCAGCGAAAGGGTGTGGCTGTAAAGCGGCGATTTGACCACCCGCGGAATCACGTAATAGGCCACACCGGCGGACAGGGGCGTGAGCAGCAGCCCGAAGATGTTGTGCCCGTAAAACCAGAGGAGGATCGCGTCGGGAATTCCGGTCAGCGCGCCGGTGTCCGGTTTCCAGATCACGTTTCCGAGGGAGAAGGTGACGCTGGTCAGCACGACCGCGGCGCAGGCGTACCAGACCGAAACGTAAAGAATCGGCTCCCGGCGATGTTTCACGGTCATGATCATGTTGACAAAGACCATCAGGAAAACGATCACGATGCCGATGTCCACCGGCCATACGAGTTCGGCGTATTCCCGTCCCTGTGAATGACCCGCCAGAAGGCTGCCGACGGCTGCGACCAGCACGACGTTCCACAGAAGAACCGTGGTAACCCCGAGCTTCTCGCTGTAAAGTTCGGTGTCGAGCACCTTCGGAAGGTAATAAAACGCCGTCGCCAGCAGGCCCGGCGTGACAAAGCCAAACAGCACCATGTTCACGTGAACGGGGCGCACGCGGCCGAAAAACAGCCAGCTTACGTTGTTCGCCAGGTCCGGAGCGATCAGGAACGTCGCCCCCAACAGCCCCATGAAGGTGGCCACCCCCATCCAGAAAAAGGAAGTGATGCAGAAGGCCAGCGCCGTCGGATAGGTCCGAATTTGGGTCGATTCTCCGGTTGTCATCGACGCCTTTCTATAACCGTGAAAATTGGTTCAAATCCAAATTCACTTTTTGTCGTGTTTCGCGGAACGCGAAACTTTAATAAAATCGCGAAGGCGATTTTATTCAGCTGTGGCACGCCAGCCAGCAGCCGATATTGGCCCCCCGCTCCCGGTGGCACCCGATGCAAAACCCCATCTTGAACCGCTCCCCGGCGAGCCGGTCCTGGGCCTCCACTTTGCCGTGGCACTCCTGGCAGGCAAGGTCCTTGAGGATGTGCCGCTGATGGTTGAACAGCACGTGTTCGGGCAGATAGTAGACCTTCTTCCACGGCGTCGGGGTCCGGGTGTTGAAATACTCGTGCTCTTTTTTGATCCACAGGTGATTGGCGATGATGTAGTTGTGGCAGTAAAGGCACTTTTCCACCGCCGGCAGTCCAGGGTGCTTGGATCGACCCACGTAAGGGTGGCAAAATTGGCACTGGATGTTCTTGTGGCCGGCATGCAGCCGGTGGCTGAAGGGAATCGGCTGCTCCGGCCCCATTTTCAGATGCGGGTAGGCGTAGAAAAAGAACAGAAACCCCGCCGTCAACAGCACCGTCGCAACGGTGAGCAGGATCGCCCAGCGGTTCCGGGAAATCCCCCCTTCGGGGTCTATCGAGGCGGGATCTTGCATCAGTTCGCTTCTCTTTTTCTGACCCGGGCCACCTCGGGAAACTGGGTCATGAAGGTCGTCAACGAGGCCGCCATCAGTCCGAAAAACCCGAGAAAAACAAACAGGTCGACGACCCCGACGGGAATGTTGGCCGGCGAGTGGCTGATGGCCGGGGCCAGCAGCAGCATGTGCTCCAGATACATGCCGAGCACCACAACCGCGCAGAGCACGATCATCGCCGGCGGCACGGTCTTGATCTTCTTGTTGATCAGAATCAAAAAAGGAACGACGAAGCAGATCAGCAGTACGGCCCAAGCCGCACGGTTCCAGGGCGCCAGCATCGTCCTTTCGATCACGTAGGCGGTCTCTTCGGAAATGTTGCCGTACCAGATCACCACCAGTTGTGCGTAGAAAAAGTCGCCCCAGACCAGGCAGAAGGCAAAAAAGAGTTTCCCCACGTCGTGGAAATGATCTTTCGTCAGGCCGCTGTCCGGACCGTTTTTCAGATACAGCACCGAGGCCGTGATGATCAGCCCGCCGAGCCCCAGATAGATCGCCTTGACAAAGGAGTAGGCCCCAAAAAGGGTCGAAATCCAATGGGGGTCGGCCGCCATGACCAGGTCGTAGCCGATCAGGGACATGACCAGGGCAAAACAGAAACAGTAGAGCATGCCCCAGAAGGTGGCCCGGCGCCGCACTGCCGCTTCGTCGATTCTCCTGCCGGCCCAGCGTCGCTGGAGCCCCTCGCGAAACCGGCGCCCCCCGGCCGACGCCCCGCCGAACCGAAGCTGGAGCGAATTGTATAGATAGCCGAAGCCGACACCGTAGAGGACGAGCAGGCCGGCCGCGTCCCGGGTGAACAGAAACGGAACGTTGAGCCAGGCCTCCTTTCCATGAAGATCTTCATGAAGCCAGGGGAAAATGTAGGCCTGGCCGAAAAACAGGATCAGAAAAAGGATAAAGGAAACCGGAAAAAACGCGGAGAAGGCTTCGGCGATGCCCGCCATGCGGCCGCTCCAGCGGGCGCCGGTCGCCTGCATGATGGCCGAAAACAGGACGCCCCCGGATGCCAGCCCGGTCCAGAGCAGAAAATTGATCAGGTACGCCTGCCAGGCGCGTTCCGGGTGGGGGCCGAGAACCCCGGCGATAAAGGCGGCCAGCCCCCCGGCCGTCAGGACGAGAAAGACGGTCACGGCGGTTCTGGCGCCCCGGCTTTTCCCTGCGCGATCGATGGCGTGGTCTTCGGTCATGGGTGTGCCTGCTCCGGCCGGGCGGCCGCCCTTTCCGGTGGGTCGTCCCGGTCCATGCGCCTGACATCGGCGCCCTGCCGTTCCAGCAGCGCTGCCAGTTCTTGTTCCCTGTCTGCCGGACAAGTTGCCAGCACGCCGTAGTATCGGCCCGAAAGGCGCTCGTCGTAGTGCCGCCGCCAGTCGGACCGAGGCAGATCCGTCAAAAAAAGAAACCCCATGATGTTTCCGAACACGGCAAACAGAATCGTAAATTCAAAGCCCACGATGAGAAATGGTATCAGGGAGACCACCGGCTTGCCGCTGACGATCAGGTCCCAGCGCGAAGCGGTGAAAATCGCCAGCAAAAATCCGGCGAAAAATCCGAAAACACCCCCGAGGAGAGTAAACAGCCCCACCCAACTCTTTTTGATCTTCAGGGCCTCCGCCAGGCGGTGGCTCGGCACCGGGCTGAAGACCTTCTCGATCCGAAAAGACGATTCGCCCAGGGCGCCGACGGCGTCCACCGCCCCGTTCTCTTCAAGGAACAGCCCCATCAGATACCGGTCATCCGCCATGGCTGCCTCCCTTCTCCAGGGTCTCTTTCATCTCCGTCATCGAGACCGAGGGCAGATGCTTGACGAACAACAGGTAGAGAAAGAAAAACAGACAGAAGCTTCCGATCATGATGCCGAACTCCACTAGGGTGGGTGCATAGACGCCCCAGGCATGGGGAAGAAAATCCCGCCCGACGCTGGTGACGATGATCACGAACCGCTCGAACCACATGCCGATGTTGACCACGATGGAAATCACGAACAGCCATTTGATGCTCGTGCGGATTTTCTTGAAGAAAAACAGCAGCGGCGCCACCGTGTTGCAGGTCACCATGATCCAGAAGCCGACGGAGTAGTGACCGGCCGCCCGCCACAGGAAAACCTCGATCTCCACGGTGTTGTGGCTGTACCAGGCGATGAAAAACTCCGTGCCGTATGCATAGGCCACGATCAGGCCGGTGAAGATGATGGTCTTTGCCACCTGCTCGAGCACCCGCACGGTGATGATCTCCTCGTAGTGAAAGATCTTTCGCAGCGGAATCATCAGGGTCAAGACCATGGCCAGTCCGGAGTGGATGGCGCCGGCCACGAAATAGGGCGCAAAAATCGTGGTGTGCCAACCTGGTACCACCCCAAGAGCAAAGTCCCAGGAGACGACGCTGTGCACCGAGATCACCAGCGGAGTGGCCAGGGCAGCGAAAAACAGATAGATGCGCACATAGTGCCGCCACTGCTCGTGTTCTCCGGTCCAGCCTAACGAAAGCACGGTGAATATTTTTTTCCGCATCCCTTCGGCCCGGTCCCGGATGATGGCCAGGTCGGGCAGCATGCCGGTGTACCAGAAAAGGGAGCTCACGATCAGGTATGTGCTGATGGCCACCACGTCGAACACCAGCGGCGACTGGAAATTGGGCCAGAGGGTCCGCTGGTTGGGAAACGGGAGCATGTAGTACACCATCCAGACCCGGCCCAGATGGATGAAGGGAAACAGCCCGGCGGTGCAGACGGCAAAGACGGTCATGGTTTCGGCCGCCCGGGCGATGGGGTTGCGCCAACCGGCCCGGAACAGGTGCAGGATGGCGCTGATCAGCGTCCCCGAATGCGCAATCCCGACCCAGAATACGAAATTGATCAGATACGTCCCCCAGTGGACCGGGTTGTTCATCCCGGCGACCCCCAAACCGGTGAGGATCTGGTATGCCCAGCAGGCGGCGCCGGCCAGCAGCCCCGCAAAAACCAGCAGCACCACGAGCCAGTAGCTTTTCGGCGCCGGCCGAAGCGTATCCAGAACCGTCTGATCGATTTTGGCAAAGGTCAGGGGCATGGATTTTCCCTTGGTGCTCGATGGCTTAGTTACTGCAATCAATGCCTAAAATGATCTATAATGCCTAAAATGCCTAAAATAGTGGTGCCGGTTCGCTCCGGCTTTCCTATGAAACAGGCAGTATTCCATAATTTTAGGCATGTAAGCTCATTTTAGGTATTTTAGGCATTTCCAATCTCTGCGTTGTGAAACAAACGTCGCCATAATTGCGCCGACATGGTCTTAGCTATACGGCCTGGACCACCTTTTTCAGGTAGATCACGGCCGGTTTTGTATTCAGGTATCCCATCACCTGGTATGCCCTCCTGTCTTCGGCCAGATTTCGGACCCGGCTGTTTGGATCCATGAGATTGCCGAAAACCAGGGCTCCGGTGGGACAGGTCTGCACGCAGGCCGGGATAACCTCCCCGTCTGCAATCGGGCGGTTTTCATTCTTTGCCGTGTTGTGGGCGTCCTTGATCCGCTGGATGCAGAACGAGCATTTTTCCATGACCCCTTTGCTGCGCACGGTCACGTCGGGGTTGAGCTGCAGATTGAGGGGTTTCGGCCATTGCCAGGTATACCAGTTGAATCGCCGTACTTTGTAAGGGCAGTTCTGGGCGCAAAAACGGGTTCCGATGCAGCGGTTGTAGATCTGGTTGTTGAGTCCTTCCTTGTTGTGATGGGGCGCATAGACCGGGCAGACCGATTCGCAGGGAGCGTTATCGCAGTGCTGGCACAGCATGGGAAGAAAGATGATCTTCTCCATGGCCGATGGATCATGGTAGCGCTCCACCCGCAGCCAGGACATCTCCCGGCCGTTGATGATCTCCTGTTCTCCGACCACTCCCAGGTTGTTCTCGGCGTAGCAGGCGGCCGCGCAAGCCCCGCAGCCGATGCACCTGTCCAGGTCCACGGTCATGGACCAGCGGTAGCCGGCGTGTTCGTGGGGCGGGTAAAAATCCCGGTGGGAATCATAGCCCTCCGGCAGGGGAAGCGTCAGGGGAAAATCCCACATGGTCAGCCCCTCGCGCTCCACGGGGCGCCCTGCGTCCAGCTCCTCGGTGGAGAGGGTCAGGGCGATCTTCCGGCCGTGCTGAATTCGGCTTCCATCGGTATGGGCCAGCTCCCTGCGCAGCCCGGCACTGTGGATGGTCACCGGATCGATGGAGAAAAAGGCCCCGCCGTGGCGCGGGTCCGCCCCGCTGGGAAGCAACTTGAGCGGATTTTGCCCCTCTCCTTCGGCGTAACGCCCCATGGCGGTGTGTCCCTGGCCGATGCTCATGAGCAGCAGATTGGGCCGCACGCTGTCGGCCTCGTAAATCATCGCCTCCAGGCTTGCCTGGCGCGACTGGAGCTTGACGATATCTCCCTGGGCCAGGCCGTTTTGCCGCAGGGTGTCCGGATGCACCAGTACCGGCGTCTGCCAGGCCACCTTGGTGATGGGGTCCGGAATTTCCGCCAGCCACGGGCGATTGGCGCCGCGGCCGTCAAAAAACCGAATCGACGGCGCGGCGGCGAACACCAGGGCGCCGTCATTTGGCTCGGCCAGCGTGTGAAAGTCATCCATGACCTTGTAAGGGACCAACTGGCTTCTTTCCCGGCTGGTTACCGGGGCCTCGACTCCGCCGTCTCTCAGGGCCAAAAGCCACCGTTTTTCACTGGAAATGGTGCCCCGGCGCATGTGGCGTTCCGCCAGATAGCTGCGGTAGTCGGGCGGTTGATCGGAGTTGCCCGCTCCCAGCCGCAAAAAAAGGTCGCCGAGGCAAGGCGCATCGGTCAGGCTTCCCATGGCCGGCTGCTGCAAAGAAATAAAGCCGGAGGCGCCCGCGTAGTCGTCCCAGGATTCCAGCGGCAGCTGAACCGGAAAAACCAGGTCGGCTTTTTCGGCGGTTTCATCCATGAAAGCTGAAAAACTGACTTTAAAGGGGCCTTTGCGGGCAAAGGCCCGATTGACAGCCCCTTCTGCCGGCATGTGATAGACCGGATTGACCTGGTAAAGGAGCAGCACTTCGTCTCGTTCTTCCTTCGCCTTCTGGAAAAACGCGATGATGTCCGAACGCCGGCCCGCCGTTTCCACCCGGTACCGACGGTCGAAGTCGATCCTGCGCAGATCCGGGTCCAGGATGAAGTTTAAAAGGTTGGCCGCAACATTGGTTTGAAGGGCGTTCTCCCCGCAGTCGCCGCTGCCGGTGCCCAGCACCAGGGGGCGGTCCGCCGCCAGCAACCGCCGGACAAGGCTCTGGTAGCGTTCGGGCTCGACGCCGGCAACCCGCGTCACATGAGCTGGGGTATACTCCCTTGCCGTTTGAAGAATCGTGGAGCGGATAAAATCCCTAAGATGCCCTCCCCGGCCCGCTTCCAGGGCCTCCCGAACCAGGCCCAGGGCCACGGCGGCCTCACCGCCTGGATGGCATCCGATCCAAAGATCCGCATTGGCGCACGTAAGGGACTGATATGCGCCCACCGAAAAAAATACGCCTTTTCCCTTTTCGGAAAAGGCGTGCATCTCTTTGAACTTGCGGGCATACTCCACCGGTGAAAGCCAGGTTTCGAGGAAATCGGCGCCAAAGGAGACCAGCACGTCGGCCTCTTCCATTCGGTAGGAAAACAGGCCGTCGATGCCGAAGACGATCTCATTGGCAGCTCGAAGCGACTCATAAGCAAAAGGCTCGAAAACCACAGGCTTTTCGGATCGCCAGCCGTGCAAGGTACTTCTGAACAGCGACATCAGGGTGCCGCCGACCGTTTCGGTGAGCATCCGGATCCGGCGGGGCCCCTGGGCGGCCGCATTGCCGATCCTTTCTTTTACGAGCGCTTCGGCCTCGGCAAAGGAGGTTTCTCTCCACCGGGTCCCTTCCCGCAGCATCGGTGCCCGGAGTCGAGCCGGGTGATAGACCCCCTGCAGCGCCGCCTGGCCGCGCATGCAAAGCGCTCCGCGGTTGACCGGGTGCTTCGGGTTTCCTTCCAGCTTGACGACCCGGCCTTCCCGGTTTCTGGCGAGCACGCCGCATCCCGCCGGACACTCTCTGCAGGTGGTGGCGTACCAGGACGCCTGGCCCGTGACCATGTCGTCGGGATGCTCGACCAGGGAAAACAGGTTTTTCTGGGGATCGGAACAGCCGGAGGCCAGGGAGAAGCTGCTCAAACCGGCAATTTTTAGGAAGGTACGCCGATTCATACTGTCCAGACACCTATAGGGTAAAGATGGATCGACATTGGAAAGCCACCCGGGCGGCCGCATAAAAAACCGGCCCAAGTCTGAACGAGAGAGGCAACCGATAATGATTCCTGTATAAAACTAAGCGCCTGGAGTCAAGCATTGATGGGGCGCCGGTCGTATCGACAGGGAGGGACGCGCTCTGTCGCGTCCGACCGCGGGCGGCCACGACGGAGCGTGGCCCTCCATTTTTGGACTTTGACGGGGCCCTGGTCGTACCCCCTTGAACCCTTGCATAAATGGCCGTTTAACGGTAGAAGAAAATCTTTGCCGTACGGGAAGCGTCATTGAATCTCCCTGCAGCCCCGCCAAAGCGGGATTTCCGCTTAGCTCCAACAAGCTGCGGGGTATCAAAGCGGGATCTGATCTTACCCCCTCACCCTGACCCTCTCCCACCAGGGGAGAGGGAATAATTTGGTATCCCTGTTGCAAGCAACAGGGAATCATCAAGTTGAATCCCCGCTGCCGGCGTTGGCGAGCATCGTTTGAGGCAAGCACCATAAAACCAGGCGGCGCAGCCGCCTCTGATAAAATCGTGAAGCGATTTTATCAAGGAATCAACCATTGGCGATGCCGGACAAAAAACTTGTGCTCCCCCTTCTGGTGCCGGCTGCCGTGATCTTTGCTGCTGCGGCAATCCTGTGGCAATGGCCTCAAATGACTCCCCGCAGCACGGAAATTCGGGCGCTGATGGTGCTTCTGCCGGTCTTGCCTTTCGCCCTTTTTGTTCTGGTCGCCGCCACGGGCCTCCGCTACGGAAATGCGGGGCTGCTGCTCAGCGCGCTTGCCCTGGCCCTTTGCTATGCCTTTGTTGGCTCGCCGGGGCCCGATCTCTTAAAAGGCCATCCGGCAAAAAGCGCCGCCCTGCTTCTTCTTCCACTGAACATCGGGGTTTTTTCAACCCTTATGAGGAGGCGCCTGAAAACGGCGGTGGGCATCGGCTGCCTTCTGGCGCTCATCTTCCAGGCCGTCGGGGTGCTGTGGCTTTCCGGCCGCTTGGCTTCGTCCGTCGATGCATCAGTGAGCCGAATCGTTTCCGGCGCTGCCCCTGATTTGGGAGCAACGCTCGAAGCGGCCGGCGGCGCGCTTGCATCGACCTTTTCGGTTTCCGGGGGAACGATTTCGGTGGCGGCGGCGATCTGTTTTGCCGCCGTTGCCTTGTTTTTACTTGTTCGTTTCTTTCTCCGCCGCAACGCACTGACCGCCGGTCTTGCCGGCGCCCTGGCCGCCGCCTTTCTCTCCGGAAGCGGCGAGGCTTCGGCCATGGCCCCGACGGTCTATTACACTGCCGCCGGACTGATTCTGGCGGCGGCCGGCATCGAGTCTTCCTTCACCCTGGCCTATACCGACGAATTGACCGGTTTGCCGGGAAGGCGGCGGCTCAACGAAGAACTGATCAACTTGGGCAAACGCTACTCTCTTGCCATGATCGACGTGGATCATTTCAAAAAGTTCAACGACCGCTACGGCCACGACGCCGGAGACCAGGTGCTTCAGATGATCGGCAAAAAGCTGGCAGGCTTGGGCGGCGGCGGCAGGGCCTTCCGCTACGGCGGAGAAGAGTTTACCGCTGTTTTCCCCGGCAAGGAGGTAGACGAGGCCCTTCCGTACCTGGAGCGCTATCGACGGCAGGTGGCGGCAAACGGTTTTGTCGTTCGGGGAAAACAGCGGAAAAAATCCGGCCCCGAAAGCCGCAAAGCCCCGCCGAACCGGAAAAAGGCGGTCCAGGTAACCGTCAGCATCGGACTGGCCGGCCTGAAAAAGGGAGTCACCGATCCGGTTCGCGTGCTCAAATTGGCCGATCAGGCGCTTTACCGGGCCAAAAACGCCGGCAGAAACCGCATCCGGACGGATGAGGGGGGTGATTAGTTGATTGGTTGATTGGTTGAATCGCTGATTCGTCGAATGGGAAAAAGCCGGTTCATTTCAGCTTCATGAACCTCTCGAGGAAGCTTCAATACTGCCGTTCCCAATCAACCATTCGACCATTTAACCAATCGACTGCCCTCCTCCGGCGGCGGCCAGGCCGACCGGCAGATCTTTCGGCACCTCCGCATCCCCGGCATCGGTCTCGTCGGCCGCAAGTCTTCCGTCCCTGACCAGCAGCCGCCGGGCTGCGTAGCCTGCGCATTCGCTGCTGTGGGTGACCATGAGCACCGTCGTCCCCTGGCGGTTGAGGCGGAGGATCAGTTCCATGACGTCCCGACCCGTGCTTGAATCGAGGCTGCCGGTCGGTTCGTCGGCCAGCAGCAGGGGCGGTTCGTTGACGATGGCCCTGGCGATGGCCGCCCTTTCCTTTTCCCCGCCGGAGATCTCCCCTGGAAGCCGGGAGGCTTTGTCCGCCAGCCCCACCCAGGCGAGCGCCTCTTTGGCCCGGGCGTCTTTTTCTTGGCGGGCTCCCGGTGACACCGCCAGGGGCAGCATGACGTTTTCCAGTACGGTCAGGTAGTCGACCAGGTGAAATCCCTGGAAGACGAACCCCAAAAATTCGCGCCGGAAGTCGGCGCCCTGTTCGGGCCGCAGGCTGTATACGTCGATGCCGTCGACGGCGTAGCGCCCCTTGGTTGGCGCATTCATGGCGCCCATGACCGACAGCAGGGTCGATTTCCCCGCTCCGGAAGGCCCCATGACCGCAACGAACTCGCCCGGCTCCACGGTAAAGGAGATGCCGTTGACAGCCGCTACAGCAGCCTCGCCGGTGCCGTATTGCTTCACCAGATTCTTTACTTCGATAAAACTCATTGTGAGGTGCTCCTCATGAAAAGGGAAAGGGGTGCTTCTTTTGCATTGCAGGCGCTTATCACTCAACTTTCGGGTTTCATGATGCCGCGAAATGGACAATTTGCTGCCCCTGGAGACAAAACCTGAGAGTTGAGTCATAAGGTTCTCAACGCCTCGTTCGGATCGAGCCGCGCAGCGGTTACGGCCGGATAGAGGCTGGCACAAAGCCCCAGGATGACTGCCAGAGCGATCGCGGCGCCGGCCATTTCCGGTCGGATTGAGACCGCGACCGGGTGGCCGCCGGAAAGAAGCCGAACCGCGAAATGGGTCGCCCCGATGCCTGCTGCATATCCGAGAATCCCGGCCATCGCCGATACGGCGGCCGCTTCCATGAGCACGATTTTCAGAACATGGCTGCTTCGAAATCCTAACGCCCGGAAGATGCCGATCTCCTCGGTCCGCTCCCTGACGTTTCCCATCATGGTGACCAGCACCACCAAGGCGCCGATCATCAGCACCACCGCCGAGATGCCATAGGAAAGCCTGCCAAATTGGGCCAGCGTCTCCATTCTTCCCTTGACCACCTGCTGAATGGCGCTCACCCGCGCATTGGGGAGAACTTCCGCAATCTGGCGGACCATTTCCTCAACCGGGCAGGCGGTACAAAGGGCCGCCACTTCCACCATCGAAACCTTTCCCGGCTTGTTCAGGATCTGCTGGGCCGTGGAAAGCCGGGTAAAGAGCAATTCATCGTCCTGGGATCCGGTGGGGGATAAAATCCCTGAAACCCGTAGCTGCCGGCCTGCGACGGTCAGCGAGTCACCGGTGCCCAAGTCCAGTGTACCTGCCGCCTCGGCGCCCAAAAGGACACCGTCGGCGCCGGGAAAGTCACCGTCCAGGTGCCACCAGGGTTTCAGGATGCCCGCGGCGGCAAAGTCGACGCCCGCCAAAAGGAGTCGTCGGCCAGCTACCGGGACCACCCCGAGGGTGATCGGGCCGACCGCCGCCACGTTTGCCGCATTGGGTATGGCATCGATCCTGACCAGGTCCTGTTCCCGGATTTCCTCCACATCGAAGGGAACCCCACCGAGGGAAAGCCCCCCGTAACTCAAGCCGAGGCTTTCGGCCCGGGGCAGCACCAGGATGTTGGCGCCGTATTTTTCAAGCTTGTGGTTGATGTCCATGGTCATGGCCTCCACCATGGAAAATACCGCCGTGGCCGTGGCCACTCCGATGACCAGCCCGAGGAGCAGGAACCCCGCCTTTGCCTTGCGGCGCATCAGGTTCCGGATCGCGATCTTTGCCAGCGTCATGATCAGACCCCTTTGGAGAAGTTGAAGTAGCCGCTTCCGGCCTCGATGGCCGCCACGGGGATCATCACCCGGCCGTTTTCGATCCGCCGATCGAGAGGCGCGGGATTACAGCCCCCCTTGACCTCATTGACCAGAACCGATGCAAAGCGCTTGCCGCAGTTCCGGCAGACCATCACATCTCCGTCCTGGTAGTAGCCCTTGCCTGCGGGCCAGCAGACGTCACAGGCGTCAAACGCCGCGCGGATGACGCCGTCTGAACTTTTCAGAACGAAATAGCGGATGTTGAGGCCTCCGCTCTGGTACTCGTAGTGGCGGGCCTCTCCATCATCGAATATGTCGGCGGCCAAAACCACCTGGCCGGCTTCCACTGGCACCGGGGTTCCGACCTTTGCCGACGGACCGGCGTCCCGGTCTGCCTGGATCAGGTAGGCGCCGATAGCGCCGGCAAAGAGCAGGCCCGATACGATCGTCGCAACCAGGGCGAGGCGGTTTTTCTTTTCGCTTCCAAGCACCGCGGCCTTTTTTTCAGCCCGGCGGCTGGTGGATTTTCTCGGGTTCTTTTTGGACATGGCGTATTTCTCCTCATGCAATGGCGCGTCCGAAAAGGACGCGGAAATGGATCGCAGCCGCTTCGCCCATCGATTCGCCGAAGCGGTGCGTTGAATTTTTTACAGATTCATCTTGCAGCCAGTGTACGGAGAGACGACGCCGGCCAAACCGGGCCGGAAGTCGAAGCGGCCTTCACAAGCGGGTCTTGCTTCGGATGGAAAGGAACCGGAAGGCCCGGCGTCAATTCTTGCAAATCAACGCAAAAGGGCTTTTTGGGTCAGATACAGGGGGGGAAATGAAGAAGGCGGCGGCGGATCCTTGAAAAAATTGCGCAATGCGCCGTCCGGCAAAGCGACCGGAGCATGGGTCGGTCCGATAATCGCTCCGCCGGCGCCGAAGAAAGGTATCGCAGCTCCGAAAAGAGCGTCTCCCGGCGCCGGCAGCGTGGAGCGGCTCAAGTCGCAGCAGGTCGTATCCGGGGAATCGTGGCAGAAATCCGCCGGTCCGGATGCCGGCGACAGTCCACCATGACCGGTAGATGCCGCCCCCGGGAAACAGAGCGCGCAGCAGGTTGCCGGGCAAGTCATGCCAAGCGGCAAGGCGGCAGACGAAAGAGGCGCTACCGCCAGCGCCAGCAGAATGAAAACGACGAAGGCCCGTAGGATCGAAACCCGGAAATGGTGGGATGCGTTATTCATAATGATTCCTATTCTTCTATTCAACAGCCAAGCGGCTGTCAACAAAAAAACCTTCCATCTGCGAGCTCCGGGGCTTTTCCGCCGCATCCGGTCAAGGTTGTGACTCAACTTTCGGGTTTCATGTTGCCGCGAAATGGATAATTTGCTGCCGGCAGACGAACTCGCCCCAAAGGATACCTAACATCAGCGCAGTCCGAAATATCATCGAAATCAATGAGGTGTTTGAACGGAAGCGGCGATCGAGGACCGCTCAGCGGGCGCTGATGTAAGGTATCCTAAGGCGCTCAGACAGCGTATACCGCCATCAAATCACCCATTTCGCTCCACTGGAGACGAAACCCGCAAGTTGAGTTGTGAACTTTACAATAGTTCCACCAGTGACTATAGTGCAAAGAAATTCGGGCAAACCCCGGGAAAACTGGCGGCGGCTTTACTTCACCGAAGGAAAGGATCTGGGCAAATGCGCTACGATTTCAACGCGGACGATGTGTTTGAAATGGCCGAACAACTGGAGCGAAACGGGGCCAAATTCTACCAGGACTCAGCGGCGAGCGTGGAGGGAAAAGAAGCCAAGCAGCTGCTGGTCAAACTGGCCAACATGGAACTCGACCACGAGAAAACCTTCAAGCAGATGAGATCCGACCTGGCGGCGGCAGAAAAGCAATCGACCGTGTTTGACCCGGAAGGCGAGGCGATCCTCTATCTTCGAGCGCTGGCCGACACCCGCGTATTTTTTGAAAAGGAGATCGACACCACCTCGCTGCGGGAAATTCTGAAGGCAGCCATCGAAGCGGAAAAGGACTCCATCGTCTTTTACCTCGGGATGAAGGAAATGGTGCCCGAAAAATTAGGTCAGGACCGCCTCGATGAGATCATCAAAGAGGAAATGGGCCACATCCGCATGCTGAGCAAGGAGCTTGTCCCACTCAAGTAGGGATCTGGTTGATTGGTTGATTGGATAACTGGTTGAGTGGTCTAATGAGCGAGAAGGCCCGTTCATCCAGGAGGCAAATCACAAACTGGAAAAAACGTTTTCGATTGCCTATGATCGATGATTGATTTCACCAATCAACCAATCAACCGCTTGACCATTTAACCGTTCTGCTACTCAACCATTCAGTCGAGCCGCGCCTCTTGCTCCGCCAGTTCCTTGAGACCCGCGACGTCCAGCAAGGCAATTTTTCTTCCGTCTACTTCGATCAACCCTTTGCCGCTCATCCGCGAAAACATCCGGGACAGGGTCTCGGGAATCGTACCCAGCAAACTGGCAAGCTGGCCCTTGGAAATGTCGAGAACCACCTGGCCTTGCGTTCTTTGCTCCTGGGCCAGGTAGATCAGATAGGACGCCAGCCGCGCCGGAACTTCCTTCAGGGAAAGATTCTCGACCTGCACGGTAAACTGGCGGAGGCGAAGCGAGAGCACGGCCAGCATGTTCATGGCAAGGGAGGGGTTTTCCGAAATGAGCTGAACGAACTCGGTTCTCGGAAAAAACAGCAGGTGGCTTTTGACCAGGGTCTGGGCGTTTGCCGGAAACCGTTTTCCGGCAAACACCGGCACCTCTCCAAAGGGCTGGCCCTCTCCATAGATATGAAGGATCTGCTCCTTGCCCTCCAGGGAAAGTTTGTAGATCTTGACCCGGCCGCCGGCGACCATGTAAAAGCCGTCGCCTTCGTCCCCCTCGGAAAAAACGGTTCTGCCCCGGTCATAGAAACGATCCACGGCGATTTTACGGATCTGTTCCAAATCCGCCGAAACGAGCCCATCGAAGATCGGGGCATTTCCGAGAATCTCGATGATGGTTTTTGCCACCCTCTCCTCGCTTTGAGCTTCTTGTAGGGTCAGAAAAGATGGTTATCTGAAGTAAGGATCCGGGTTCAAGGGTTCAAGGGTTCAAGGGTTCAGGGTTGGAAGACCCAAAAAAATTCTATCATGAAGGCCGCCTGACCTGTGAACCCCTGAACCTCGGAACCTCGAAACCTCGAAACCTCTGAACCTCTGAACCTTTGAACCTTTGAACCTTTGAACCTCTGAACCTTTGAACCTCTGAACCTCTGAACCCCGAACCCCTGAACCCCTGAACCGATCGTTCTTAAAAAAAATACGGCTTTTTGACTTACGTCAACGATTCCTTCTCTCCGGGCAGGTATAACCGGTCCTCAGATGGAGAAAAGACCGGGGAATTTCCGGTGACGTCGAAGGCTGCGTTTCTCTGCAGTATCGAAGGATTTTCAAACTTCATTGTTTGAGCGCTTTGCGGAACGCAAAGCCCCTATAAAAGCGCGCAAGCGATTTTATTACCATAACCCAAGGAGGAAGACCATGTTCTGTTTCCAGTGCGAACAAACGGCAAAAGGAGAAGGGTGCACCAAGATCGGCGTATGCGGCAAAAAACCTGAAGTCGCCGCCCTGCAGGATCTTCTCGTCTATTCGATCAAGGGCCTTTGCCAGGTGGCTCAAGAAGGCGTTCGAAACGGCGTCCGGGATCCGGAAATCGACGAGTTTGTCTGCGAGGGGCTGTTTTCCACCCTGACCAACGTCGACTTCGATCCGGCGCGGTTCGTCGGAATCATCGAAAAAAGTGTCCGGCTCCGCGATCAGCTCAAGGAAAAGGTCAAGGCCGCCGGCGGCAGCGTCGATTTCGGTGAAGCGGCATCGTTCACACCGGCCGCAGACGAGGCGGCGATGGTGGCCCAGACTGAAAAAGTGGGCGTCAAATCCGACCCGAACATCGACCCGGACATCTTGTCCCTCAGGGAGTTGCTGACTTACGGGATCAAGGGCGTCGCCGCCTACGCCGACCACGCCCGGATCCTCGGCCAGGAAGATGAGGCGGTTTACAATTTCATCTACGAAGGCATGTCGGCCACCCTGGATGATACGCTGGGCGCAGACGATTTGGTGGGACTGGTCATGAAGTGCGGGGAGATCAATCTGCGTACCATGGAGCTTCTCGATGCCGCCAATACCGGCGCCTACGGACATCCGGTTCCGACCCGGGTCCCCCTCGGCGCCAAGAAGGGAAAGGCGATCCTGGTCTCCGGCCATGACCTGAAGGACCTGGAACTGATCCTGAAGCAAAGCCAGGGCAAGGGGATCAATGTCTATACCCACGGCGAGATGCTGCCCTGCCACGGCTATCCGGAGCTGAAGAAGTACGAACACTTCTACGGCCACTACGGCACCGCCTGGCAAAACCAGGGCAAGGAATTCGCTGAATTTCCCGGCGCCATCCTGATGACCACCAACTGCATCCAGAAGCCCAAGGAAGTCTATCAGGACAACATCTTCACCACCGGCCTGGTGGGATGGCCCGGCGTCACCCACATCGCAGACAAGGACTTTACCCCGGTCATCGAAAAGGCCCTTCAGATGCCCGGTTACCCCGAAGACACGGAAAAGGGTGCCGTGACGGTCGGCTTCGGACACAACGCGGTTCTCGGCGTGGCCGACAAGGTCATCGAGGCGGTCAAGAACAAGGACATCCGCCACTTTTTCCTGGTGGCCGGCTGTGACGGCGCCAAGCCCGGGAGAAACTACTATACCGAATTTGTCGAAAAACTGCCGAAGGACACGGTGGTCCTGACCCTGGCCTGCGGCAAGTTCCGCTTTTTTGACAAGGACCTGGGCGACATCGGCGGCATTCCGCGTCTTCTGGACGTGGGTCAGTGCAACGACGCCTATTCGGCCATCCGGATCGCTTCCGCGCTGGCCGACGCCTTCAACTGCGGCGTCAACGACCTGCCGCTGTCGATGGTCCTTTCCTGGTATGAGCAAAAGGCGGTCGCCATCCTGCTGACGCTTCTGTACCTGGGAATCAAGGACATCCGGCTCGGTCCCAGCCTGCCGGCCTTTGTTTCCGACAACGTGCTCGGCGTGCTGGTGGACAAGTTCAACATCATGCCGATTTCCACCCCGGACGAGGACATCGCCGCGATCCTGGGCGAAACGGTCTAAAAAAAGAAGGGGATAAATAATGGGAACCGGCGGCGGTTTTTCTCCACCGATTGGGGGAAAGCCGCTGCCGGGGCTGCCCTTGTCTTCAACTGCTTCTATTCTTATTTTTTTCATTGGAAATTTTTTTCTATAATAAAAATTTCGGAGAAATTTTTATGAAATGTCCCGGACAAGACACCCAGTACTGGAAGCCCGGCGCCATTTTCGAGGTCAAGTGCCCCGAGTGCGGCGGGTCAGTGGAATTTTTCAAGGACGACACCGCCCGGAAGTGTCCCGCATGCGGGCACCGGTTCATCAACCCGAAGATGGATTTCGGATGCGCCTCCTACTGCCAGTACGCCGAGCAGTGCCTCGGCGACCTGCCGCCGGAGCTGCTCGCCCAGAAAGAGGACATGCTCAAGGACAGGGTGGCCGTGGAAGTCAAGCGTTACTTCAAGTCCGACTTCAAAAAAATCGGCCATGCGATGCGGGTGGCGCGGTATGCGGAGCGGATTGGAAAGTTCGAATCGGGAAACCTTGCCGTCATTTTGTCTGCCGCCTACCTGCAGGATGTCGGAGGCGATCCGGCATCGGCGGAAAACGGCAAATGCGCTGAGGCCCGAAACATCCTGGAGAAACTCGGCGCCCGGGAGAGGCTGATCGACGAGGTATGCGAGATCCTGGGCCAGTCCGTCCGGCCGTCTCCGGCCGATGGGGTGAATCTGCGGGTCGTCTTTGACGCCGATCGCATCGCCTCGTTGGAGGAGCGGCAAAAATCGGATCCTATGCCCGAGGCATCTCTTGCTTCCCTGATCGAAGAGGAGCTGATTACCGAGGCGGGTAAAAACGAAGCAAAGAAGGTGCTGCTATGAAAATCAACCGGAAAATCATCGAAATCGACGAGGAAAAATGCGACGGCTGCGGCCAGTGCATTCCTTCCTGTGCCGAGGGGGCGCTGGCCATCGTAGACGGCAAGGCCAAAGTGATCGCCGATAAATTCTGCGACGGTCTCGGGGCCTGCCTCGGAGAATGTCCCAACGACGCCTTGCACATCGTGGAGCGGGAAGCAGAAGAGTTCGACGAAGAGGCCGTGGAGGCGTTTCTGGCCAAACAGGAAAAAGAAAGCGGGGGCGGATGCCCTTCGGCCACCGTCCAGACCTTCGTGCCCAGAGAAAAAATCGAAGCTGCAGGAGGGCCCGGGCCGGATGCGTCTTTACAAGGCACGAGCCACTGGCCGATCAAGATCCAGCTGGTGCCGCCTACGGCGCCGTTTTTAAAAAACGCCGACCTTCTCGTTGTGGCCGACTGCGTGCCGGCGGCCTATCCGAGGTTTCACAGCGACTTTACCAAGGGAAAGGTCGTGATGATGGGCTGCCCCAAGTTCGACGACGCCCAGGCCTACATCGACAAGTTTACCGAAATTTTCAAAACAGCCGGCATCCGGAGCATCACCAGCGTCTACATGGAAGTCCCCTGCTGTTCGGGACTGCCGGGCATCGTCAAAAAGGCCATGGCGGACGCCGGAGTGCAGATTCCTATCGAAGAGGCGATCATCGGACGAAGGGGCGAACGGCTGGAAAACCGGCGGCTGGCATGACGGGGCTGCTTGAAGCAGCCCGGGTCGATGGGTCAAATGGTTGAATCGTTGATTGGGAAAAGACGCCAAAGAAATCCCAAGTCAGCCATCACGGCCGATTTGACCAATCAACCAGTCACCCAATCAACTTCTTTTCCCCTGCCTGTCCATGTAGTCCAGGACGATCCGCCGGGCCTTGGCCATACTTGAGCGGCGGACCAGGGGATAGAGCCGCCGGCAGTCTTCGAAACCAAGTGCGTCTGCGATCCGGCCGGTTTCCATCTCGTTTTTGAGATGGGGAAATTGCCCTGCCCCGGCGGTCATTTCCTCTTTTTCGATGATTTTTGCATAGAGAAGGCTCCTTGCGGCCAGAAGATCCAGCACCGGGTCGTCTCTTTCCGGATGAAAGAGATAGTGCAAAGTCAGCACGTCTCCCGGCCCGAGATTCCGGCGTCTTGCTCCGGCCTCGGCCATCGGCTCCTGCATCAGGTAAAC
>JAIPEL010000173.1 GCA_021737185.1 Desulfobacterales bacterium | reverse complement strand
CAAAGCCACCCACCGTCTTTCTTATGCGGCTGCATTTGCGTTAAGCCTTGCGCACAGGCAGGAAGCCGCGGTTTGTACGGGAGATCCGGAAATCTTGGCGTTGGAAGAAGCCTTCAAGATGATTCGGTTGTCCCGAAAGCCCTGACATACGAAAAGAAAAGCGGGATATATCAGAAAAAATGAAAATCACTGAATGTCACGTATGTTTCGGCTTCGCTACAACCATGACAGAAACTGACGAAAAACTCATGATCCTGGCGCTGGCCGAGGCCCGGACCGCAGCGGCCGCAGGCGAGGTGCCGGTCGGTGCGGTGCTGGCCTCCGCAGAGGGGCAAATCCTGGCCTGGGCCCGGAACCGGACCATCGAATTTTCCGATCCCACGGCCCATGCCGAGATTCTGGCCCTGCGCCAGGCGGCCAAGAAGGCGGACAACTACCGTCTGACCGGGACCGTGCTGGTTTCCACCATCGAACCGTGTATGATGTGCATGGGCGCCCTGGTCCATGCCCGGGTCGGCCGCATCGTCTACGGTGCGGCCGACGATAAGTGGGGCGCGGCCGGCTCCCTGTATGACTTTTCCGCCGACCCCCGCTTGAACCACCGGATCGAGGTCGTCAGCGGGGTAATGGCCGAGGAATGCCGCAGCCTGATCCGCAATTTTTTCAAAAACCGCCGCAAAACCCCTTGATCTGTCCGCCACGATCCAATAGGGTCCATACTTGCGCCGAATGGATGATCTCCGGTGGTTTCGGAGGTCATCTATTGCCGTGATAAAAACATCTCGCATGAAACTTCGGTCGAAGCCGGCGGCAAAAACCGACCTATCCCCGCCTTGGGTTTTGGAGGTTGGAGGGCCACGCTCCGTCGTGGCCGGCATTTGTGCATCACCGGCAACATGGACTAGACTGCGCGCGTCCCTCCACCGGCAGGGACTTCGACATCAGTTTCAGTTTTGATCAAATCCCGTTCAGAGAACGGGACGGTGGGGCTTGAATAAACCCGCGGGAGCGGGTTTACGTCAAACGCAAAATCAAAGTAAAACCGCGCCAGCGGTTTTATAGGGGGTATGCCGTGGCAAACATCATCGTCGTGGGGACCCAGTGGGGAGATGAAGGCAAGGGAAAGGTCGTCGATCTTCTGGCCGAACATGCCGATGTGGTCATCCGGTTTCAGGGGGGCAACAATGCAGGCCACACCATGGTCGTCGACGGCGAGCAGTTCATCAGCCACCTGGTGCCGTCGGGCATTCTCCAGGGCAAGACCTGCGTGATCGGAAACGGTCTGGTGGTCGACCCGTCCGTGCTGCTGGAAGAGATCGACTACCTGACCGAAAAAGGGATCGACGCCGGCCCGGCAAAGATCCGGATCAGCGAAAGAGCCCACCTGATCATGCCCTATCACAAGGCGGTGGACCTTGCCCGGGAAACCATGAAGGGCGACAAGAAGATCGGCACCACCGGCCGCGGCATCGGACCCTGCTACGAAGACAAGGCCACCCGTCGGGGGATCCGGTTTTCAGAACTCCTCGACCCGGAGACGTTCCTGGAGCGGATCGAACCGATTCTCGACGACAAAAACTTCTACCTGCAGAACTACCTGTCTGCAGCGCCCCTGGAAAAAGGCCCCATCGTCGAGCAGTACGCGGTGTTTGCCGAGCGGCTGGCGCCGTACGTGACCAACGTGTCGGTAGAAATCGACCAGGCCGTACGGGAAGGAAAGCAGCTCCTGTTCGAAGGCGCCCAGGGCACCCACCTGGACATCGACCACGGCACCTACCCGTTTGTCACCTCTTCCAACACGGTGGCCGGAAACGCCTGCTGCGGCGCCGGGATCGGGCCCCGGGCCATCGACGGGGTAATCGGGATCGTCAAGGCCTACACCACTCGGGTGGGTTCGGGGCCGTTTCCTTCGGAGCTCTTCGATGACACCGGCGACCGGATCCAGGAAAAAGGCGCTGAATTCGGCGCCACCACCGGCCGCCGGCGGCGCTGCGGTTGGCTCGACACGGTGCTGCTGGAAAACGCCGCCCGGCTAAACGGCTTAAGCTCCCTGGCCATCACCAAGCTCGACGTGCTCGGCGGCATCGAAAAGCTCAAGATCTGCACCGCCTACCAGCATAAAGGAAAGCTGATCGAGCATTTTTCGGCCGACCTGAAGGTCCTGGCCGAATGCACCCCGGTGTACGAAAACCTGCCCGGCTGGGACGAGGACATCTCGGCGGTCCGCCGCTACGAAGACCTCCCGGAAAACACGAAAAACTATCTGCGGCGCATCGAGGAGCTGACCGAAACCAAGATCGGCATCATTTCGGTGGGCCCGGGCCGTGAGCAGACCATCGTGCTGGAGAATCCGTTTGAGTGACAGCGCATGGGGCATGGCTGGGAACTGCCGGATGTCCGATGTCGGAGGTCCGATGTCGGCCCTGTCGGTTTGCGGTCTTTCTGGCTTTCTGACATCTGACATCTGACTTCTGACATCTGGCCCTTACTTTCTGACATCTGACATCTGGTCGTCCTGTCATCTGTCGTCTGTCCGCCGGTCCTTTTCCGGTTGACAGCTGCTGTCTTCCTGGGCTATAGAGGCGGCTTGCGTCGGGAAGTGGCTCAGCCTGGTAGAGCACAGCGTTCGGGACGCTGGGGTCGCTGGTTCAAATCCAGTCTTCCCGACCACAAAAAAAAACCAAAGGCCGCGGGATCGCTTCCGCGGCCTTTTTTGTCCGCCAGGGATGGTCGCCGCACGGCCCTCCGGATGCAAAACCCCTCTGCCACGACAAGGTGGAGGGACGCGCTTCGTCGCGTCCGTTTCGGCCGCGATGAAACGCGGCCCTCCAAAGACCAACGCATCGGCCACGACGAAGCGTGGCCCTCCAAGAAACAACAACACCGGCCAACGGCCCCTCTGGAGGGACGCGCTCCGTCGCGTCCGTGTTTCGGTTTAGAACAACTCCTCAATTTTAATCTCGACGGGCTCCTTTTCTGAAGCCCCGGGCGAGAACCGGGGCGTTTCCTTTTCCGCATACTTATCTTCCAGCCGGCTCAGCACCTCCAGCACTTCTCTGGGATTTGTCCGCCAGTTTCCCCCGAACGGGAGAAACTGGACACCGGTCATTTTGGGCTGGTTCACTCCGAGCCCCGACGCCTGCCAGCGGACATTTCCACGCAGGTGGAGCATTGGTTTGCCGGGCACATGAAGCTGAACCAATATTTTCTGGTCCATTTTCAAAACGCGTTCCGATTCGAATCCGACGCCGCCCTTGCTCAGATTCACCAACTCCAAAGGCCCGGAAAACCCGGAAAAAAGGCCGAAAATCCCGGCCTTTTTGATGCTGACCTTGGCGCCGGGAATTTCAAACCGTACACACTGTCTTTTTTCCATTTTCCCATGGGACATGGCCGTTCGACCTCCTTCTAAGAATGAACAATCGCACACATCGGGTTCTTACCCGTTTTCAGGCACCTGACACCGCCAGAGCTGTCCGACGTCCAGCACCAGAGAAACATCGCCGTTTTCCTGGATGCCGATTCCGGAATAGAGGCCCACCTTGGAAAGCGGCTCTGTAATGGGCATCACCATCAAGGGCCGGTTGCCGACGATGCCGCCGGCCAGAATTCCGGTGGGCGCGTTGCCGCCTTCGGCCTTCATTGCATCCGTTTTCAGTTCGATGATATGAGACCCGGGCATCGCAGGGATCTTTGTCCGAGCAATGAAGCCGGCCAGATCGACAACTCCTTTTCCGTTCTCCTGAACCATCTCGCCCGCCCTTTTGATCGAAGCAACCTCTGAAGTCGGAACCGAAAAAGTAAACGGCCCGCTCCGGAAGGTGATGGCATGAATAATGGAAAGGGAAAGCGGCAAAAAAATATCGAACGTCGTCCCTTTTCCAGGTTCGGACCGGATGTTCATTTTGCCGCCCAGGTGTTCGATGGCCTGGGATACCACGCTCATGCCGACGCCTCTTCCGGCAATGTCCGTAGCCTCCTTCATGGTGGTGTAGTCCGGACGTAAAATCGTTCGAAGAAGGTCATCCTCGGTCAATCCGGCGATTTCCTGTTCATCCATTTTTCGCTTATCTTTGAGAAAGCGCCTGATCGGTTCCGGATCGATTCCTCTGCCGTCGTCGCTGATCTTCAGGTGAAGCCTCTCCTTGAAGGCAGCAGCTTCGACGCAGATGCTTCCTTCCTCGGGTTTTCCCGCGGCCCTTCGCTCTTCGGGTCCTTCGATGCCGTGGGCAATGCAGTTTCTCAACAGGTGCAAAAAGGGCTCCCGAAGACGCTCCAAAAGCGTGACATCGGCCTGGACGTCTCCGCCCACAATGTCCATTTTCGCCTTTTTCCCGGAATCCGTCGAAAACCGATGCAGCGCATGGGTGAACATGCTCATAAAATCTTCGACCGGCATGAGGCGAAGCTGGGACAGTCGGAAAAAAAAGTTTTTCATCAATGCCATGGCCTGGTCGGTCCAATTTTGGACCTCGACCATGGTCTCGTCATTGGGAAGGGACGGCCTGTTCTTTTCCAGCATCTGGATTTCCTGCCCAAGGCCTAAAAGCTCTTCGATGAGCGTGTACTTGACGCGGACCTCGTCGATGGGCTTGACAGCCACCGCTCTTGGCAATGGTCCTTTCTGCGCCTTGCCGTCGTTGCCGGCAGTCGTTGCGGGACCGGCCTCCAGCAGCTCCGTAAGCCGGCTGTACCATTTCCGGGTATCGGTCGATTCCACCTCTCCCCGGCGTGCCACCAGTAGTTTGAGCAGGTCCACGGCCTCCTCGACGGTGTCGAGGTTATGGCCCGCCTCCCCTCCGGTTCCGCTTTGAAACTCCTTGCACCAGCTCTCCACCCGATGGCAGAGCGCCGAAATCTGCTCCAAGCTCAAGGCCCGTGCCATCCCTTTGATGGAGTGTACTTTGCCGTGGACCTCAGCCCAGAGGCCGCTCTTTGCAGGGGTCGCCTTGAGTCGGATCAGAAGGTCTTCCAATTCCGACAGATATCTTCCCGACTCCCGGAGAAATATTTCTTCATACTTGGACAGGTCCATAGAATTGCCCCGTCAGTTTGTTCCAGATCCAATCCGGTGCAAGGATCCGAACCGGTCTGCCGTCTTCGGTGTAGCAGGTGTCGTTTTCTTCGTCGCCCTGGAGCCACAAAAGCCCGGCGATGGTTCCAACGGCAATGACCATCTTCCGGTTCGACCAGCGTACGATGACAAATCGTTTCTTATCCGCCGCATCCGGCTCGTGTGCTTCCAGCAGACCGGCAAGGTCGACCACATCGAAAATCTCGCCTCGGTGATACACCAGTCCCATGTAGCCAGAAGGAGTAAAGCATACCGGGGTTACGCGAAGCCCCTCCAGCACGCGGTACACGTAGCCGGCTTCGAACCCCATCATCTCCCCGGCGATCTCAAAAGCAAACAATTTCACTGCATCATCTCCGGCAGCCGGAATGTTTGCTGCTTTTCCATCATCTCTTCAGAAAGGCGAGACAGCCCTTTTACCGCCTCGACGATTTTTTCCACATCCTTTTTCTGGTTCTGCAGAACAACGGTCGTTTTCTGGGTGGAGACAAAATTCTGCTTGGCTATTTTGTACAGCTTCTGGAAATGCTCGGTCAGCCCCTTCATCCGCTCCATCTGCCGGCTGTTGGCCTTTTCCATATCCTGGACATTGGCGAAGATCTCCTTGACGCCGGCAAGCATTTCTTCGAACGTATTGACGATCCCGTGAATGATCCGGGTTCCCTCGTTGATATCCTGCTGGTTGCTGCCGATCCGTTGGGAGACATCCTGGTTCTCTTCTAAGATCTCCTCGACCAACCGCGATATATGGGAAGAGGATTTCTTCGAGGAGTCGGCCATAGCCCGGATTTCGTCGGCCACCAGCGCGAACCCTTTTCCGCTTTCACCCGCCCGGGTCGCCTCGATGGAGGCATTGAGCGCGAGAAGATCCGTCTTTTGGGCAATGTTTTCCATCACCCCGACGATCCCGCGAATCTTTTCGACTTTCCCGGTCAATCTGGATACGGGTGCCTGGTATCGGCGCATCTGCTCCAGCACGGCTTCCAGATGCTTCATGGTCTCCTGGGCGTGCATTCCGCCTTCCTGGGTCTTGGCGATGGTGTCTCTGATCTTGGCCATGGTTTCGCTGGACTGCAGGGCAATCCGGTTCATGGCCTTGACGTTGACATTGACCGTTACCGAGGTTTCCTGCACGATGACCGTCTGTGCCTCGGACCCTTCGGCGATCTCGCGGGAAACCTTGTCGATCTCCCGGCTGTTTTCGATCATCCGCCGGCTCATGTCCGACAACGTCTTGCCGGACTCCCGGACCTGTTCGGAAACCTGCCGGATATCGACCAGCATCTTTTGCAGGTGCTGAAACATGGCGGCGAATATCTCTTCCAGGTCCCTGATCTCATCCCGGGACACCACATCGATCTGCCGCGTCAGATCTCCCTGGCTGGCTTTCCGGGCGGCATCGCTCAACTGATTGAGCCGCCTGACGATCGAGCGTGAAAATAAGCTCCCGAACACAACCCCGGCTGCCAGGGCCAAGGCAGTGCAAGCGGCCTGGGCAAGCATAAAATCCGCCGTGGCAAGGTTGATCACAGCAACAACCGCCATGACCAGCAGGATCAATCCCAAAAAACACAGGATGAGCTTGTTTTTAATGCTGGTTCGATTCATACTTTTATTTCCTCTGCGGCAATAATCCATCCGACCCGCTGCCTTTCAACACGAAGCAAGGAGACCGTCAGCTTCACGTCTCCTTCTTTACCGGCAACCGAGCAGGAAATTCCGTGCCGTGCCGGGTCCTGGACGATTTTTCTCATCGTGTCGACCAGACGCCTTCTTCCACCGGCGGGCAGAATCGCGGGGACCGGCTGGTTGAAGATGTCTTCCGGCTGACAGCCGAAAATTTTCAGCGCCAGGGCATTGACGAGCATGATTT
>JAIPEL010000050.1 GCA_021737185.1 Desulfobacterales bacterium | reverse complement strand
GTAATGGTTGATGTGGCGGCCTTGCCTTTGCCCGGCCGCCTTCTATCTATTACCGGATGCAGTGAGATTACAACATATCCATTATGGACAAGCAGGATCGCTCGGGGCTCGTCTGCCGCGTAGCGGCTTCGTCCAACTATACCTTTCAGTCGATCCTGAGGCAACCGTCCCTTCCGCGTCTTTGGGCTTTTACATTCTGTAAAATAAACGGACACGCAGAATTTTCTCGGGTTGCCCGCGGCGCACACAGAAAGACATTTTTACCATTATTGTCTATAAGTTAGGCCCATTCAAAAAATACCGAAAGGGGTGAAGCGCTGGCATGGAGGTTGCGTTAGCTTCGGCTGAGACCTGGAACCCTGGCTTTTGGATACCGGAGTGCATTCGTTGGGAAAAACATACAGCATTCTCGTCGCCGATCGGAATCGCCACGTGCGAGACTATCTGAAAAGGGAGCTTGCCGCAGAAGGCTACCTGGTGCGGCTGGCCAAAACCGGCCGGGAGGTCCTTCACTGGGCCTTCCATGACGACCCCCTCGATTTGGTTATCATCGATCCGAACCTTTCCGACGAACGGGATTTGAAGGTGTTCGAAAAAATTCTAGACCGGGTTCCCCAGCTTCCGGTGATCGTCCACGGTTTTTCCGCAGACTTCAATCCGCCCCCGGTTGCCGATTCAGAGGTCTCATTCGTGGAAAAACGGGGCGGCAGCATCGAAGAACTCAAACGGACCGTCTTTGAGATGCTTCATCCTTCCTCTGCCGTTCCGTGAGCATTTTTTCAGGCATCGGCCAGGCCCTGATCTTTGGCCTCCGAATCCTTGGCGGCTGCCGATTGTCATGTTGACACACCCTCGGGTAGATGCTATTTCCGGCAAGATTTTGCCGACATCCGGCAGGGGGCCGGAGGGGCGAATGGATTTCAGGCAAATTTTTGCCAAACCGGGATCCGCCGACCATAGGAACTTCTGCAAATGGCCTTCCCTCCGACGGATTCAAAAAGCGCTTTTCCCACACCGGGCAGATCGACCAAGGCCAGCCTGGCCCGGTATCATTGCACGGCGACAAAGAGCCGATTGCCGCATCTTCTTCTATCCGCGGGTCCAAATGCCCGCCAGGCCGATTCGGTTCCGGCAGGCGCCATATTTTCAGGAGCCGGACCCGCCGCGCCCCTGCAATGGAGGGCGTCTTCATGACCGATTTTCGGGTGCTTCTGGTCGACGACGAAACCGATTTTCTGGAAACCCTTGTCAAGCGGTTGGCAAAACGAAATCTTGACGTCGCCGGCGTGGAAAGCGGCGAAAGCGCCCTTGCCGCCCTGGAAGCAACGCCGGTCGACGTCGTTGTTCTCGATGTCCGGCTGCCGGGCATCGACGGCGTTGAAACCCTCCGCAGAATCAAACAGACATCGCCCCTGATCGAGGTCATCCTGCTCACCGGCCACGCCAATATGGAGGTGGCCGTGGAGGGGATGGAGCTGGGGGCCTTCGACTATCTCATAAAACCGGTGGATATCGACGACCTGCTCTATAAAATGCAGGATGCGTACAAAAAAAAGGCGATCCAGGAAGAAAAAATACGACAGATGCAGAAAAAGAATCTGGGCGCATGAAGACAAGGAGAGAACTCGGAAGTCCGGAGGAGGCTTTCGAGAGGTGCAAACGATTGCCACGATCATGGAGGAGTGGAGGAAAAATGAAATTCTTCAATCAGCTTGGCAAATTCATGATGGCAGGAGCGCGGGCCCATGCCAGGTGGGAGATCCAGGTGTCGTCCACCATTTTGGGCGACCGGAAACGGCTCTTGATGCTCGCGCTTCTCACCGTGCCGGCGGTGTTGGGCGGAATTGCCTTCGCCGATCAGCTCGGCGGGGCCCTTCCGGACATCCTTGGCGGCAAAAAGGCTTACAGCCCCGCCTTTTATTCCACCGGCATCTTTATCGTATCGATTCTCATCGGCCTCGGTGCCGGGCTGATCACCGGCTGCATCGGGGCCGGCGGCGGCTTTATCATCGCCCCGGCGCTGATGAGCGCCGGCATCAAGGGCATCCTGGCCGTGGGCACGGACCTGTTCCACATCTTTGCCAAGGCGATCATGGGCAGCGTCATCCATCGAAAGCTGGGCAACGTATCGGTGCCGCTTGCGGTGGTCTTTCTCATCGGGGCCATCGTCGGAGCCACCCTCGGCGGGCTGCTCAACCGGGTGCTCTATGAAATCAACCCGGTGCTTTCCGATGCGTTTATCACCACCATCTACTCGCTGATGCTCGGCTTCTTGGGTCTATATGCGCTGCTCGACTTTCTCAAGGCCCGAAAGACCAGTACCGGCGGCGACGCCCACGGCGGCAAGGTGGAAGGCGCGGAGATGGGCAACCTGCCCAAGAAGCTCCAGGCCATCAAGGTCCCCCCCATGGTCAAGTTCGATTTTGACTTCACCCCCGGCGGCCGGAGCATCTCCTGGCTGTTTCTGGTGATTTCAGGGGCCATCGTCGGTCTGGCAGCGGGCATCATGGGCGTCGGCGGCGGGTTTCTCACGTTTCCGATCTTCGTCTACATGTTAGGCGTCTCTTCCATGACCACGGTGGGCACGGACATCTTTCAGATCGTGTTCACGGCCGGCTACGCCTCGATCAGCCAATACGCCATCTATGGATTCATTTTCTACACCCTGGCCATGGGCATGCTCTTGGGGTCGCTTTTGGGCATCCAGATCGGGGCCATGGTCACCAAGGTGGTGCCCGGCATCACCATCCGCGGATTTTACGCCATGGCGGTGCTGGCCGGGTTCGTGAACCGGATTTTCGCCCTGCCGGCCAAGCTCGGCGACATGGACGTCATCCCGATCTCCAAACAGCTGGGGGGCATCCTCGAGAGCATCGGCATATGGGCGTTTTTCATCGTCATCGGCATTTTCGGAGTGTGGGTGATCGGCACCTTCCTGAAAAACATTCGCGTCCTGAAAGGAGGGGCGGTATCATGATAGCGCACAAAAGAGAATTCGGTCTGGGCCTGGGCATGATGGCCGCGTTTCTCGTGGTCCTGGTCCTGATGTTCACGCCCCTGTTCAAGGGGCACAACGGACTGGAATACTTGGACGACCTGTACAACTCCATCTCCAAGGGGTCGGCGTATTACATTCCCGCGGCTAAGGAAGAAGCCGCCCAGTTCGCGGGAAATCGCATCGAGGTCAACCTTGAAATGAACAGCCCGGAGCAGGCGAAGCAGAGCGTGGACCTGTTCATGAAATCCGGGGCCATGGTCAACGCCGACGGCAGCAGCCTCCATGTCAGCGGAGACCTGGGCCGGATCCTGGAAAACGCCCTGGAGGACGCCGATAAAATGTACTACAACGAGGGTCAGGCCGTAACCGCCAAATACGGCGGCGACGAACGCCGGGTGCTGTACAACTGGTGGACCGCCTTCAAAGAGATGGAAAAAAGCCTCAAGAAACAGAAAAAGTTCAAGGAGGCCAAGGTGGTAGACCTCGCCTCCAAAAAGGCCGTCGAAACCGCCTACAACTATTACGGCATTGCGCCCCAGAGCATCACGGATGAAATCGGCGTGGTGATCTTTTCCCTGATCTTTTACGTGCTTTATACCCTCTGGTATGGATTTGGGATCATGTTCATGTTCGAGGGCTGGGGGATGCAGCTTTCCCACTAGCGGCGCCCTGTCGATCATCGCGAATGCCGCCTTCCGGTCCCGCAGGGGCGGGGCCGGAAGGAAGGCTCCGGAGGCATCCAGCCAAATAACGGCCGGTATTGGCTTTCTTCCACTGCCGCGGCCCTTTTCCGCCTTTTCGGCCGGCTTCCGGAAACGACCATGATCCGCTTTTTCCGAAACTTCTTTTCAAGGGAAACACCGCCCGCGGAGGATGCCCAAACCGCCGAGGCGCTCCGGGTTGCCTTCCAAGACCGGTATCACCGGTTCAAACGCCTTCTCAGCGCCAACAACGACGCCCTGGAAACCATGGCCGACATCCAGGCGGCCCTGGCCGGGACGTTTCCCTTCTCCATGGCCTTTGTCCGGTCCCGCTGCACCCGGACATCCACCAAGGTCTTCCAGATCGTCCAGCAGATCAACGAGCTGGCCCCCGGCAAATACACCGCTCTTTTCGACCGCTTCAAAGAAATCCAGATGGCCATCAATCCCCATGTGTGGCCGAAGCAGACGCCGAAAACCGGCCCCCTGGTGCTGCCGCTGGACCGGATCGACGCCTCAAAGGCCGACCAGGTAGGCTCGAAAATGGCCAACATCGGGGAAATGGCCAACAGAATCGGCCTCAAAACGCCTCCGGGGTTCGCCGTCACCGCCGCCGGATACTGGGAATTCATGGCCCACAACGATCTTCAGCCCGAGATCGACCGCCGGATCCAGGCGGCGGATCCGGAGCATCTCGACGAGCTCTACGCGCTCAGCGCAGACATTCAGCAGATGATCATGAACGCGGAAATCCCCCCGGAACTCGGCCGCCAGATCGCCGAACACCACCGCCGCCTGGCCGACTTCGAAGGTCAAACCTTTTCCGTCGCCATGCGAAGCAGCGCCCTGGGGGAGGATCTTGCCGGCGCCACCTTCGCCGGCCAGTACCGCTCCGAGCTCAATGTCGGCGCCGACCACATCGAAAACGCCTACCGGCAAATCGTCGCAAGCAAGTACGGGTTGACGGCCGTTTCCTACCGTTTCAGCCGGGGCATCCGGGACGAGGACGTGGCCATGTGCGTCGGCTGTCTGAAGATGATCCATGCGGTGTCCGGCGGGGTCGCCTATTCCCGAGATCCGGTCGACTTCCGCAGGCAGGTCGTTCTCGTTCATTCGGCCTGGGGCCTTCCCAAATCAGTGGTCGACGGCGCCACCGACCCGGACCACTTTATCCTGTCCCGGGATCCGTCGCCGAAAATCCAACACAGGGAAATCGCCGAAAAGCCGCAGAAGCTCGTCTGCTACGAGGAGGAAGGCGTCTGCCGCCTGGATACGGTCGGCGACGAAAGCCGCCTCCCGTCCTTGACAGACGGCCAGGCATCGGCGCTGGCCGCCCTGGCCATCCGCCTGGAAGAATACTACGGTCTTGCCCAGGACATCGAATGGGCGATCTCCGAGAAGGAAGAAATCTTCGTTTTGCAGTGCCGGCCGCTTCAGCAGCAGGAATTCGAAGGCCGACAGCCGGTCCCCGATGAGCCCGACACAGAGGGGCCGCTGCTGCTTTCCGGCGGGAGAACGGCCGCCCGGGGGGCCGCCGCGGGCCCGGTATACGTGGCAAGGAAAAACATCGACGCCTTTCGGTTTCCCGACGGGGCGATCCTGGTGGTGGAACAGGCCCTGCCCCAATGGGCCCCCCTGCTGAGCCGCGCCGCGGCCGTGGTGTCCGAACACGGGAGCATGGTCGGCCATCTGGCCAACGTGGCGCGGGAATTCGGCGTCCCGGCGATTTTCGGCGTCCGGCAGGCCACCGGCCTCCCCCCGGCCGAAACGGTGACCGTCGATGCCGACCGGAGCCGGATCTACCGCGGCCGCATCGAGTCCGTCCTGCACAACCGTCCGCCTCCCCGGAATCTGATGGCGGGCAGCCCTGTGTACGAGGCGCTCCGGGGCGCGGCCGAGCTCATCGTTCCCCTGAATCTTCTCGATCCAGACGCCCCCTCTTTCAAGGCGGAGCAGTGCCGGACGTTTCACGACATCACCCGCTTCTGCCATGAGAAGGCCGTTGCCGAGATGTTCCGCTTCGGCCGGGACCACCATTTTCCGGAGCGCTCCAGCAAGCAGCTCATGGGTGAAGTTCCCATGAACTGGTACGTCCTGAACCTGGACGACGGATTCCAAAAGGAAAGCGAGGGGCCGACCGTCCCGCTTTCCGATATTACCTCCATCCCGATGCTCGCATTGTGGGAGGGAATCACCGCCGCCCCCTGGGAGGGGCCGCCGCCGGTGGACGGAAAAGGCATGATGTCGGTCCTGTTCCAGGCCACCACCAACCAGGACCTGGTGCTGGGGCGAAAAACCCGGTTTTCCACCCGGAACTACTTCATGATCTCGAAAAACTACTGCAGCCTCAGCTCCCGGTTCGGCTTTCACTTTGCCACGGTGGAGGCCCTGGTCAGCGAGCGGACCAGGGAAAACTACATCAGCTTTCAGTTCAAGGGCGGTGCAGCGGACCTGGACCGGAGACATCGCCGGGTCCGGTTTGTCGGGGCCATCTTAGAGGACTACGGCTTCCGGGTCGAAATCAAGGAAGACGCCCTGTCGGCCCGGCTGGAGGGACGGGGACAATCCTTCATGGAGCACCGGCTGAAAATCCTCGGCTACCTGATCATCCACACCCGGCAGCTCGACATGATCATGGCCAATCCGGCATCGGTCAGTTTTTACAAGAACAAGATCGAAGACAATCTCAACCGCCTGTTTCCCCTGGAGGCCGAAGCGTCGGAAGAAATATCGGCCGCATCCGAGTAGCCTGGGCGCTTCGCAGCTCAGGAAAGCTGCGCTGAAAATTGCTGCATTTCCCGGCCGCCCAGCTTTCCCGCCTCCCAGCGGCCGGCGCCGTCGGCTTTGGCAACCTGTAAAAAAAATCGACAGGTTTTCCCTGCCCCCAAGCGCCCCTGTTTCGACGCTGTTTTCTATCCTACCGGAATTGTAGCTTTTTATAGTGCTTTGCTCACATGGAAGTCTGGCATGCGCTTTGCTCATTCATTCGTTCCGATATGGAATCAACCCGCCGTCCAAAAATCGAACGAAGGTTCGTTCTGCTCGTCGCTGTCTGCGCGTTGGCCGTCGCCTCTGCCGGAGTGTTTCTCAGCATCCGGGCGGGCAAAGAATCCCGGGCCGTGGTGACCGCCCAGTTCAACGAAGAGCAGCTCCAGGTGGCCCGGAATGTGAAGCACTTCGTAGAAAGGGAGCTTGGGGTTTTAAAAAAAGAGCTGCTTGCCCTGGCCCTGGATCTCTCGAAAGAATCCGTCAATCCCGAAGCGCTGTATCCCCGGATCGAATCCTGCTTTACCCGGGTGATGGAAAACGGGGTCCGCAGCATCGAGTGGATCGACATCGACGCCCGACGCCGATGGCGCTATCTTTCTTACCGAGCCGTTCCGGTCGATGCCGCCTTTGAGACCCTCGACCCGGCCCTGGTGCGGCCGAAAGAAAACGGCGATGGGCAGCTCCGGGTTTCTCCTCCCGCAGCCCGGGGGGCGGAAATCTTCCTTGGCCTGTCTACCCCGATTCCGGATCGAAAAGACGCATTCATCGCATTTCAAGTGAATCTATCCTGGTTTCTGGGGCCGTTCCTGCGGGAAATCCGCTCCGGCAGCACGGGATATGCCTGGATCATCGACGAATCGGGCACCTTTCTCTATCATCCGTTTTCCCGTTTCATCGGCAAAAGCGCCTTTGAAGCCCGAAAGTCAAAATTTCCCGGCCAGAATTATGCAGCCATCAACGAGATCCAGCGATCGCAAATGCTGGAGGGCCGGGAGGGAACCGGCACGTATACGTCGGCGTGGCACCGGGGATCGACGGGGCGAATCGAAAAACTCATCGCCTACTGCCCTGTTCAGATCGCCGAAACTCCTGTCCAGACGTGGTCCGTTGCCGTGGTTGCTCCGGTATATGAAATCGAAGAGGCCGTAAAAAAGGCGCAGTTTTGGCAATTCATACTCCAGGGATTGGTGATTCTGGGGGTGGGATTGGCCGGATTCGCGGTGCTCGGTCTGGAAATCCGGTGGTCTAAAACATTGGAAAAGCGGGTCTGCAGCCGGACCGAAGCCCTTCGCCGATCCGAAGAAAAATACCGTTCGCTGGTGGAAAGCGCAGAAGACTTCATCTTTACCCTCGACCGTAATGGCAGTCTTCTTTCGGTCAACAGCTTCACGGCCAATTTTTTCGGGAGCAGCCCGGACGACCTCATCGGCAAAAGCGTTCAGGCCCTCTTTTCCGGACCGGCGGCCCAGCGCATGCTCTCGCGGGTGCAAAGAGTATTCGAGACCGAAAAAAGCTTTCGGGAAGAATTCGAGGTCTCGGCCGAGGATGCGCCCGTCTGGATCGCCGGCAACTTCATGCCCCTTCGCGACGAAACCGGAGAGATGAACGCCGTTCTTTGCATCGCACGGGACATCACCGAAAGCAAAAATCTGGAGCGGCAGCTGATCAACACCGAAAAGCTGGCCTCGCTGGGCACGCTGGCCGCCGGTGTGGCCCATGAGATCAACAACCCGCTCGGGGTCATTCTCGGCTTCTGCGACCTGCTGATCCGGAAGCAGGCCTTAGGTTCCCAAGAGTACGAGGATCTTAAAACCATCGAGCGTCAGGGATATCATTGCAAGGAGATCGTCGAAAGTCTGCTCAGCTTTGCGCGGACGGAAAGTCCCGGCCGGTCGAGCACCGACTTGAACTCCTGTCTGGAGGAAATCATCAAAATCGTCGGGCACACCCTGGAAATGAACCGGATCGAAATTGCCACGGAATTGGGAGACAACATCCCGGCGGTGCGGGCAGACTACCGGCAGCTCCAGCAGGTTTTTTTGAACCTGATCAACAACGCCGCGGCGGCCATGCCCGAGGGCGGAAGACTTTTCATTCGAACCGCCGCAGAAAAGGGAAGCAAAAAGGCTGTAATTCAGTTTCGGGATGAAGGCACAGGCATCCGCCCGGAGGATATGGACCGGATTTTCGAACCTTTTTTCACCACCAAGCCCGAAGGGGAAGGTACCGGCCTCGGCCTGTTCGTCAGCTATGGAATCATCAAGCAATACGGCGGAAGCATCGAATGCCGCAGTCAACCCACCGATGGACCGGACCAGCCCAGAGGAACCGTGTTTACTGTCAGATTGCAGACCCGCCATGGGGAGGAGCGATGAAGGGCAAAATTTTGATCGTGGACGACAAGCGCGACATGATCTCACTGCTCAAGCGGATCATCACAGAAGAAAGCGAGCACGAGGTCCATGGAGAGGAAGACCCCACCGCCGCCTTGCAGCGGATCCGTGAAGAGCCCTTTGACCTGGTGATCACCGATCTGAAGATGCCGAAAATGGACGGCATCGATCTTCTTCGTCAAATCAAGGCGGTCGATTCGAACATTTCGGTAGTCATCATGACCGCCTATGCCACCATCGAAACCGCCGTGGAAGCCACCCAGACCGGTGCCTACGACTATATCACCAAACCGTTTCGTCGGGAGCGGATCCTGCTCACCGTAGACAAGGTGATGAAGTGGCGGCAGGTGATTCACGAGAACATCCAGCTCCGTGAAGCGCTGGCCGAGCAGACAGGATTCGCAAACCTCATCGGCGCCAGCGCGGGAATGAAAGAAATCTTCGAGCGGGTGAAGCAGGTGGCGCCGACCATGGGTACGGTGCTGATTACCGGTCCGAGCGGCACCGGAAAGGAGCTGCTTGCCCGGGCAATCCATCAGCACAGCGCCAGAAGCGGTAACCGCCTGGTCACCCTCAACTGCACGGCCATCCCGGAAAATGTGCTGGAAAGCGAGCTGTTCGGCCACGTTCGCGGCGCCTTTACCGGCGCGTGGAAAGATAAAAAGGGCCTGGTGGAGGAAGCCCACGAAGGGACCCTCTTTCTGGATGAAATCGGTGATCTGAGCTTGGTTTTGCAAACCAAGCTGCTGCGCCTGCTTCAGGAAGGCGAATACAAACCGGTGGGCAGCACGGTGACCAAAAAGGCCGATCTTCGGTTCATCGCCGCGACCCATCACAACCTGCGCCTCGATATCGTCGAGAAAAAGTTTCGGGAAGATTTATATTACCGGTTGAACGTCATCAACTTCGAGCTGCCGCCCCTGAGAGATCGAAAGGGGGACATCCCGCTGCTCGCCTACCACTTCCTTGGAAAATACAACCGCATCAACGGCAAGGAGGTCGAAGAGATCGAACCGGCCGCCATGAACGCCCTGACGGCCCTCGACTTTCCTGGAAACGTCCGGGAACTGGAAAACATTATCGAACGGGGAGTCATCTACTGCCGGGGAAAAACACTGAGTCTGCGTGATCTGTCTTTGGATCCCGGCTCGGAAAGCGAGTTTCCGAGTATGAGCGACGAAATCGCCCGGATGTCGTTCAAGGACGCCAAGGAAAAGATGACCGAACTTTTCCACCGCCGGTACATCGAGGCCCTTCTCAGAGAGAACAACGGAAACATCAGCCGGGCGGCGGAAAAAGCCGGCATTCAGCGGCAGTACCTGCACCGCCTCATGAAAGAAACGGGCGTCAATTCCGAAGAATTCAAGCAGCGATAGGGATTGTCATTCTCATCGGTACACGAGAACCGGAACGGCCGAGTGGATCAGCACTTTCTGCGTTACGCTGCCGAGCAGCACCGCTCCGAAGCCCTTTCTTCCGTGGGAGGCCATCAAGATCAGGTCGCAGTTCTTTTGGCCTGCCGCATCGACAACTGCTTCGTAGGGATCGTCTGACACCGCCACTACCCCGTCGCACGCCACTCCTTTGTCCTCGGCCGCGGCCGCAAGATTGGAGAGATGCTTCTGCGCGTAGGCCCTCCATTCTTCTTCGGCCTGCTTCTTGAGCTCAGGCGTCGCCCCTGTCCGGTAATAGGAGGGATAATGTTCCGGCACCACGAAAATGCCGGTGACCTTCGCGTTCAGGGCCTTGGCAAAATCGATGCCCTTGGCCGCCGCCGCGTCCGACAATTCCGAGGCATCCGTTGGAAGCAGCATGTGCTGGAAAATGCCCGCACCCTTCTGTTTTTCAGGTCCTTTGCGGTGCACCAGGACGGGAATCTTGGAGTGGGTCAGCACTTTTTGCGTTTCACTGCCCAATAGAAGCGCCTTGGCGCCGCTCCGGCCGTGGGAAGCCATCATGATGAGATCGCACCCCTTGTGCCCGGCCGTCTGGATGATCGCCTCGTAAGGGAAATCGTTCATATCGTAAAAGGCGTCACAGTCAACGCCGGCTTCCTTGGCGCTTTTTATCATCGTTGCCAGGTAGTCCTCCACCTGCCTCTTTCCTTCCTTCGTTCCTTTTTCAACCATCGCCTGGAAGGCTTTTTCCAGCGCCGTGTCCGGTTCGGTCGACTGCCCGAAGGCATCCTGCATGATCTGGGCCGTGTAGCGAAACTTGTAATGCAGGGGGATCACGCAAAAGCCCGTAATCTTCGCATCGATGGCCTTGGCAAAAAGAATCCCCTCTTCCACCGCCGCCTCGGATAATGGCGAACCGTCCGTCGGGAGCAGAATGTGCTTGAACATATTGACCTCCTTGTAAAATCCATATGGTTGTTTTCTGACGGCGCCAGGGACCTACACTTCCATCTCCCCGACATAGTCATCGAGACGGGGCTCCTTCATCAGCCCCATCCTTTCGAAGGCATCTTCGAGGCGCACCCTGCCTACGGGCCGGATACCGCGCACCACCGCGATGTCTTTCAAGTTGTGGCGCACCATCAACTCGATGGCCCTGCGGATCGGATCGCTCATTTCCACGCTCGGATGCGGCCGCATGTCTCCGCTGCAGGGAAGGACAATATCGCTGACCCGTAAGCCTTTCATCGGAATCCCTTTTCAAGATGGTTTCGAAATTCTCTGACATTCCTATGGCAACCGCTGCCTCCACTTTTTTGCAATTCGAATGCCATGATGCACTCCGGCGGCCCACCGGGCGCCCCGTTCCGCCGCAGTCCCTCCATCGTATTCATTTTACATGACTTTTTCTCCGGTCCTCGGTTCTGCTCCCCGCAGGGCAACTGCGAACATTGTCTACCGACGGGGGACACTTTTCTTTTTCGATTGTCCACGAAGAGGTTTCGCTTTTTGGAAAAAGCGAAGCGCCGCATCAGCCTCGATGCTTTTAAACCCCCATATACCAGGCGGTTACAAACTATTTCCATTGGGCACATCGGTCTGGCACAGGTTTTGTTTTCTCTTCTACCAGCAAGAGCCGGCACCAACAAAAACGAACGTGGAGAACAGCGAGTTTCGATACCCAAAACGAACAAGGAGGACGCTCATGGAAAACGTCGATGCCAAAACCGAAAGGAAGATGGGATGGGAGGTCGCCCGCGACCTCGAAGAAAAGAAAAAAACCATCTGGGAACGGTTCATGCCCGAATGGCGGCACATCAGGGCCGCTTTGGGAGGAATCGCCGTCTTTTTCGTGGTCTTTCTCGTCGGCATCTGGCTGGCCCAGAACCCCTTCGGGCCGACCGTACGGATCCAGTCGCCCTGGACCGTCGCCCACGGATTGACCGGGGACCAATGGATGATCGTCTGGCCGGTGGTGCTGCTGGCCATGTTCTTCGAATTCATGGACGCCTCGGCCGGGATGGGCTTCGGCACAGCCCTGACGCCGCTTTTGCTGGTGCTCGGATTCAGCCCGAAGCAGATCGTGCCGGTGATCATGATCCAGCAGGGGGTGGCCGGCCTGGTGGGGGCCTTTCTACACCGGGAATTTGAAAACGTGGAGTGGAAGTTCAGCCCCATGTCCGAAACGGTCAAGCTCTGGCTCATCATCGCGGTGGCCGGATGCCTCGCCACCACCGTTTCCATCGTCGGCGTCTACAAGATCCTTCATTTGGACAAGGTCTGGATCAAGCTCTACGTGGCGGGACTGCTGCTGTTCATGGGCTTTGCCTCCCTGTTCCAGGTGCGAAAGGACCGGGACTACAAGCCGGGCAAAATGATCGGCTGGGCGGCCCTGGCAGGCTTCAACAAGGGGGTCGGCGGCGGCGGATACGGACCTGTGGTCACCGTGGGCGGTCTGATGGCCGGCATTCCGGTAAAGAGCATGCTGGCGATCACGGCCATCTCCGAGGGGACCGTGAGTCTTTTTGCCATGCTGGTGTGGGTGGCGCTGCTGGCCAGCGGCGAGCAGATCGACTACATGCTGCTGCCGTCGATGATGATCGCCACCATGTTCTCGGCGGTGGCCGCACCCTACATGACCCGAGTGTTTCCGGAAAAGCTCTGGAAGATCGTGGTGCCCGCCTACTGCCTGGTAGTGGCGGGCATCTGCTTTTACAACATTATCCCGGGCGTCGTGAAGAAGCTGTCCGGAGGATAGGCCGGCTAAAGCTGAAAAGCGCGAAAATGTAATTCTTCCATTGCCGGACCCGGCAAAAGCCGGGTCCGGCAAACGGCTCCGGACAAGAAAGACGAAAATGCCATGAAGGAGAAGCAAAGCATGAAAGCCTCATCGATGTCCACCGGCCAGCCCGGCCTGGGCCTGCCCCAACGCCGGATGGGTAATTTTCTGCTCACCATCGGGGTCATGGTCCTGAGTTTCTTTCTCTACGACCTGGGACTGTTCGGCGGCGGCGAAGGCCCCCTGACACCGGCCAAGATCGGCATCTATCTAGACGGGCTGGGCATGACCCGGCGCCACGTGCTGATGATGTCGCTGTCTTTTTTGATTTTCTCCACGACCTGGAACTGGATCTACAATTTTGTCAGCCACCGGCTGGGAGAACGCCTGACCTGTCTCAGGCCGGGGCCCGCCGGAGACGAACTCTGCGGGGCCCGGGTCAAAAGAGAGAAGGTCGTGTCAAAGATCACCGGCAAGGAACAAATCCGCTACGTCTGCTCCCATGGGCACAGAAGCGACAAGGCCCATTTTCACCCCGTGGCCAAGGGTACCGTCAGCCACTGCGTGTGGGTGATGAGCCTGGTGCTCTGCTGCATCGTTTTGTTTCTTTCCTGAAATCGCTGCCGCGATTTCAGGAGAGAAACAACTCCCGGCTGCGCCGGGGAAATTACGCAAAAAAATTTCATTGAGACAGATGTTGGAAGTCTTTCTGTCTCTACCGGCGAATCGGTCTCAAACGGAACGAAAATATGACAATCCCTATATCTGCTTCCGTCTTCGCCTGTACCCGCACCCTCCCTTCGCACCCCCCGCAAAGAGCCGAAAACCGGTTCACCTGTTTATTCTTTCTCCCCTCAAACTAGATTTCAGATTGTTATTTGGGCTGTGAAAAACACCTGCCCCATAGCCGGCCAGGAACCGGGTTTCGTATGAAACTTCCTTCGGTATCCCATCAAATCCCCCTAAATCCCCCTTTTCCAAAGGGGGACTTTGAGGCTTTCGCCTTTCGGAAATCCGAACAAATGGTCCCCGTTTTGGGTTTTGGGGGTTGGAGGGCCACGCTCCGTCGTGGCCGGCATTTGGTCGTTACCGGCAGCACGGACTAGACTGCGCGCGTCCCTCCACCGGCAGGGGCCTCGACACAAGTTTCACGTTTGATCAAACTGGCCGGTTAAGACCAAAAGATTCCGATAGAATTCCCTACGGCAACCCTTGAACCCTGAACCCTGAACGCCGCGCCAGCGGCAGGGCTTATGTGAAACTTCGGCATTACCAGTCCGTCATTCCGGCCGTAGCGAAGCGGAGAGCCGTGGTTCGACAAGCTCACCACCCTGAGCAACGTCGAAGGGGGACCCAGAAATACCTGGATTCCCCCGGATCGGAGTCCGGGGCAGGCTTGTCAAGCCCGGAATGACGGCCTGAGAAGTTTCACGTTTGATCAAACTGATCGCCTCGCGGCCAGGGGCAGGGCTCATAGGAAACTAGGCCAAAATGGCACGGTTTCACGATTGATCAAATGTGAAACTTCTGACAAGACCTCGGCCTATGTAGTGAACGGCCTCCGCCTGTCGCGGCGTAGCTCGATCTGTCCTCCGAAGTTCGAAGAACGAAGGGGGGAAGAGCGAAGATAGATGCCGTTCACGGCGGCACGACACGGAGGTCGTGCCCTACGAAGAACCTCGACTTCGACCGAAGTTTCACAAGACATATCGAATCGCTGAATATACGAAATGAAACAAGTATCTATTTATTGTCCTTACTGTTCGGGTCCGACAATGCGCGCCATTTTCTTTGCGCAGAAAAAATAAAAAAATAACGGATCCAACCGGACTCCCCTGTCGCTGAGCCCGCGAACATCCGCCCCCCTGAACCTATGAACCTCTGAACCTCTGAACTATGCCCCATAAGACCTCCGCCCGGCCGGTTTCCCGGCCGGGCGGGGTGGAGGGAGGAAAAAACGCAGATACAGGTCTGCGTGGAGGAGGTTTCGTTTACCGCCGCTCTATCCCTGCTCGCTGACGGGAATCGGCTCCGGCTCGCCGGCCATCTCCTGCACCGCTTCTTCGGCCGGCTTTCGCATCTTCAGAAGCAAGCGGGCCAATACAAGCACTCCGGCAGTGGTAACAGCCATAACCCCGTACTCCATGGCCTTGCTCGGGTGGAGCAACCCGTGCACCCAGACATCGGTGATCATCATCTCGCCGCCGACCTTGCCGAGGATGCCCGCCCCGATGTAAAGGATGATCGGGTACCGGTCCATGAGACGGGCCAAAATCGAACTCATGAACACTACGAAGGGAATGCTCAGCCCAAGGCCGAAGATCAGCAGAAACAGGTTGCCGTGGGAGGCGGCACCCACTCCGAGCATGTTGTCGATCCCCATGCTCAGGTCAGCCACGATGATGACCCAAATCGCCTGCCAGATACTGCCGGCCTCCTTGGTCTCTTCGTCTTCGGCGCCTTCCACCAGAAGCTTGACGGCGATCCAGAGAATCACGGCTCCGCCCACCAGCTTCACGTATTTCATGTTCAGCAGCATAGCGACAAAGAAGGTGCAGACCACCCTCACCAGGACAGCCCCGCCGGCGCCGGCGGCGATGCCGATGGTGCGCTGTCTCCCCTCGAGGTTTTTCACGGCCATGGCGATGACCACCGCATTGTCGCCGGCCAGCACCAGGTCGATGATTACGATGCTCATCAGGGCGGTGAAAAACTGCCAGGTGAACGCGATGTGTCCGAACATGCCTAAGTCAATCATCGGTAAGCTCCTGTCGTTTTATGGTGACGTTACCTGTTTTTTGTTGTGTACAGATTCTTTGAGCAACTTGCATGCCAGCGGCCGGTGTCGATGGGGCAAGCTATATGTTGCTTTAATATCAGGAGGTTGATCTTCACTGGGTTTCCAAGGGGCCCCTCGGCGGGCCGGCATGTCCACCGCCTGGTGACTATACTGTCAACAGACAGCAGACACTGCAGGCCCTGGGGGTGGGATGGTAGGTTATTTACCCTTTTTCATCGGCAACAATCGGCAACAAAAGGGCGTCGACTTAGAAAAGAGGCATACGGATTCAGGTCGTTTTGGCATGTATTGTGCAGATTTTTCTTCGGGATCTTTATACGGGCGGGCATGAAGCCCGCCCCTACAAGGTGCTCGCCACCCCGTGGGTAGGGGCGGGGTTCACCCCCGCCCGGATGCCAGCCGGGATTGGCTGAAAGCCATCGCACAATCGCTCAGATCAGGTTTGACCGATTTGGCCCTCATGCCTTTCGGTGCCGCACCTGCATCGAACTGCGGGTGGAAATACCGAGAAAATCTTCATCGAACGGGAGGCAGCCATGGACTCCGAAAGCCGGATCCTGGTCGTGGACGATGAAGCGGTCTTTGCCAGGAACCTCGCCCGGATTTTACGCGGTCGTGGGTACACGGTGGAAACCGCTCCGGATGGGGAAAGCGCCGTGGCAACCGTAGAGAAGGATCCGAATTTTGCTGTCGCGCTGCTGGACTTGAAGATGCCGGGCATGGGCGGCATCGAGGCCCTGCGCCGGATCAAAACGCTGGCCCCGGGAGTGGAGGCAATCATGCTTACCGGCCACGCCACCGTGGAGTCCGGCATCGAAGCGATCCGGGAAGGCGCCTTCGACTACCTGATGAAGCCCTGCGATGTGGAACACCTGGTGGAAAAAATCGAGGCGGCCCGGAGCGTGGAGCGTATCCGGAAGCGGCCGGTCCTTTGGGTGCGCTCCACGGCCGGAGACATCCTCCTGACCGATTTTTCCCGGCTGTCCCCGGATGCACCCCTGACAGCGGCGCTGGCGGTGTTCAACCGGGACCGGGACAAAATGGCCGCAGAGACGCTGTTTGTCACGGATGCAGAAGACCGGCCCGCGGGCTGCGTCACGCAAAGATCCCTCCTTGGCGCGGCCCAGGGAGCTCGCCCCGAAAAGAAGATCGGCTGGGAGCAGCTTCTGGAACATCCGCAATGGCTTCCGGACCGGCCCCTGGCAGAGGTGATGCAGCCGGAGGTGGTCTTCGTGGAGGTGGAGACCTCCTTGCAGGAGGCAGCCCGCCGAATGATCGACCGCCGAATCAGAACCATGCCGGTGGTCGAAGAGGGCCGCATGGTGGGGATCGTCCGTCTGACCGATGCCCTCCGGTATCTGGAACCCGACTCGTCCGGCGAGGAATCCGATTGATGGAACAAACGACGAAGTCCTACGACAACAGTGGAAACGATTTTCCCTATTTCCGCCGGATCTGGGTTCGGGTGGTGCTCACGCTGCTGGCCGCCTCGTTTATCCCCCTGCTGGTGATCGGTGGGGGGCTGTATTTTTTCGCCGCATCGGCGTTGAAGGCCAAAGCCATCGAATCCGTGCAGCTGGAAATGGTTCAACGCAGGCTTTCCATCGACCAGTTCTTCGAAGAGCGGGTGATCGATCTGCAGCAGCTCGCTGACCGCTTGGAGCCCTGGCCAACGGCCGACTCGAAGGTGATGGAAGCCGGGCTGAATTCCCTAAACCAGGGCACGCCCTTTTTTTCGGATTTGGGCATCATCGACGGTCATGGCCGGCATCGGGCGTACGCGGGCCCCTATCGGCTGGAAGATAAAAACTACCTGAGCGCCCCCTGGTTTCGGGAGGTGATCGCCGAGGGCGTCCATATCAGCGACGTGTTTCTCGGGTTCCGGAACGAGCCTCACCTGATCATCGCCATTCGGAAAAATTCCTTCGAAGGGCCATGGGTGCTGCGGGCGACCCTGAATTTTTCCCTTTTCGACGAACTGGCGTCTTCGGTCCCGGGCGAACGGCGCGGAGAGGCCTACCTCATCAACGCCGAAGGCTACTTTCAAAGCCGGCCCCGGTCGGCCGGGCGCCTGATGGCCCGATCACCCATCGATCATATCGCCTACTTCGAAGGGGTCCGGTGGATGGAATCCGGAAACGATATCCTGTTTATGACCTGGCAGGACAGGGTGGCCTGGCTGAACGTCGTCCAGCTCAAAAGCGCAGAAATCTATCGCGACCTGCACCGGGCCCGGGTGGTGGTGTTTCTTGTCTTTGTCCTGGCCGCCATTCTGATCCTCGGCTGTGTGCTGCTGACCACCAATTCCCTCATCGCCCGGCTGGAAGCCGAACGCCGCAGCCTGGGAATTTTGGGCCAGCAGCTGAGACGCACCAGCTACCTGGCGTCGTCCATGGAGCTCTCTTTGGGCTTCTTTCAGGAGGCCAAAGAGACCTTCTCCAATATCGATCTGGCCGCAACGATTCTTGAGGAGCAAATCCAAAATGAATCGAATCAGGAAGCAGGCGAGGAACTGGCACAGATCCGGGGAGAAGTGATTCGAGGCAAAAGCGCCGTAGAGCGGCTGCTTCGCTATATCCGGCCCGAAGCCCCCCTTCTTCAACCGGTCGACGTCGAAGAGGTCATCGACGATCTTTTCGGAATACTGGACCGGGAGCTCCGTTTTCGGAGCATCGCGGTCGAAAAGGACTTTCCGCCGGACATGCCGAAGGTCAACACCGACCGGTCAAAACTGCGCCAAGTCTTTCAGAATATCGTGCTCAATGCCGTTGACGCCGTCGACCGAAACGGGCATCTCCGGGTCATCGCCGATCTGCTTCCGAACACCGTCGCCGTCCGGATCGAAGACAACGGACCGGGGATTGCGGAATCGGACATGGAAAAAATCTTCGAACCCCTGTGGACGACCCGGCACCAGGGAACCGGCCTCGGCCTGCCCATCTGCCGGGACATTCTGACCAAACTCGGCGGCCGAATTTTGGTGAGCTCGGTTCGGGGCAGGGGGACTACCGTCACCGTCGAGCTGCCGCGCTCTTGAAGGTAGCAGTCTTAGATCTGCGGCCGGCTGCCATGCTGAAAAGAGAACACATCAAACAGGCCATCGATGCCATTGCCGGCCGCTCTCCGGAAATCGGCTATTCCCTGCATGAGATGTTTGCAGCGGGCCGCATCGACGTCATTCCGCAGGACCGGGACTCCCCCGACGACGGCCTCTATTTTCTTTTCGAAGACAAACCCCTTCAGGTTCCGCGATTTATCTTCTTCAACGAAGGCACCGCTCCCATCGAAGCCCGGCTCCTGATCGAATACGGCGAAATGCGCAAAAAGCATGCCCTAAGGGATCAGGAGGGGAAAATCGGCTACCGCAAGGCCACGGAAGAAATCCATTCAGCCGGCCTCGCTTTGCTGGTGAACCATGAAATCGACCGGCTCCTCGGAGCATTCGGGCCTCCAGGGACAGGGAAAGGAACCGATGCCGGCCCATCCCATCTGAAAACAACGCTGCAAGGAGCAGACACCGCAGCCGCGAATCAGAAAATCGACTCCAACCGAATGATTCTGCAAAAAATCAGGGAAGAGCATCCGGGCCAATACCTTCTGCCGGAAAAAACGTCTCCTCCTGCCGGAGGCCAAGTGCTTTTTCAGGGGTTGGTGGGAAACGAGGTGCCGGCCGCCTTCGTCGCTTTTCCGTTCTGCAAGGCCGCATTGATGCAGGCGGCCGACTTGAACTTGGAATTTTTCCATGTTCGCCTCCTTCTCCAGCTCCTGGCGCGGGGAGAGGCCAACCGGCTTTTCGCCTGCCGGATCGGCGGAAACATTGCCGGCCTGGTTCTTCTCAAACCCAGAGAACAGTTTTTATGCCGCCAGATGGAGATTCGGTACATCGCGGCGGCCCCGTCCGTCCGGTTCGGCCGGACTCAAAAGCCTATGCGGGGGATCGGGACATTTCTTGTCGCCGGGACCTGGATGCTCTGGAAAACACGGTTTCCCCGCTTTGCGGAACTGGTTCTCGACTCGGAAATCGGCGCGCTTGGCTTCTACGAGGGGCTCGGCTTCCGTCCCCGGCGTAAATACGCCTACGTGCTCAAAACCCCGAGAGGGTATCTCTTAGACAGCATCGCGGCCATGGCCGAAACATGTCCGGATCTTCCCCTCCGGGTGTTGGAGGAAATCTCCAGCCACCTGAAAAAGACGGTCCGGCACCTGGCAGCTTCAGGGCGCGGCGGCGGGGAAGAATTGAGAAAACCCTTTCTCCGGCTGGTTCGACGCTGCCTGGTCTCCGGCAGCCATCCGCTGCTGGCGCAAAACGCCATGGCTGCCGTGGTCCGCCACCGGCACCGGATTCCCGAGGCAGAAGAGCTGATCGGCATCGGCGAGCAGTACGGTCCGACGGGCGATATCCGCCGGCAGCGGCCGGAGTCGCCGCCGCTGACCATAGTCTGCGATCCCCGCTATGCGGAGCATCTGAAGGGCGTGTTTCACATGGAAAGCACCCGCCGTATCCTGGCCGTGGAAAAAGCCCTGGCCGATCCGCTGCTGTCAGGAAAATGGAGGCCCGCAGTGCCGCGCCCGGCCTCTGTAAAGGAGCTCCAATGGGTTCACGGCCGGTCCTACATCGACAAAATCGCCGCCACCGCGGGCAAGCGGCTGACCTCTTTGGACCTCGACACCCAGACCACGGAACGGTCCTACGAAGCAGCCCTGCTAGCCGTCGGCGGCGCGTTCACGGTGATCGACGAGATTTTCAGCGGAAGCAGCCGGCGGGGATTTGCCTTTGTTCGACCGCCTGGGCACCATGCCGAACCGGTGCGTGCCATGGGCTTTTGTCTGTTCAACAACACCGCTTTGGCCGCGCAGTACCTGCAAAAGATTTACGGCCTGGAAAGGGTCATGATCGTCGACATCGACGCCCATCATGGAAACGGAACCCAGAAAGCCTTCTACGAATCCAAAGAAGTGCTTTTTCTTTCCCTGCACGAATTTCCCGGGTTTCCCGGCTCCGGCAACTTCGGCGAGACCGGCACCGGCAGCGGTGAGGGGTTCACGGTGAACATCCCCCTGCCCAAGGGCTCCCGGGACCGGGACTTTGCCCAGGTCGTCGACGCCCTGGTCCGCCCCATCGCCGAAGAATACGCCCCCGAAGCGCTGGTGGTGTCATGCGGCTTCGACCTGTACCAGTTCGATCGGCTCTCGGGGATGAACGCAACGCCGGAGGGATACGCCATGATGACCCGGTTTCTGATGGAGATCGCCGAAACAGTCTGCGCAGGCCGGATTGTCTTCATTCTGGAAGGCGGATACCATCTTCGGGGGGTGGAAGAGTGCGCCCGGGCGACGCTGTTGGAACTGGCCGGCAGGTCGCCGCTGGCACCGGAGAAGATCGACCGGATCCATAGGCTTCGCCGCGACGGGTCGTCTCCGATCGGCAAAGCGATCGAGGTTCAGAAAAAATACTGGGTTTCCCTTCGCGGGTGACATTTTCAGGTCCGCCGCTGTCCACCGCAGGATGACACCCCCGTGGCGCCGTTTTTCCCCGCAGGAAAAATTTCGTTATATAACGGGTGCTTGGCGCGGCAACAGAATATGGTCCTTGAGCGTTCAGCTCTGGCATATTTCTTGTATTTGGTATTGTGAAGCCGATCGCCGCCGGAGAAGACGTTGCGGCACGAGAAGCTCGCCGTTTCCGAATCGAACTCGAGCCGGGCAGATACCAAGCCGATGAAGCTGAAAAATCATAAACAGACAACCGCCTCGGACGCCGAACCGGGAAACAGGCTTCGCGTCTATTACAAGCGGCTGTTTCGCCGGTTTGTCTCCCTGACCATCGTCTGTTCCCTGCTGCCGCTGCTGGTCGTCGGATGGGTCATCAACATTCATTACACCGGGTTTGCGAGGGAGCGACTGATCGCCTCCTTTCACAAAGAGGTGGACAACCACCGTAGAATCATCGAGCTCTTCTTAAAGGAGCAGCGCGCCAAGCTCCAGCTCATCGCCCGAAGCCACTCCCTTTCCGATTTGACCAGTCAGTCTAATCTGAGCCGCATCTTCGACCTGATGAACCGGGAAGACTGGTCCATCACGGACCTGGGCGTCATTGACAGCCACGGCCGCCACTTGGCCTATGTCGGCCCCTACAACCTGATCGACAAGAACTATTCCGAGGCCCTCTGGTTTCAGAAGGTCATGGAAAACGACATCTATATCAGCGACATGTTCATGGGGTTTCGAAAGGAGCCGCATTTTATCATCGCGGTCACCGGCACCCGCAACGGGGAGGACCAGGAGAAATGGATTCTCCGGGCCACCGTCGACACCGAAGCCTTCCGGAGCCTGGTGGAAAACGTCCAAATCGGAAAAACCGGCGAAGTCTATCTCCTCAACAAAGAGGGGATCTATCAGACCGCCTCCCGCTTCGGGAGCAAGATCATGGATAAGGCCGATTTTCCGGCAACGGGCATCCACGAAGGGATCCAGACCAAAATCGTCGAACCGGAAACCCCGGAGGGCCAGACCGCCCCGCGCCAGGTGATCGGGCTGGCCTGGCTCGAAGAACCGCGCTGGCTGCTGGTGGTCAAACAGGACTTTTCCGAGGCCTTCAACGACGTCAACCAGGCCAACTGGGCCATGCTGCTCTTTCTTCACGTGAGCGCCGCCTCCATCCTGCTAGTTTCCGTGCTGGTCTCCCGGCACATGATATCGGTCATCAAAAAGCGGGACGTGGAGGCCGAAAACCTCAACCGGCAGCTCACCCAGACAAGCAAACTGGCCTCCATCGGCCAGCTTTCGGCCGGTGTGGCCCATGAGATCAACAATCCCCTGGCGATCATTCTCACCGAGCGGCAGCTTCTGCTCGATGCGTACAAAAATGAACCCAACCTGCCGGAAGGATTCCGCGACCAGCTTCTCGATTCCCTGGGCCAGATCGATATCCAGATCCAGCGCTGCAAGCGGATCACCACCAATTTGCTGCGATTTTCCCGCCGCACCGAATCGGTCATCGAAACCGTCGACCTGAACCGGTTCGTCAAGGAAGTCGTCGAGCTGATGGAAAGAGAGGCCCAGGCCAGCGGGATCAAGTTTTTCATGGACCTGGACGAAAAACTCCCGCCGCTGATGTCGGACCCGTCCCAGCTCCAGCAGGTCTTTTTGAACCTGCTGACCAACGCCATCGACGCCCACGACGGAAAATCCTACGGGAGCGTCACCATCACCACCAGCGTCAACGGGGAAGGGCCAGCGGAAGCGCCGGGGATATGGCTAAAGATCGCCGACACCGGCTGCGGCATCTCCCCCGAGAATCTGGACAGGATCTTCGATCCTTTTTTCACCACCAAAGCCGTGGGCAAGGGAACGGGCCTCGGACTTTCCATCTGCTTTTCCATCGTCAGACGACTCGGCGGAGAGCTTTTCGTGGAGAGCAAACCCCATCGGGGGACCGAGTTTCGCATATTTCTTCCCCAGCGCCCCCCCGCAGAGCTTTTGCAGCAGATGAATGAAGCACCGAAGCTCCGGCCCAGAACCTGACAGCGAAAGGAAAACACCATGAGCGGAGCCAAAATCCTTCTTGTTGACGACGAGAAAATTTTCACCCGCAACATGGCCAAGCTGCTTTCCAATCGGGGCTACCAGGTGGAAGCCGTCAACAGCGGCGACGAAGCTATCCGCGCGCTGGAGGGGGCCGCGTTCGACGTCCTGGTGCTCGACCTGAAGATGCCCGGGATGGACGGGCTCACCACCTTACAGGAGATCAAAAAGCTCGGCCTGTTCACCGAAACCCTGATTTTGACCGGCCACGGATCCATCGACACCGCACTGGAGGCCATGAAACTGGGCGCCTACGATTATCTAACCAAACCTTGTGAAATCGGCGAACTGGTGGAAAAAATCAAGGGGGCTTCGGGGCAGGACGACGCCGGCAATCCGCTGAGTGGACCGGCGGTTCTCTGACCTTGAATGCTTTCCCCCCGCCGTCGAAGGTTTTTTAAGACCGGCTCGCCGACCTGTTTACACACTGTAAAAAATATCGACACTAATCGAGGTCTTTGGTCCCTATTCTGTCCCCCACTAAAACCCGTCCCGGTCGACCGCTTCAGGCTCGGGCATACCGTTTTCCATTGTTGGCGCCTACGGAAACCGGGGTCTCAAGGATCCCATTGAGCGATCTTCCCCTGCAGATCGACTTTTTCTTTTGGCATACTCCTTGCTCGGTTTGGGTTGCTTCAGGAAACGAACTTTTCCGACCGGAAAACAACTTTGGCGATACCGTCCCATTATGGAAAATTGCGCACGATCCTCATGGCGAGCATGACCCTGGTCCCGCTTATCCCATTTCTCTGCGTGATGGCCATCGGCTACCGATATTTTGCGCAGGCGTTGGAGACGAGCACCCTCTCGGCCATGGAGCGCATCGTCGCCGACCACCGCCGGATGATCGACTCCTTTTTGTCCGAACGACGGGCGGATCTGGAGTTCATCACCCGCGCCTACCGGTTCGAGCAGGTCAGCCGACCTGAAGTCCTCTCCGAATTGTTCGACAATCTCCAGCGAGCCTCCCACGCTTATGTGGATCTGGGAATCTTCGATACAAACGGGGTCCATGTGGCCTATATCGGTCCGTACTCGCTGACCGGAAAGGTCTACAAGGAAACCGAATGGTTTCGCGAGGCCGAGCGCCGCGGCTACTACATCAGCGACGTCTTCTTGGGCTATCGGAACATCCCCCACTTTGTCGTGGCCGTATGCCGAAACAGCCCCCGGGGCCAATGGATGATCCGGGCCACCATCGACTCCCTTCTCTTCAACGATCTGGTCAAAGAGGTCCGCCTGGGAAAGACCGGCGAGGCCTATGTCATCAATTCCGAAGGAGTTCTGCAGACCAACCGCCGATCCGGTGGAGACTTGATGCAAACCCTGGACGACCCGGTTGAACGTCCTGAAACCCAGGATCAAATCCGCACGTTTCTGGCCAAAGACGCCCGGAGCGAATCCTATCTGTATGCGACCGCCCTTCTAAAAGGGGGAGAATGGATGCTGGTCGCCCGACAGGAACAATCCGATGCCTTCAGCGCGCTTTACTCCGCGGCCTACCTGATCTTGTTCATCTCCGGCATCGGCGGTGTGGTGGTCGTGGTGATCGCTCAATTCATGACCGGCAGGATCGTCCGGCACATGGAACGGACGGATGCGGAAAAGGATCGGCTCCGGTACCAGCTCATCGGCGCGGCCCGGCTGGTGGAGCTCGGCGAGATGGCGGCCGGCTTCGCCCACGAGGTCAACAACCCCCTTCAGATTATCCGCAACGAACAGTCGCTGATGGAGATGAACCTGGCAGAACTCCCGCTTCCGGAAACCGGCAATGAGGAGGGGCCCCTGGCCGAGATCCATGACTCTCTGGCCCAGATCCGCCTTCAGATTGATCGGTGTGCCGAAATCACCCAGGCCATCTTGAAATTCGGCCGTCAGCAAGAGCCCCGTATCCGGGAGATCGATCTTGGCGGGGTCATTTCCGAAACGGCCGCCATGGTGGCCAATAAGATCCATATCCACGGCATCGTCTACACCGAAGAGATCGATCCGACCGCTCCGCCGGTGGCCTCCGATCCCGCCCAACTCCAGCAGGTGTTCCTCAACCTGTTCAACAATGCCGTCGACGCGGTCATCGAGCGCCACGGGAGCAGTGGAGGAAAACTCAGGGTCGAGGTCTATGCCGGGAAAAACGGGACAGCCGACGTCCGCGTGGAAGACAACGGCACCGGCATTGCACCGGAGAACATGGAAAAAATCTTTTCCCCGTTTTTTACGACCAAGCCGGTGGGAAAAGGAAGCGGCCTCGGTCTTTCGGTCTGCTACGGCATCGTCGACAATCTGGGCGGGACCATGGCGGTCGAAAGCCGGCAGGGGGAGGGAACCGCTTTTCTGCTGCGGTTTCCAGGCGCCGGATCACCGGACAAGGCCGAAAAATAGGCCCCATCCGCCCGGTTCTGCATTCCGGCGGAAAAAATCGAAAAGAGGTGAATCAATGGGAAAACAAGCCATGAGGTTGTTGATCGTCGACGACGAAAACCGGTTTTTGGAGACCACTGAAAAGCTTCTCGCCAAAAAGGGCTATGAAGCGATCACCGCCGCCAGCGGCGAAGAGGCCCTGGAAAAATTGAGCGTCCATCCGGTTCACGTGGTCATCCTCGATGTGAAAATGCCGGGAATGGACGGCAACCAGGTTCTCAAGGAGATCAAGCGCCGGCACCCCCTGGTGGAGGTCATCATGCTCACCGGCCATGCCACCGTGGAGTCGGCCATCGACGGGCTCAAAGCCGGCGCCGCCGACTACCTGATGAAGCCGGCCGACATCAACGAACTGGTGGCCAAGGCCGAGGAGGCGTTTTCCCGCCGGCGCCAGGTGGAAGAAAAAATCCGGGTGGCGCAGATCCGGCACACCACCGGTTCGGCCCGAAGAATCCTGGATGAAACGGGAGATTGAGCGGCACAAGATCCGATGCCGCTGCGGCTTTTTATCGTTGCAACGAATTTGCCGACAAGATCGATCGTCATGACAAGGAGGATGCATGGCTCACCATAGCTCTCTTGCCGCAAAAGACAGCGCCGGCTGGACCTGGAAAAACCAGCCGGGCTACAAGCCGATTCTTATTTTGTTCGCTGCTGCGGTTTTTATCACCATCGTCGTCGTCCCGCCCCCGCAGAGCATGATCAATATGGTCAAAGACAAAAATCCCCCCGGCTATCAACTCCCCCCCGGCGCCCAAACCATCACCGACACGGTGAACAAGAAACTTCGACCGGAATCCTTTGCCGCTGAAAAAACCGGCCAAAAACCCGAACAGCACCACGGCGATGAGGCCGAGCCTCTGCTGACGCCCGAGCAGGTCGCCCGGATGGCCAAAATTACCGTAGCGATTTTATTTCTGGCGGCATTTTGCTGGGGGACCGAGGCCCTGCCCCTGGGGGCCACCGACATCCTGGTCGGCGTGCTCCTGTACCTGTTTTCCATCCTGCCCATCAACGAAATCTCCCAAGCCTATATGAAGGATGCGGTCTTTTTTATCTTCGGCATCCTGGCCGTGGCCGTGGGGGTGGCCAAAACCGGCCTCGACAAGCGGATCGGGCTGATCCTGCTCAGCCGGATCCGCTCCACCAAGATGTTCGCATTTCTCTTTCTACCCATGCTGGCCCTGTCTGCCGGTTTTCTCTCCGAACATGCCCTGGTGGCCCTGCTGATCCCGGTCCTCATGGGCATCTACAAGGTAACCTGCCGGATTTACGGCGTGAAAAAGGACCGGGCCCTGGCCATATTTCTGCTTCTGGGCGTCTGTTTTGCCGCCAACCACGGCGGGCCGGGTTCGCCGGCGGCCGGCGGTCGAAACGCGATCATGGTCGGCTACCTCATGGAATACGGCTATCCGATCACCTTCCTGGAGTGGATGAAGACCGGCATGCCGTTCGTCCCGCTCATGGCCGTGGTCATCGGCGCCTACATGTACATCCGGTGCAAACCAAAATTTCTGGTCAAGGAGATGGACCCCGGCGCCATCGTCCGGTCCGAGGTGGAAAGCATGCCCAAGTTCGGCGGCAAAGAAGCGCTCATGGCGGTCATTCTCGTTTGCCTGGTGGCGGCGTGGATCATCATCGGCGAGCACGCCGGCCTCGGCGGACCGACCCTGTATGCGGTCATGGCCATGTTTCTGGGCAGAATCGTCACCTGGGACGATCTCCAGGAAGGCGTCGCATTCGACGTGGTGGGCCTTTATGCCGCGGCCTGCGCCATGGGGGTGGCCCTGAAGTTTTCCGGCGGCGCCCTGTGGCTGGCCAACACTTTCGTCAGCGCCCTGCCCGAGTTTTTGACCAAAGGAGACGGCCTGGTGATCGGGGTGAGCCTGCTCACCGGCACCATGACCAATTTCATGAGCGACGGGGCCACCGTGGCCGCCCTGGGACCGATCGTGCTTCCCATGGCCACCCTGGCCAATGTCAGCGTCTGGAAGGTCGGCCTGATCACCTCCTTCTCCTCTTCCTTTGCCAATTTTCTGGTGGTGGGCACCCCCAACAACGCGATCTGCTTTGGAATGGGGCGGGATCCGGAAACCGGGGAAAGGTTGCTGGACGTCATGGATTTTGTTAAATTTGGACTTCCGGTCACCATCCTCGCCTGGCTGGTGCTCTGGTTCTGGGCCGTCCTCGGCTACTGGCGGTTCATATCCTGGCCGGGGGGGTAAGCACAGTGAAGCAGGAGTTGCGCAAATGAAAGGAGCAATGTATAGAAGCCTCCAGCGGCGGATCATCCTGGTCACGCTGCTGGTTTCCTATGCGCCGCTGTTCATCCTCGGCTTCAGCATCTATTACCAATTTTACAACACCTGCCGAGACCTGACCGAACAACAGCTCCGGTACCGCGCCCAGGCCCAGGCGGCGGTCGTCGACCTCTTCCTCAAGGAGCATTCGGCCATTTTGTCCGCCATGGCCGACACCAACCGCTTCGACTTCATGGTCGAAGACCGAAACCTGTCGCGCATCCTGGAGGTCATGAACAACCGGGCCGGCGGCTTTGTCGATCTGGGGGTCATCAACAGCGACGGGCTGCAAAGGACCTACATCGGTCCCTACGAACTGGAGGGGCTCAACTACTACGATGAGCCATGGTTTGCCGAAACCATGGCCCGTGGGCTGCATGTCAGCGACGTATTTCTGGGCTTCCGGCGTTCCCCGCATTTTATTATCGCGGTGCGGCGCCAGGAAGGCAATCGCACCTGGATCCTGCGGTCCACCGTCGATTCGGAGGTCTTCGGCAGCCTGGTAAGGGCCGCCCAGGTGGGGCGCACCGGCGACGCGTACATCGTCAACCGGGACGGCACGTTTCAGACCTCTCCCCGCTTCGGCGGGAAAATCCTGGACCCCTTTTTCCTGCCGACCAACCTTTTCGGGGGCAGCACCACGGTTTTGGAAAGAAAAACCGACGGCCACACCCGCCTCTATGCCGGCACCTGGCTGAAGAACAACAAGTGGCTGCTGGTGGTCAACCAGGGAACCGAAGAGGAAATGAGCCGGCTGTTCGCCACCCGGGATCTGGAGATCATCATCATCTGCGGCGGGATGCTGGTGATCCTTCTGGCAACGGTTTTCATCACCCGGGCCCTGGTCGGCCGCCTCCAGCAGAACGATCAGAAGGTGAGCGAGCTCAATGCCCAGCTCATCCAGTCCGACAAGCTCGCCGCGCTGGGGAAGATGGCCGCCGGCGTGGCCCATGAAATCAACAACCCGCTGGCCGTCATCCAGCAAAAAACCGGGTGGATGGAAGATCTTCTCGAAGAAGAAGAGCTCAAGCAAAGCGAAAACATAGAAGAATTCAAAAACTCTCTTCAGAAAATCGAAGAACATGTAGACCGGGCGAGAAAGGTGGTCCATGGGATGCTGGGCTACGCCCGAAAAATGGAGCCCCACCTGGAGGATGTGGACGTCAACGGGACCCTGAAACAGACCACCGAGCTTCTGGCAAACTATGCCCGGATCAACAATATCGACATCCAGACCGATTTCGGCGCAGACCTGCCGATTATCGCCGCCGACCAGGCCCAGCTCCAGCAGGTCTTTTTCAACCTGATCACAAACGCCATCGACGCCATCGGGCAAAACGGGGAAATCCGAATCATCTCCGAGAAGGTTCAGGACCAAATCCGGGTCCACGTGCAGGACAACGGGCCGGGCATGACCGAAGAGCAGCAGCGGCGGGTGTTCGACCCGTTTTACACCACCAAGACAACCGGAAAAGGCACCGGCCTCGGTCTCTGGATCAGCTATTCCATCATCGAAAAGATGGGAGGCACCATCGCCGTCCACAGCCGCCAGGGAGAAGGCGCCCGATTCACGGTGCAGATGCCCATCGTGATTCCGGAAAAGAAGTAGAAGCCATCTCAAAAAATTGATAGGGATTATCATATTTTCGTTCCGTTTGAGAGAGCTTGATATGCACTGGCGCCCCGCGAACTCAAGGTCATAGAGCGGGGGGAAACCTGTCTACTGCCGCGGAAGGCGGCGCGCAACGTCAACTCATACAACGAAGATCCACCCTTGGAGGCGCTATGGATTCCTTCAGAGTACTGGTCGTCGACGACGAAGAGGATTTTCTGGAAACCCTGGTCAACCGTCTGAAAAAACGCAACCTTGACGCCGTGGGCGTCAAAAGCGGCGAGGAAGCCGTCGAGGAAATCCGGGAAAAGCGATATGATGTGGTCATCCTCGACATCAAGATGCCAGGCGGCATGGACGGGATCGAAACCCTCCGGGAGATCAAACGCATCCAGCCGCTGGTGGAGGTGCTCCTGCTCACCGGCCACGCCTCGGTGGAAACCAGCATCGAAGGGATGAAGCTGGGGGCCTTCGACTATCTGATGAAGCCGATCAAGCTCGAGGAGCTGCTGGTCAAGCTGGGCCAGGCTTTCGAAAAAAAAGACACCCATGATCAGAAGATCCGGGGGGCCAAGATCAAGGAACTGATGCGATTTCCCGGCCGGGTGTTCAAACAGATCAAGGAAGAGGACAAGGAGTAAAACCGGCTGCCCCGATCGCCGGGTTCGATGCCTCGACATGCCGGACAGACAGGCCGGCGCCCTGGCCTCGGAACGGCGCATGGGGACTTCGGCAAATATCTGCTTGCCGGCGCATTGCCATAAAAACGCTTGAGGACTTCGCCATGAAAAAACGCATTGTCAAAGACTTGATGGTCCCCCTGTCAGAGTATGCCACCGTTTCGGAAACGGCCAGCTTGGCCGATGCCATTTTCTCACTGGAAATGTCGCAGGAAAAATTCGATCGCGCCCGCTACCCCCATCGCGCCATCCTCGTCTTGGACGACAACGGCCGGGTTTGCGGAAAAATCGATCAGATTGATTTGCTGAAGGCTTTGGAGCCGAAATACGACGCTCTCCAGAGCCGGGAAGGGATGGCCCATCTGGTCTTTACCAAGAAATTCATCGAGTCCATGCTGACGTCGTACAATCTGTGGGAAACCCCCATGGAGGAAATTTGCGGCAAAGGGGCAAACCGCAGGGTGAAGGATTTCATGCACGTCCCTGTCGAAAGCGAATACATCGAGGAAAACGCGTCTCTCGATGTCGCCATTCATCTGCTGATCTCCCAGCGGTTTCAATCCCTTTTGGTGACCCGGGAGGGTGAGGTCATCGGCATTCTGAGGCTTACGGACGTTTTCACGGAAGTCGTCGACGCCATCAAGGCATGCCGCCGGTAGCACGGATGCGGGAATAAGCAATTTTTGCAGAAAACTTATGTGAAACTTCGACCGTGGCCGGCGGCAATAACCGACCTGTCCCCGCCTTAGGTCTTGGAGGTTGGAGGGCCACGCTCCGTCGTGGCCGGTATTGGGTCATTGCCGGCAACACGGACGCGACAGAGCGCGTCCCT
>JAIPEL010000172.1 GCA_021737185.1 Desulfobacterales bacterium | reverse complement strand
TGCTGGTCGCTCTGCTCATGCGCAAACCCGAGCAGCCGGCGCCGCAGACCCAGCCGCCCCAGGCGGAGGCGCCTGGGTCGGAGACTTCGCAGCAGCGGGTGAGGGTCCCGGTAAAGGACCAGCCGCTGATCGAATTCAAGAGCGAGGACCCATCGGCTCGGGACCTGATGGAAGAAAGAAAGGCCGCATACGGAATGAAGAAGGGGGTGGACATGATCGCCCGCTCTGACGAGACCGTAAAAATCGGCGGCAACATGGTTTCCATGCAGGAAATTGCCGACAAGATCCAGCTCGAAAGCGGAAAAATCCTCGAAAAAGACCTGGCCGGGAAAAGCGGCAATGAGGTTCAAACCTTCGGCATCTACGTGGTCCAGCCCGGCGACAACATCTGGAACATCCACTTTCGTTTTCTAAAAGAATATTTCGCCAACCGGGGAATCCGCATCTCCCCTCTGGCCGACGAGCCCGGCCCCCGCGGATTCAGCTCCGGGGTGGGAAAGCTGCTGAAATTTTCTGAAAACCTTGTTTACATCTACAACATCAAAGAAAAACGCCTCGACGTGAACCTCGACCTGATCCACCCCATGAACAAGATCGTGGTATACAACATGGAGCAGGTATACGCCCTGTTGGACAGCATCGACTATGGCCAGGTCGACGAAATCCAGTTCGACGGCGAAAACATCTGGATACCCGCAAAATAGGGTCTCCGACCCTATTTTGCGGGTTGGGCGGCGCTTTGCGCCGCGAGTTTCAGAAGCCAGGCAGAAAAGGCAATAAATGAATTTTATGCTCATGTGAAACTTAGACCGAAGCCGGCGGCAAAAACCGACCTGTCCCCGTCTTGGGTTTTGGAGGTTGGAGGGCCACGCTCCGTCGTGGCCGGCATTTGGTCGTTACCGGCAGCACGGACTAGACTGCGCGCGTCCCTCCACCGGCAGAGACTTCGGCAGAAGTTTTCACCATTGATCAAATCCCGTTCGAGAACGGGACGCCGGGGCTGACATCCGGTTCTTTCTCAGTAGCTTACCCGCTTAGCGGCTTAGCAGCTTACCTTGCCATTGACCTTCGGTGAAAAATCCAGTATATGACCGCCACTTTCCCGGACAAGGTCCCGGATCCAAACCGGAGCATGCCCGGATACCCTATGCCCGCACCGCGAACCATGGGGCATCCAGTGATGGTACAGGCCTTGTTTCCGGCGTGACCGAAGACACGGCTCAGGGTTGATCTTTTCTTTTTTTAATTTATGGCCCCGGCGTCCAGCGGCGGGGCTGACAAGGAGGTTGCATCTTGTTTGACATCGCGTACGCCATGGGACAAGGCGGAGCCGGAGGCGGCGGCCAGGGTGGAATCGGCGCGTTTGTGCCGCTGATCCTGATGTTCGTCATCTTCTATTTTCTGCTCATCCGGCCCCAGCAAAAAAGAACCAAGGAACACAAGCAGATGATCGAAAGCCTGAAAAAAGGCGACCGGATCGTCACCTCCGGCGGCATTCACGGCCGGATCACCGGAATGTCGGACACCACCCTGACGGTGGAGATCGCAGACAAGGTCCGCGTCAAGGTCAACCGGGGAAACGTGGCCGGTCTGGCCCAGGCGGCCGCCCAGCCCCAGCCCCAGCCCCAGAAAGAAGAGGAAAAAGGCTCGGGGAAAAAGTAGGCCGGGTTCCGGGTTCCCGGCTTCGCTCCTTCGGAGCTTCGCCGCGGCAAGCAGGGTTCTGGGTTCCGGTCTTCGCTCCTTCGGAGCTACGCCCCGGCAGGCAGGGTTCAAAGGTTCCGGTTCGGAAGATGAACCCCGAAACAGCCGGGCCCTGATAAAAAGAAGGGACAAGAAAAGCCCCGGACGACTCAACGCCGGCCGGGGCTTTGGTGCGTCAGTTGGATCGCGACTTGGCACTATCGGCCATGGCGATTGGCCCTGCGACGGTCCTAAATGACCGACGCCGGCAAAACCGGTGCCGGACCCGATTGAATTTTTAACCGGTTTCGCGGGACGCGGAACGCAAATAAAATCGCGGCAGCGATTTTATCCGGGGAGAAACATTGAAGAATTTTTCTTGGCAATGGGTTCTGATTCTGGCGGTCGTGATCGCCGCCATGGTCTATGTTGCCCCCACGTTCAAGCAGGGTCTCTGGCCCGGCACGCAGATCAACCTGGGGCTGGACCTGCAGGGCGGGATGCACCTGGTGCTCGAAGTCGACGCCGACAAGGCGGTGGAAAGCACCCTGGAGCGGTACCTGCAGGAGATCCGATCTTCATCCCGCCGGGAACGGATCCGGTTGGCGGCCGTGGACATGGTGGACGGAAGCCGGATTCAAATCGAAGTGCGGGGGCAAGCAGACATCGAGGCATTTGAGAAGCTGCTCGACGATGAATTTGCCGATCTTCGAATTGCCGACCGCAGCGGCGGGGCCGACACCCTCCAAATGGTCCTGGACCTTCCCGACGAAGAGGTGGCGCATATCAAAAAACTGGCCACCGGACAGGCGCTGGAGACCATCCGCAACCGGATAGACCAGTTCGGCGTCAGCGAGCCGGACATCCGGCGCCAGGGCGAAAGACGCATCCTCATCCAGCTGCCGGGCATCAGCGACACCGAGCGGGCCAAGGAACTCATCGGCCGGACCGCGCTGCTGGAGTTCAAGCTGGTGGACGAAACCATTGATCCCCAGGAGGCCGAAAAAGGCAAGGTTCCTCCGGGAACCGAGGTTCTCTATGAAACCCGGCAGGATCCGGCCACGAACCGGGAGATCAAGATCCCCTATCTGGTGGAAGAGCGCACCCGGCTGACCGGGGCCTATTTGACCGATGCCCGGGTCCAGATCGATTCCCAATACAATGAACCCTATGTTTCGATCACCTTCGACAACAAGGGGGCCCGGCTCTTCGAGCGGATCACCGAAGAAAACGTCAAGGAGCGGCTGGCCATCGTGCTGGACGACAACATCTACTCGGCGCCGGTGATCCAGGAGAAAATCTCCGGCGGCGAAGCCCGAATCACCGGCAATTTCACCACCGAAGAAGCCCGGGACCTGGCCATCGTCCTGAGGGCCGGCGCCCTGCCCGCTCCGGTGGAAATCATCGAGGAGCGGACCGTTGGCCCCTCCCTGGGGACCGATTCCATCCGCAAGGGGCTGCTGTCCATGATCGTGGGCGGCATCCTGGTGGTGCTTTTCATGGTCTTCTACTACCGGGGGGCCGGGTTGATCGCCGACACGGCCCTGATGCTCAATATCGTCCTGATCGCCGGCGGGCTTGCCGGCTTCGGCGCCACCCTGACGCTGCCCGGCATCGCCGGCATTATCCTGACCATCGGCATGGCCGTGGATGCCAACGTGCTCATCTTCGAGCGAATCCGGGAGGAGATGCGCCTGGGTAAAACACCGAGAGCGGCGGTGGAGGCCGGGTTTTCCCGTGCGACCCTGACCATTTTAGATGCCAACGTCACTACCCTGATCGCGGCCCTGGTGTTGTTTCAGTTCGGCACCGGACCGGTGAAAGGATTTGCCGTCACCCTGAGTCTGGGGGTCATCTCCAGCCTGTTTACGGCGCTGATCCTCTCTCGGGCGATCTTCGACTACCTTCTGCTCAAACGGAAGGTCAAGTCGCTGAGCATCTGATTGCCGGGCAATCAGATGCTCAGCGACTCAGCCACTAAGCTGATAAGCTTCTAAGCCAACTGCGGATGAGAAATCAAGATTAGGAAAAACTACATGCAACTAGTCAGACCAGACATCAACATCGATTTCATCGGCAAACGGAAGATCGCCTACGGGCTGTCGGCCCTGATGATTCTGATCACCCTGACCTCGCTGGTGGTCCACAAGGGGATCAACTACGGGATCGATTTTGCCGGTGGCACCCTGATCCAGGTCCGCTTCTCTGCACCGATTCGAATCGCGGATGTCAAAGACGGGTTGAAGAACGTGGATCTCCAGGCCTCTTCGGTGCAGAGCTTCGGTGAAGAAGATGAAAACGAGGTGCTCATCCGCACTGATGCCTCCACGTCCGTGACCAAGGGGTTCGCCCCCCGGCTGGCCGAAGCGATGAAAACAGCCACCGGCGCCGAGGCCGAAATCAGGCGTGTGGAAATGGTCGGCCCCCAGGTCGGAAAAGACCTTCGTGAAAAAGCCCTGTTTGCCATGTTCTACGCCCTGCTGTTTATCACCATATACATCTCGGGACGGTTCGAGTTGAAATGGATGCTCAGCGGAATCATGGCCGCGGCCCTGGCCGGGGCGGTCTACCTGCTGTCGATTTTCCAGGTCAGCGTGCCGTTTCTGATGCTTGCGGCGCTGCTGGTGGCCATCGCCCTTTTCTGGTTTCTCGAGTTGAAATACGCCATGGGCGCCATCGTGGCGCTGATCCACGACGTTGCCATCACCGTGGGGATTTTCAGCATCTTCGGCATGGAATTCACCCTGCCGATCATCGCCGCCTTGTTGACCATCATCGGCTACTCTTTAAACGACACCATCATCGTCTTTGACCGGATCCGGGAGAATCTGAAAAAACATCATCGAAAACCGTTGGGATGGATTCTCAACCGGAGCGTGAACGAAACCTTGAGCCGGACCCTGCTTACCTCCGGCACCACCCTGGTGGTGGTCATCTCCCTGCTCATCCTGGGCGGCGGCATCATCCACGATTTTGCATTTGCCATGACCGTGGGCGTGATCATCGGCACCTACTCTTCGGTATACGTGGCCAGCCCGATCCTGCTCGCCTGGCAGGCGAGGAAAAAGTAGCAGGGCTGGTGAGTTGATGAACCGCTGAGCGGCTGAGCAGCAGGTGACCCGGCTTCGCCTCCTGCTACGCCGCGGCAAGCAGAGGACAGAGATGTCGGAGGTCGGATGTCGGATGTCAGAAAGGGAGAAAGCCTTCCTAAAAGATTTTTATATGGAATTTGGTGCTTGTGATTTATTTGTCCTTTTGACGTCCCGGTTGATCGAATCCCGTTGCAAACGGGACGGCGCGGCAGCCTCCGTCATTCGCTGTCCTCTGTCATCTGTCGTCTGTCATCTTTTTTTCCGACATCCGACATCCGACATCTGACATCGGGTTCTTTCTTAGCAGGTCAGCAGCTCAATCGCTCAACGGCCAAGCATCAAAACGAGATCTCCATGGACGACAAGGAACGTCTTCTTCCCTGGTTTAGCCTACGAAGCGTGCCGGGAGTGGGCAGTCTTTTGTTCAAGCGCCTCATCGACGCCTTTGGATCGCCGGAGGCAGTTTTGGCTGCCGCGCCAAAGTCGCTGGCGGCGGTCGACGGCATCTCTCAAAAGGTGGCCGATGACATCGCCGCCCATCGAATTTCGGCTTCGGCCAAACAGGACCTGGACCGGGCTCTTGCCGCCGGATACGGCGTGGTGACGATAAACGACACCGCGTATCCGCCCCTCTTGCGGCAGATTCCCGACCCGCCCGCCTATCTTTACGTCTCCGGGCGCCTCGATGCAGCAGACTCCTGCATCGCCGTGGTCGGATCCCGCCATCCCACCGACTACGGAGTGCGGACCACCCACCGTTTGAGCCGGGATCTGGCCATGCAGGGCTTTACCGTGGTCAGCGGACTGGCCCGGGGCATCGATACCGCAGCCCACGAGGGCGCCCTGGACGGCGGCGGGAAAACCGTGGCGGTCCTCGGCAGCGGGCTGGACCGGGTCTATCCGGGCGAAAACAGGCGGCTTGCCGGACGCATCGCCGCCTCCGGCGCGGTGGTCTCCGAATTTCCGCCAGATGCCGGCCCGGACGGACATCATTTTCCGATCCGAAACCGGATCATCAGCGGGATGTGTTTGGGCACGATGATCGCAGAAGCCACGCTTCGAAGCGGATCGCTGATCACCGCCCGGCTGGCGGCCGATCAAGGCCGGGAGGTGTTCGCCGTGCCCGGGAGCATTCACTCCCACAAGAGCACCGGAACCCATACGCTGATCAAGCAAGGAGCAAAGCTGGTGGAGCACGCCGGCGACATCATCGAGGAGCTGTCGCCGATGCTGGACGCCGCGGGCCAACGCGGCTCTTCAAGCCCGGCGCCGGCGGCGCCGGTCCTGACGGGGAATGAAGCCGAGGTTTACGCAGTATTGAGCCCCTACCCCATTCACATCGACGAACTGGGACGACGCCTTTCCATGGATTCTGCCCGCCTTGCGGGATTGCTGCTGAGCCTGGAGCTCAAAGGCCTGGTCCGGCAGCTTCCCGGAAAATTTTTCGTCCTTGACGAAGACAGCTCCGAGCCAGCTTGACGAACCGGTGAAAGCCTGATAGGCAAAGCGCCGCTTGAAGGCTGGCGAAGCTAAAAGACAGATGTCAGATGTCGGATGTCAGATGTCAGAAAAAAGACAGATGTCGGATGTCGGATGTCAGATGTCAGAAAGTAAGGGCCAGATGTCAGATGTCAGAAAAAAGACAGATGTCGGATGTCGGATGTCAGATGTCAGAAAAAAGACAGATGTCGGATGTCAGAAAACCAGAGGACAGATGACAGACGACAGAGGACATCTTTTAAAAGAAAAACACCTACAAACGGCTTTAAATTCCCTTGTTTGAAAATTGGGATTTGGAATTTGTTTCCTTGTGATTTGGGATTTGATCATTTTTTTGCTTTGGCCTTGAACCTGGAACCTGGAATTTTGAATCCCGCCGGGCAGCGACGGGGTTGACATCTGACATCTGGTTCCTGAACCCTGAACCTTGATGAAATCGTAAAAAGTGCCCGAAGCGTCATTCCGGGCTTGACCCGGAATCCAGAACTTATCGAAATCACTGGATTCCCGCTTTCGCGGGAATGACGAAAAAAGAGAAATTCGGACTTTTTACGAAACCATCAACCTTGAACCCTGAACCTCTGAACCCTGAACCTCTGAACCCTTGAACCCCGAACCCCGAACCCTGAACCTCTGAACCCTGAACCTTTTTCCACCTGGAGAACCTGTGAGCGCGAAACCTCTCGTTGTGGTTGAATCACCGACCAAGGTGCGGACCATCAAAAAATATCTCGGGGCCGACTTCGACGTGGCCGCTACCATGGGGCACATCAAGGA
>JAIPEL010000049.1 GCA_021737185.1 Desulfobacterales bacterium | reverse complement strand
TCCCGCTTGTCTCCGAACAGCAGAAACCGGTATTTCTCCGGCAGCTCCCGGTCCGCTTCCAAATAGCGGATGATCTCCTGTTTTTCCTGGTCGGTCAGTTTCAGCATGTTTCGTCCTTGTCCCTATTCACGACGCTGCGCCCCTGGGCATTGGAAACCGAACGACAGTATCACAGGCGGAAACACTGCAGAGCGAGGGACGAGCGGAGCAGTGTTTTCCCGTCCGCGCGCATGCATTGGTTCTGCAATCTTCCCTTCACCAAACGCAAGAGTGTGACTTACCTCACCAGCCCATAATCACCAGTCCCTTTCTCTTGATATTAGCTATCTGGGCAAATTTTCGGCCTTCCTGTCAACGTTGTCCTTTATCAAAACGACATCGCAGTCAATCGCCATGAGTTTAAGCGACTGGATGGCTCTCCGCAGACTGATCCGGGAGAAGATGGGTAGAGCATCAGATTTCTTAGCCTTGTCCTTCGCGGTGATAATGCCATAAGTCACAGCAAACTTGGTGTCATCAATCGATGTTCTCTGGTCGGGTTGAAGCAGATCCTTCAACTTATCTCTAGCTTTCCCGTTAAGACGCAAGAGTTCGACTGAGTTTGTGCCCTGATTGAAAAGATGGCTAAGCGATGCCGACCGGGTCGATATTTTGATGTGGATTAGATTGGCTGCACCGCAATTCACAGTGTAGAGGTCGCACGGCTCCACTGCAGCCTGACCCTCCGGTGAGATGTTCGTCTTGTCTAAACATACGTAGTCTGCATTGGCTGTAGCAATTGACATATTGTAGCTGTCTTCCCGCTTTTCGTTGCATTCCTGTAGGACAGAGTGCTCATTAAAATAAGGGTCCAGACTCGCCTTCAATTGACGGATGTAGTCTTGCTCAATGCGATACCAGCTACCATCGCATAGGTGGTAATGATTGCTGCTGTGTTGGCAATCGAACAACAGGCACTGATAGATTGAAAAGTTCTGCCTTGTGTTGCCATTCTCGTCCTTAATATTCAGCCGGTGGTGCTTCAGATGACAGAGCTCTATTTCGCTAATGTTGCGGGAGCTGAGAAACTCACGGTAGTGGCCAATGAAAACGCTATCGTAAGTCTTGCGAGGACCGTGTGCACCACTATACGCAATCTGGAAAGCACTCTCTTGGTCCAAGATCTCTGGAATGGTAAGGACGAGGTCTATAGACTCTTCTCGAAATGCCTCCAGAAGACGTGAGTCAAGTTGCTGAATGGTAGACGGATCTTTGATTGGGGTGATGTTTTGGATATTTGGGAAGGCTGTCTTGAAGTCATCCCTCTCGTAGATTTCAAGCAACTTCGAACATAGGTTACTGATTTCTGATGCCGCTACCTTGGAGCTGATTCGGATGTTGTTCGCACCCGTGACATGCCGAAAATACGGTTGGAACTCTGGGCGGACAGCCCCTGTCAATCGCTTGACTATAGATTCATCGCTGTTGATGTCGAAGAAGGTCAAGTCGGACGCAACCGGACTTTGGATCCGTTCTCGCTTTGCGTCCTCGGGTTGAAAAATGTCGGTAATCCTAATCTTGTCGGGGTCTATCGCGTTGAGTGTTGCACGTAGCCCGAAGTCGTATTCGTAGGCTTCATTTTTAAGATTGTGATAGGTATGGCCGAAAGTAAGTGCAACACACTTGTCATCGATTGAAAGGAAGACAATTGCCCCCTTTAACACCTGCCGGAGGTCACGATTGATGCCCCAATATGATTTCCACCAAGGATCAGTCGGTGTGTTATCGGCAAGGTAAAGCGTCGCTCCCGCTGGCAGGTTTTCGACGTCGGTAAGTGGCTCGCCCAGCGAGTGCTTGTCCTTCAGAGCATTCTGAGCATTGTAGCCGGTCTTCAGAAGGTATACTGAAAAGTTCCTGCTCTTAGCCATCGGATTGCCTTCGCTTGTTGTTATCCTTCATCCTTCTTCAGTACGTATTGCTCACGGGTCGCGGCTTTTTGCGATCCCGTGCAGCAAATTGTTAGCTATTTATCATATAAATTTCGTTTAATACCTCTTTGAATGTATTCCTTGCATTCAACATCACACCCCATTATATCACCACTTATTAAGGATGCCGCGACCCTGCAGCCACCGCCGCATGTATGCAGCAGTTCGCAGTCTTTGCAAATCATCTTAGACAAAGAAAAATCTTTTGATTTAATATTTTCTAATTTATCCCAGATTTCATCAAGAGATTCTCCTAATAAGTTGCCAGGGATGTAATTGAAAACATCAGTGTGCATACATATAGAAGCATCACCATTGGGAAGCAAATAGAGATGATTGAAGTGATCACCGCAGGCACAATCAGCTATTGTGTATGGAGAAAAAAATAATTCATTTCTTTTATAGACTTGGTAATTTATCCAATCATAATATTTATCAAAGAATATTCTCCCCGGCCTTGTTGGACCGACTTTTCTTGCCTTTTCAATCAATTCGATAAGCTTTTCCTCGGCATGGCCCATTTCGACCGAATAATCGTCATAATAGTTTTTATAACTACCACACGGTAAAGGACGTTCTAAATACCAACTATCAGGTCTTAGATCGGAAAGTATTATGTCAAACAAATCATCGAGACTATCAATGATGCTCTTTGTCAACATAGTTGATATACTGAGGAAATCTATTTTGTTTTCATCTCTGAGCGTTGTTAATTCTCGTATGTTTCCAATAATTTTATCAAATGACCTCATGCCCCTGAAATCATCATGAACATCAGATGTTGCGCCATCAAGGCTAATTTGAAATCTGGTCAACCCTGCACTGACTAGTTCTTTGATTTTTTCTGAACTCAATAAAAATCCATTTGTATTGATTCGGTAAACGAACCCTCGATTGGACAAATAATTACAAAGGGCAGAAAGGTCATTTCGAAGTAATGCCTCGCCACCAGTTAAGCACACTTTGTACACACCAGCTTTATATAATTTGTCTACAATTTTTTTCCATTGCTCAAGGTTGAGGTCGACCAATTGGCTATTTGGCTCAAAAAAACAATGTTTACATTTGAAATTGCATCTGCCAGTAACACACAAAAAGACCATGTCAATTCTTCTTGCCAGTTTCGATTCGCCCTCGGTTATAAGATCATGGGATGCCTCTCTGAATGTCTGTGATATTTCAATTATACCGTCGTCAATGAATGGAGATATAATATCAATTTCTTCGATATTTAGAGATTGATTTTTGTCGCATTTTATAAGTATTGCGAAAATATCTTTCGATAGTTCAACCTCATTCCAGGTTTTTCTATCAATCAATTTCCGAAATAGATTATTTTGTGACTTAACCAGATAGCGTTTGTTTAACTTTGCGAACATTTTATGGACCTTCGATTTATCATAGATGGTATTGCATGGGAAATTCCAAGCAATACCATCTATTAATATCAACCAACATCAGAACCACAATGGACTCTTGACATTTTACTTGGGTGATTTTTGCTTTTCAGCTCTGAACAAGCGTTTTTAGCCTCTTGTTTTAAATCGTTAATTTTTTGATCTTTTTTCTGAACTTCGGTCGTTTTCATAATGCCTCCTTTTTCTGTTTCATTGTTTCACACAAACTATGTCCAATGCCCCCACCATGAATTTAAAATGAATCTGCATCACTGCGTGTCAGAGGCGGCATGCTTTTCGCCGCCCCCTGGACACGCTTGTTAGCCTTTCAAATTGAATTACCCAATGTCTTTTGATTTACCGCCGACTGTTACTGTTGTATGAGATTTTGTAACATTACCGCTTTTATCGACACTTGTCGTCGTATGAATGTGTGGGCTGTCCGGCGTCCCCTTGCCTGACCCTGTGGTGATAGCGCCCCCACCACTTCCGTCCTTGCTCCCTCTCACACTACCGCCATCAATTTTAATGCCCATTTTTTTCTCCTTTGGCTCATTGGTTTATAATGGCCTTGAATTGATTCAAGGCAGGCTAACGGGCTCAGGGGCGGCGGGCTTTTTGCCGTCCCCTGGAGCAGCAAGGTTATATGATTTCGAGTTGTTTTTTTGGTTCCTTCAGCCTCAGGCTTCCAATTTGTAGCCAAACCTTTATTGTTCGATTGCTTTGGTCAATTCGATAGTTCTACCAACCCGGTTTTCGAAAAGCAGATCCCATATATCTATGCATCGGTTAGCAATCTGTTGGTTACAATCGCCTTGAGCCTGTTCGTAAAGCCGCAATAAAATAGATGATATTTCCGACGCCATATGAGGATAACGTGAACCAACATCACGGGTTTTTTCTTGAAGGGTCGTGGAAAACGCCTCACAGACAGCAAAGATTGCATCTGCGACAGTAATGAGGCTTCCGGCAAGATCTTTCAAAGACCAGACGAAATGGTCAGGATCATCGACAAATGCCTGTGATTGGATATAGTCTTTTACAAATGCCGCATATTCAGTATCGGTGATTAGGTCCTTATTTCTGAACATGCCGCGCAACTCGTCCCGGACCTCTTTTTCCGGGTCATTCGTGAATTGAAGCAAGAGATCCTGGCACTGCCGGGAATATTTTTTGTCTTGCAGCAATTGTGCAGCGACACTGGCTACGCCCTTTCGTTGCGGCACTGTTCCCTGTCGGCCCTCGGAAAGCTCTTTTTCAAAAAAGCCGTGAAACAGCCAACGGGCCGTGACCTGCCTTGCGCCTTGCATGGCAACGTCATCTAAAGGAGAAAAAAACATCTGTTGAATAATTGTGCCGACCTGATCGATATGGCTTTGAATGGTATAGTTGAAGACACGCAAAGCCCGTGGAGATGCGGCGACTCGCAGATCATCCTTGCACGCCCTGCAAAACCAGGAAATAGCAAGGTCTTTGTCGATGTTGAAAACAGGTTCAATGGCCTCTATGGCTGCCATGCGTACTGCCGGGTGTGGATCTTGGATAAGGAACTCAATCCCGGTTCTGACCTGTGATAGATAGTCATTACGCTCCCAAAGCAGTCGGCCGATAGCGCCGGCGGCCACACCCCGGACACAGTTGATGGTGTTCTCAAAAAGAATTTCAACCGTGGCCTCGTTACTGTTCTTGTCACAGTGGAGGTTCAACTTGCCTGGTTCCAGGTCCGGATGGTTTTGGGCATAGTGGACCATCCTGGCAATGGTCTTGTCCGACCAGTTTTCATCGGCCCTTTCCGCGACAAGGCGGCAGAATGACATGGCGGTTTCCCGATCATCTCCGGCCTGGTATTTTTCCAGCACGGCCTCAATAGTTTCAACGCTTGCCGGCTGCCAGGTTATCTTCTCGGGTTCAGGCACTTCTTCCCCCGGCTGTTTTTTCCCGAAACCGTCAAGGATGGCGGAGATGTACCTCGGATGAACAGTATCCGGAAACCGCAAGGCAAGTTGGCCGAAGCGTTCCGGATATCGCTTGGCGATCCGGGCCAGGCTTGAGGCAAATTGATGAATGGAAGTTTCCAGTATATGACCTGAATCAACCTGAATCCCTTTGAAATTGACATGTTCAGTGACTTTCTCGCTGTTGACAATCTCAAGCCAGGCCCTATTGCTGATTTTTTCAAGATTCGGATCGAGCTTTGAGCCCACCCAGCCACCTGAACCTACGCCACCTCTAAGGAATCGTTCTTTAACGTAGTTTTCAAATTTGCGCTCCAGCATGCGGATCAAGGATGCTGTTGCCGGATGAATTCTTTCGGCATCAAGTGCAGGCAGAAGAAAATACTGGGCTTTCCCCCAGTAATGGTCGAAATAGCCATCACGCCAGCCTCTCAAGTAATGTTTGGCCTCCCGTTTTTCTTCCAAGGTATGGTAATGGGTAATCGCCTCTTCAAGGCTTCGAAACAATTTTTCGGAACAGTGGGGCGACAGGGTTTTGATGAGAGGCACCGCAGGCATCCACTCCGGCTCACGATAGCCGGAACCGAGCCGGAACCGGGCAGAGTCTTCCAGCAGCCAGGAGATGCCTGCATCCGCATGGCCGGCGGGCAGATGGGCATAAGCTTTGATGATGATTTCCTGGACCACGAGAGAGATGCTCTTTCCAAGCGGAATAACTCGCGCTATCAGTTTATCGGGCTGTTCTGCCGCCAGAGCCTGGCCTGCGAGGATGAGCAGTTCGACCACACCACGAGCGATATCAGTTTCGTGGCGAGAAAACCGTTCGTCCCTCCACTTTCTCAGCCTTGGGTCGTAATCATTAGCCTGAATGCTGGTCAACCGTTCCACATGGGGCATCAGAAGGTCCCAGGTCTGGGCTGGATAATTTTTCACGGCATTATTCAACGCCCCAAGATCCTGATCGTACCACCTCTCCAGCCGCCTTTTTCTGCCTTCTGATGTCTGTTTATCGTCAAAGTCCCAGGTAGAAAGCACCGCCTCGATCAATCGGACAGCACGAAGGGGATGCCTAGCGCACAGGGTTTCCCAGTCAACAAAATCCTTTACAAAACCGAGCCTGGCCAGTTGCAACCGCAGCTCGAACATCTTTTCGGAATCATTGGCCTCCCTCCAGCAAATTGCATTCAAGATGCGAACAGGCCAGTCGCCGCCTTTATTTAAAAACGGCGCAAGAATTTCCGTCACCGGGTCAGGGATATGCTCGGCCACCGAGCGAAGAAGCCACAAGCCCTGGTTGACTTCCTGCTCATCTTCCTCCGATTCGAACCATTTTGAGATAACCCCGGCATTTAAAAGATAGGACACCCACGGATGATGTCCCAAAAACACGGTTTCCTGGACATGGTCCTGCCAGCCAGGATCATTGTGCAACTCAAGAAAATAGTTCCCAATGGTGCCGGTTATTTCATCGAGTTGGCCGATAAGCTCAAGGACAAGATGCTTGAGGTGAAAACGCACATCTTTTGATGCAAGAAGCTCCCGGGCCGTATTGAAAAAATCATCCGGCATTTCTTCGGCCAGCATGACAAGCACCTGGCGCAGTTGCTCGCGCCGAAACAGCGACTGGTTTTCCCTTGGCCCCAGCCAATCGATCACCGAGCCAGTCCCCTGGCAAATCCTTTGCAGCAGGCGTTCGGCAATCAAATGATCCAGATACCGTTGGTGGCAAAAGCTTATTCTGCCCGCACCTTGCTGAAGGATGCCAAATGAAATAAAGGCATCCCGCACGGCCAGATCTCTTGCCAAAAGAGTCGCAGGAGCAGAGATCTCACCCCTGCTCTCCATGTAATCGAGCATGGGGGTCAGGAAAGCATCCATTTGATCAGCGGAAATTCTTGCCTGCGCCTCAAGAAGCCTGCGGCGGTTTTCCCAAAAGCGGCGCATCAGCTCGGTAGCGGAACGAAAATCAGGTATCGTCCCTCCCTTTTTCAATTTCATCCAGATGGCCAGGTTTTGCGGGCAGGAAAGAATGCGTTGCTGGGCCTTGTTCAGGACATTGATGTCCGGCCCGATGATCTCCTTCAACTGTTCGTCTGAAAACTCCTTCACAGGTATCCTGACAATGCCCTGTTTTTTGCCGTCAGCGAATAGTTTTTTGATCTCCGGATCGTGTTCCAGGTCAAAGGTGCGGCACGCAAAGACGGTGACGATGTTTTTTCCGGTGCGGCGCAGTGACCTGCCCTGTTGGAGCAGTTCCTTGCACACATCCATGGCGCCGGAAGAATGGGCCGCTGTCCAGCGGATGGCATCGAGCTGATCCAGGATGAGAACACACTTTCTGCCGGCAGCCAAGCCGGCCAGGCAATGGGCTGGTGAGTCGGGTAGGCCCATATCATTGCCGAATTGCCTGGCTGTGTTTTTAGGGATGTGCCGGTCTAGGCGGACGGGAAGACAGGGGATATTTTGCTGCTGAAAGTAATCTGTCAGTTCAAACAGAACACCGCTTTTCCCGTTTCCCGCAGCCCCATGCAAAACCACATCCTGGCCATTGGGAATGGATTCAATGATTCGGGAGGTCTCCTCCCTGGGAATGATGGCGCTGTTTATCAGGCCCGGACCGATGGAATCGGAGAACTGCCTTATCAGCTTTTCTATAGCCGGGGCAATCCGGTCGTCATACTCAAGTCGTTTGGGATGAATCTCATGCTTTTTCGCAAGGTAGCGCAGCAATTCATCAGCGTAAATGGGCTTGCGGTATTTATAATTGTTTTCTGCATAGGTGAGTAAAACGGAAATCGCGGTTTCCGACTTATCGGTCAACAGAAAGCTCGTCCAAGCCAGGAGATCAGACCATGTATTGCGGTCATCGGGGAAAAGCTCAATATAGGTGCGCTTGAGATAGTCAAGGGCTATTCCAAGGTCGTCCTCTTTTTGGGGATCGAGCCCCACCGCATCGCAAAAACCCTGGAAAATCTTGCGTCTTTGTTCGCTAATACCCTGGATTTGATATTGAAAGAAATCCATGGGGTTATCGTTGGAGTTTCTGGCGCTTTCACAGATATCGGCAAAGGATCGCGCCGGGATTGCCGAGACCAGGGCAAATTCGTGGTTTGGATCGCGGCTCAAATGAGATGCCAGGGGCTCCAGAATCCCCTTGTTGCGCAACTCTGAAATGGACCAGGCTTCGTAGCTGCCGCAACGGGCCTTGCACTGTTGCAACTGCTGGGAGCCGTCTTTGTTGACGACCAGCAGGTCAACGCCTAGTTCGTCTGGGCCGATCAGCTCCACGATGACCGACTCGATCGCCTCGTTTAAAAGCCGGAGAAGCTGTTTGGCAACCCAACGCCCCTCATACCGGCTGCCGAGTTTTTCAGACATACCGCCGGGTTCAAGGGCCATTATCCGTTATCCTTCATAGATATGACTATAAATGCCTCAAACATAATCTTACTCATATATCGAAACACATCACCGGCAGTAAAAAGAGGAGCGAGGAACGAGCGGAGCTTTTTACTGTCCGAGTGCATGTGATGGTTATGCCTGCGTATTCGACGGTACATTAAATACTTCCATGCCCTTCAAAGCGGCAACATCAGATTTTGCTTGGATTAATTTTTGCTGCAACTCTTTCTGGCCGGCAGCTTCAAGTATTGCCATATCCATCCAGTATGTATATTCAGATTCGTCTCCATCAGCCAGAAACATTGACGCCAATTCAAGCATTACCGCTACACTTATTGTTTGAGGAATTTTGATAGTATTCTTTCTGTGAATAGTCCTTAAGTAAACGTTCCAGCACTTTACACACTCTTCCTTTCGCCACGGCCAATTGTGCCCCAGAAGGAGCAATGCAAGCATTGTTTCTATTGTGCATTCATCAAGGAGCGTTTTGTATTTTTCCAAAACGTTTAAATAGTTTTTGCTCCTATGTTCTTCGCTTACATACCCGTTATACAATACATACGTTGTCAGAAGCTGCACTCTATATGGCGAGGATGCTTGACCAATTAGCTTTTCATATTTTTCAAGCAAATCCCTTAAATCTGTAATCGCTTCCTTTCTCAACATTACACCTTCTAGCTGAGAAAGGAAGCCAGATAGTTTCTTTGTTGCATGTTCAGCTACAAAACCTTCATGCTTCCATATCCAATACTGCGGTGCCATTTCCATCCGCATAATGCCTGGAAGTGAGCCTCTCCAGTTATATTCTTCATGCGCAATCTTTTCACATTTTTTGATAAAGTTGTCTATTACATGACGTGCAATACGAACCAACCCTGCAATCGTTAGGTATGGCTCGTCCGAAAAACGAACAACATCACCGCCTGCTATCTGTGGGTGTCTTAGTTGTTCCTGAATTGGCTGTAGAAGGTGAGCAAATTTTGACCTTATTACATAGGCATTCTTTAGTGCTAGAGCAAATTCACTTCTTCTAAGAGCCATATACCCCGAAGGTGATTCTTGTATAAAAAACGTATCATCAATATTGATGCTTACAAAGCTCATGAAACGAACGGTGCTTTTTAGGTTGCTATCTTTTAGCAAAGCATTCTTTATTCTTCCCGCTATGCCAGAATCTATTTCTTTAAATATATTATCCAAAAGGCATCGAGTGTTTTGAGGGTAATCCTCCCATGTAGGTTCAAATGAATCCGATCGCTGAGCTAATGCTTCTATAGAATAAATCAATAAAGAATATGCCAGATCAATATTTGTGCCTAATATTTGCATTGCGTCATTAAAACAACGCAATGATGTGATCACCGAAGTGTAATCTTCACGTTTTAAGCCAATGAGATCATCTACAAATCCTGTAAATTCCTCTGTCTCATTCAGGTTTCCCCTTATTTGACGGGAAAATACTCTTGGGACAAATTGCGACGGTATAAAGTAATCAGACGAACTATATCTCTGATCACGACAGGCAGTTGCAACAACACTTCGATCTTGATGAAAAAAAGCATTCAGAAAAAAAGAGCAAACAATCATGAATTGTTCAACTATTTCTGAATCTCCTGTTCTAACCAGTACGTTTTTGGCAGGCGGTTTTTCCTTCTCGATTTGATTGCAGTAACTAACAACATACGATGATACAGAGGCGTATGTATCTACCGGCTCAAGAGTAGCCACACAGGTCTCAATGGGTTGAACCCAAGAATAATTGGAGAACAAGATTCCCTTTCCGTCGTGGGCAAACCTGTCGTCACTTTCAAAGAATTTTCCTGAAATAATTTGAAGCATGATAATTTCTCTCTATGAGCCTAACGGGCTGGGCTGGGTCGGTGCGCTTTTTGCCGTCCCCTGCACCAGCGAGGTTATGCAATATTAGCCCCACTGATAACCGGTAAAACTCTCGCTATCGATGATTTGAATGTCTTGATTTTGTACGTATTTTTTACCAAACCACCCTTCATATTCAATTTTGATTGGAATTATTGCCTTATACTTCCAAAACCCTTGATCATTGGCTTTGCTTTGTCCGAATGAACATTTAATGCTCGAATTATTGTGTAATATGGTAATTTTATTTTCAGAGTCGAAGCAACTAAGCCATCGTCTTTTGTTGTCAGGACTGGAGTCCGTCCCCAAAGCATTTTTGATATTATTTTGTTCAGCTTTGAGCTGGATATTTTTTGCAGGGATAGATCCGGTATTTAGAATTTCAAGATCAAAAATCGTCCCCAAGTTACCAGCAGCATGGGTTTTAACCATCGCCGTTACAATTGGGCGGAATGATTTTGACCAATACCGAATTGAAATTAACAAGGAGATAATGGAAACTAATAGGGCGACCAAAGAAACAAATAAAATTGGTGTGATAGTTGGATCAAATTTGAATGAAGCTATATCCATTATAAATTCTCCCATTTAGTTGGCAACTGGGCAACAAAAATTCACATTGTCATCCATCGAGTTGACTTTGTGCGTATCCTCTTCTTTACTCTGACAATGATCTGAGTTCTTGTAATAAACGAGAAGCTTTGGTCTCATTTTTCAGTTCAAATAAAATGATTTCTTTGCCTTCTTTTTCATCGTAGGAAAGAAAACCCTCCAATAAATTCGAGGATACTCCCAACACTTTAGCTACTGCAGCCTTTGCATCATTTGGTATTTTATTATCTGCCGGAAACTTAGAGGGATGTAAACGCTGCCCTGAAATTGTCCACGAAACTTGATAGCCTCCATGCAAATCACAGTGCCCGTGATATTCCCCTCCTTGGAAATGGGGCTGATGCCTAAATGCAGTACGTTTTCCGACTGCTGCCTTTTTGGCCTCTTCAAGAACCTGCCTCCCTAATTGATTAAGTGACTGTTGGTCAACCTTTATTATTACTCTATATTTTTTTTCATTTTGGATTTTTTCGAGATATTTCTCTAGTCTGCTCATAGAGTCCTCTTCAGCTTATTTAGGGCATAACAGTATCAATAGATGGAAAGTTTTCCTGTATATCACCCTTATATCATGCCAAAATTTCCATACTAGCAGATATTACATGCCAAAAATGGAGAATATGGCGTTTCATTTTCCATCTATCTCTGATGATGCGGTGCCGGCATGGAAAAAGAGCTCCACGCCGATGTCGGTCCGGTCGATTCGCACAGACAGGATCGTTTCCGGATTTTCGGCTAAAGAGGTTTAGATCAAAAGTGGCGAGCCCGCAGCGAGGTGCGAGGCATCTTATCTGAAGATGGGAAAGGCTGACCGGAGGATGTGACATCCGCGCTGGGGTTGAAGGAGCCTGCAAAAGAACCGGTGAAGAAGAAGGGGTTGCGCTCCGGTTGCCTGCTTGGGGAAGCGTTAGCAATTGGTCGGAAAAATTGCAAGAAGCAAAGGAAACGCCGGGTTTGCAGGTCCCCTTTTTGAGGGATCCAACCTTGATGAAATCGTAAAAAGTCCCCGAAACCTTCGTCGGGCTTGATCTGGCCTTTATAAATGGTAGAAAATACTGGATTCCCGCTTTCGCGGGAATGACGGAAAAAGGAATATTCGCCCTTTTTACGAAACCATCATACTTGATCAAATCCCGTTCGAGAACGGGACGGCGGGGTTGGATTCCCCCGGATCGGGGTCCGGGGCAGGCTTGTCAAGCCCGGAATGACGCCGGAGAATATCGGGACATTTTTCTGGCAAGCGATCTATAGCCGAATCGATGCGGTTTCCGCATTGTCCACAGGGGGAAGGAATTGGGGCGCACTTCCTTGCCTGGTCATCGATGAATGACCGGATCGATTTTTTCCAGGTCTTCCAGGGGGATGTGGCAAAGGATGCGGTGGCCCTTCGCGCTTTGCCGCCATGGGGGATCTACGGTTTCGCAGATTTTGCCGCCGTCGGGGAGCATCTCCTTGCGGCGGGGGCAGCGGGTGTGAAAATGGCAGCCTTTGGGCGGGTTCAGCGCGCTGGGCACGTTGCCGCTGAGGCGGATCTCTTTTTGGTGTGCCTCCGGATCGGCGATGGGCACCGCCGCCAGAAGGGCCTCGGTGTACGGATGGTACGGGGGTTCGTAAATTTTTTCGGCCGGTCCGATCTCGACGATTCTGCCCAGGTACATCACGGCGATGTCGTCTGAAAAATAGCGGACGACGCTCAGATCGTGGGCGATGAAGATCATCGAAGAGCCGAAGGTGTTTTGAATTTCCAGCAGCAGGTTGATGACCGCCGCCTGCACCGAAACATCCAGCGCCGAGACCGGCTCGTCGCAGATGATCAGGTCCGGGCGGCTGGCCAGGGCCCGGGCGATGCCCACCCGCTGCTTCTCACCGCCGGAAAGCTGGCGGGGCAGCCGGTCGTAGTATGCCGCCGAGAGCCGGACGGCCTTGAGCAGCCGAACGACTTCCTGTTTGACCTGGCCTTTGGGCACGGTTTTGAAGCGCCGGATGGGCCGCGCGATTTGCTTGCCCACGGTATAGGAGGGATTCAGGGTCGAATCCGGATTCTGAAACACCATCTGCATCTCCTTGATCAGATGGGTGCTTCGGTGCGTGACCTCCTCACCGACCTCGACATCGAGAAATTCAAGCTTTCCGCCGGAGAGCGGCTCAAGGCCGATGAGGCCTTTGACCAAAGAAGATTTCCCGCAGCCGGATTCGCCCACCACGCCCAGGGTTCTGCCCTTGGCCAGGCGGAGGCTGACATCATCCACGGCCTTGACGTAAAGTTTTTCCCCCAGCCCGAAGATGCTCATTACCGATTCGGATTCGGTGGGGTAATAGAGCTTGAGATTTTCCGATTCGAGAATCGTCTCATCCGCGGTTTGAACTTTCACCTCCTCTTTTTTGGCTTCGGCCAGCTGCTCGACCCTGCGACGGCGCCGGTTGGTTCGGGGTCGATCTTCGATTTCTTCTGCATAGATACACCGGGCGGCGTGTTCAGCGGAGAGCTGGATCATGGACGGCCGGGCCTCCCGGCATCGGTCCGTGGCATAATCGCACCGGGGGGCGAAGATGCAGGCATTTTTTGGGCGGTCTGCCGGGGCGGGCACGCGGCCGCGGATCGGATAGAGCATGGAGTCGAGTTTGCTGTCGCCGAGCTTGGGCACCGCCGCCATGAGGCCCCGAGTATAGGGATGGCAGGGCCGCTTGAAAATGTCCACCACCGGTCCTTTTTCCACCATTTGGCCGGCGTACATCACACATAGCTGATCGCTGACCCGGGCCACCACGCCCAGGTTGTGGGTGATGAAAATGTTGGCGGCGTTGAAGTCGCTTTTCAGCTCCTCGATGAGGTCGAGCACCGCGGCCTCCACCGTCACGTCCAGGGCCGTGGTCGGCTCGTCCATGATCAGCAGGGCCGGGTTGTTGAGCATGGCCATGGCAATGACCACCCGCTGCTGCTGGCCGCCGGAGATCTGATGCGTGTAGCGCCGCATGACGTTTTCCGGATCGGGCATGTTCACCCGCTTGAGCATCTGGATCGATTTTTTCCAGGCTTCTTTTTGCGGGATCTCCCGGTGGCAGGTGAGCACCTCGGCAAGCTGCTCTCCGAGCCGGACAGAGGGGTTCAGGGCCTGCATCGGATCCTGGAAGACCATGGCGATGCGGTCCCCCCGGATCGTTTTGAGCTCGGCAGCGGAGCGGCCGGTCAGCGCCGAGCCCTGAAACCGGATCTGGCCGTCGGTGATTTTGCCGTTGGGGCCCAGGTGGTTGACGATCCCGAAGGCGATGGTGCTCTTGCCGCAGCCCGACTCCCCCACCAGCCCGACGGTCTCCCCCTCCCGGACGGTAAAGGAAACATCGCGCACGGCCTCCACGTCGCCCTTTCTCGTCTCATAGGCGATGCTCAAGTGCTCGACGTCGAGAACCACTTCTGCCCGTTCGTCGCTTTCAGCCATCGCCCCCCCTTTTTATTTTTCCGGCGGCGTGCCGCCACCGAAAAAATAAAAAGTAGATTAAACACTTTCCCAGATTGGCGCCGTGCCGCTGTTCACAGCATCGGCGTTGATGTCCGGATCAATGGTCCTATCCTATCACTTTTTTCGGCGGCGTAGCCGCCGCTAATCAATAATCACAGTGCGCAGCGCTGTGATTATTGATATCGCATGGACTCTTCCCGGAGTCCGTCGGCCAGCAGATTCAGGCCCACCACCAGCGTGGCGATGGCCACCGACGGCCAGAGGGCGGCCCAGGGGCTTCCGGCCAGGATGAACTCCCGGCCCTTGGCCACCATGCTTCCCCAGTCCGGAGACGGCGGCGGAATGCCGAGGCCCAGAAATCCCAGGGTTCCCATGGCGAAGATGGCGTATCCCACCCGCAGCATGGCGTCGACGATGATCGGACCGCGGGCGTTGGGCAAAATTTCGATGAACATGATGTGCCAGGGGTTTTCGCCCCGGGTCTCGGCGGCGCGGATATACTCCCGGGTGCGGATGTCCAGGGTCAGGCTTCTGACCAGTCGGGCAATGCCCGGGGTTCCGACGATGGTCATGGCGATGACCACGTTGATCGCCGACGCCCCCAGTGCCGCCATGATGATCAAATAAAGCAGAATGATCGGCACCGCCATCATGGCGTCGAGCAGCCGCATGGTGATTTCATCGATCCACCCGCCGTAGTATCCGCTGATCAGCCCCAGGGCCGTGCCCACCACCAGGGCCACGATCACCCCCCAGATGGCGGTGCCTCCGGGAATCCACAGATCTTCGGATATGGGCAAAACAACGAGCACGACCCGGGCACCGTATATCAGGCGGGACCAAAGGTCCCGTCCCAGTTCGTCGGTGCCCAGGGGATGCTCGGCGCTCGGTCCGATATTGGGCGATTTCCAGTCCTGCTCCAGCGGGGTATAAGGGGTCAGAAAAGGGGCAAAAATGGCGACGAATATCCAGAACAACACCAAAAACAGGCCCACCATGGCGGTCTTGGAGGCGAAAATAATCGAAAACCCTTCCCACCAGCGCTGAAAAAAGCTGCGCTGCCTGAGATCGGGAATGGGATCGACGGCATCGCCGCTTGTCGAAACCGCACTTTCACCGTCGGTCATGGATAGTACTCCTTGTAGTAGCCGCCCTGTGATGTCAGGTCAGAAAAAATTGCACTGTTTCTGCAATTAGAACTCAAAAAGCACGAAATCCGAATTTCGGTCATTCGAATTTGTTTCGGATTTCGTGCTTCAGATTTCGGATTTACGAGTTGCATTCATTTACGGGCTTGGTCATATTCGCCCGCTCTATGTGTATCGAATACGCGGATTCAGAAACGTATAGATAATGTCGGCCACCAGCTGGGTGCCGACGGCCAGAAGGACCAGGATCATGGCGCCGGCCTCCAGCCCGTTGATATCCTTGAACATGGCCGAATCGAGCAGGTATTTGCCCAGCCCCGGATAGCCGAAGACAACCTCGACGATGACGATCCCCCCCATGAGCCAGTTGACGTGAAGCATGATCACGGTGATCGGGGCCATCAGGGCGTTTCTCACGGCGTGTTTAAAGATGATTCGCCAATAGGGCAGCCCCTTGAGTTGGGCCGTCCGGATATAGGGCGATTTCATGACCTCCACCATGGACGCGCGGGTGATTCGCAGGATGTATCCCAGTTCGATCAGGGTGAGCGTCAGCACGGGAAGAACCAGCATGTCCGGGCGTTGCCAGGGGGCGGATTCTCCGAACACCGTGGCCCCGGGAACGATCTGGAGCCAGACGGCCATGATCAAGATCAGAAAGATACCGGTGGCAAATTCGGGAATCACCGAAAATATCATCCCCCCGATGGAGAGGAACCGGTCCTGGAGCGATCCTTCCTTCAGACCGGCAATCATCCCGAGCAGCAGGGCGACGGGCATCACCAGGACAAAGGCGATGCCGGCCAACACCACGGAGTTTCTTAGCCGGGTGAAGATCGTTTTGGACACCGGACGGCCGGTGCGGAGCGACACGCCCGGGTCCCCCCGGATGAATCCTTTTTTCAGCGGGATGTATTGCACCGGTCCGCCGGAGGCCTTCATCCAGCCCGTGCCGATGACAAAGTTCCAGACTTCGGTATCGGCGCCCTTTTCCCATTTCACCACGTGGTTGGCGGTATCCACCCCCCAGAAGAAGCTGGTGCCGTCCTCCTGGGTTTGCCACCGGCCGTTGTTGGTGTATTCGGTGGCGACGCCGAGGCTCGGCAGCCTGGCCACCGCAATCAGGTCGTCGCCTTCGAGCTTCCAGCGGACCAGGGCACCATCCGAACGAACGGCCCACCACTCCACGAAGCCGTCTTCGGTGGTCACGCGCCGTAGCTTCATGCCCACCTTGTCGTCCGCCAGCCAGTCGCTGCCGACCAACCAGTAAATATAGCGGACGTAGGCCGGCTTATCGAGGCCCATCTGGGCCAGAAACGACTTTTCCTGTTCCGGCGTGATAAAGGCCCCCAGCACGTTTTTGGCCACGTTGCCGGGCGAGGCCTCGGTGATCATGAAGACGGCGATGGACACCAGGATCATGGTGATCAGCAGCAAAATAAAGCGTCTGACGATAAACTTGGCCATCTGTCATTCCATAAAATCGCTGGCGCGATTTTATAAAGATTCCGTGTGCCGCGGGACGTTAAGAACTACGTTGGGTTCGTTACCTTTCAGCTTTACATGCTGTGCTCTGTCGATGCCCCGGGGCAGGCTTTGATCCGGCATCCAGAAGCAGCAGCAATCACTGGATTCCCGCTTTCGCGGGAATGACGAAAAAAAGGGGATCCGGGCCTTTTCGAAAGGGTCTGTATTCTATTCAGGATAAAATCGCCGGAGGCGATTTTATCCTTCAGACAGCCAGGTCTGGTTAAAGAGCATGTAGCCGGTGGGGTGGGGCTGGGAGTCTTGCACACGCCGGGTGACGATCTGCCAGTTGTTCTGCCACCAGGCGATGCCGATGGATCCCCGCTCCCATTGGATCTGCTCCAGCTGGCAGAAGATCTTTCGCCGCTCGTCCACATCCAGGGTGCCGTTGGCCTCGTTGAGCAGACGGCTAAACTCCGGATCAGCCCAGTTGGTCTCGTTCCAGGCGACCGGGTTGCCGTCGGCATCATTGACGTAAGCCAGGTTGAGCACCATGGTGCCCAGAGGACGGTGGGTCCACGGGGTGACGCCCAAATCCACCTCGGTCCATTTCTCCCAGTACTGGCTGGTGGGCATGGTCTTTAGCACCACGTTGAAGCCGGCCGGGGCGGCATCCTGCTTGAGAATCTCCCCGTAGCGGACCACGTCGGTCCACTCGCTTCCCAAGGCGAGATTGACCCGCAGGCCGTTTGGATATCCGGCCTCCTTGAGAAGCTGTTTGGCTTTCTGAGGGTTGTATTCTGGGATCTGTTTATCGCAGTACTCGGGATGCACCGGTGCCACGTGGAAGTCGTGGGCCAGCAGCCCCTGGCCGAAGTAGGCCAGGCCCAAGATCTTTTCGCGGTGCTGGCAGAGCTTCAGGGCCATGCGGACCCGGTTGTCGTCCCATGGCTTCAGATCGACCCGCATTCTCATGACCCGGGCCTGGGCGGTTCCGATCGGCTTGACCTGGACCCCTCTGTAGTCTTTCAGCGCCTGGAAAGCTGCCGTCCCGCCGGTGGTGGCCAGGTCGATCATGTCGATTTCCCCGGCCCGGAGGGCGGCGATTCGCGGTGACATTTCGTCACCCATGTCGAAGAATTCCATCCCGTCCATGTACGGCAGCGGTTTGCCGTCCGCCCCTTTTTGCCAGTAGTCGCTGCGGCGTTTGAGGACGGCCCGCTCGCTTTCCTTGTACACATCCAGGGTGTAGGGGCCGGTGCCGTGGGGGGCCTTGATGAAGTCGCCCTCGAAGGTGCGGTGGTTCAGGATCATGGCCGGATAATGGAAGAGATGCTCCGGAACCGCGATTTCGGGCTTTTTCAAATGGAGCGTGATCTGGTGGGCGTCCGACTTTTCGATGCCGTTGGGATCGAGATAGGCGCCCATCATGCCCAGAATCGAAGAGCCGACGTCCTTGTTGAGCCACTGTTTTATGGTAAAGAACACATCGTCTGCGGTGAATTCGTCGCCGTTGTTGAACTTGATTCCCTTGCGCAGGTTCAGGATCCAGGTCTTGAGATCATCGCTGGCCTTCCAGTTTTCGAGAAGATATGGATGGGTGATGTTGTTCTTGTCGGTATAGGTGAGGTACTCGGCCACCTGGCGCAGGATGTTGGTCGGCTCCACCCAGGAGAACTGGGCCGGATGAGTGACTTTCTGAACCGAGGTGGCGACCCGGATGACGCCGCCGCGGCGAATATCGGCGGCCGAAAGGCTTTTCGGCCACGGCAGGCCGATCATCTGGCTGGCGGCGGCTGCCGAGAGCCCGAGCAGCGCCGCGTATCGGATAAATTCCCGACGGGAGAGCCTGCCATCTTGCAGTTGATCAAAGAGCTCAACGATCCGCGGATGAATGTCTTTTGATCCTTTCATTTCTCCCTCCTTTTGCCGAGCACGATGAAAAAGATTTCTATATAAGTAATTTATAATTTTATATTTTTAAATTAGATAATTGTCAAGGCGACCGTTTATGATGTGATCATTGCAGGCTGACAAAAACTGAAAGGAAGCGATTCGGATAAATAAAAAGCGAAAGGGAGGGCATGAAATTTCGGCCGGGGATGCGATCAGCTCTCGAAGGCTGTAAAGATTTCCGTGATGGAGTCGAGATTCTGGCTGATTTCCAGATCCGGCCGGTTTACAAGAGGGGAAGTCGACCGGGTTGTCTGAAGGACGCTCGCATGCTATTCAGTAAAAATGGAACCGACCAAGGAAAACGCATCGATTCAGGAACGCTTCGACCTTACGCCGATTCCGGTGGGTGTGGGCGGAAAACGGCTGGAGATCTATGGCATCGGCAACTGGGACCGCTTCGTATCCGAGCTTGCCGAAAAAGGAGAGGAATACATCAAGGCGTTTCCCTTCTGGATCAAATTCTGGGAGGCGTCCTTTGTCCTGGCGGACGACCTGGTGCGGCGGCCCCTGAAACCGGGTTCCCAAGTGCTGGAGATCGGGGCGGGGATGGGGTTGACCGGGCTGTTTCTGGCCGCCAACGGCCACCGGGTGACGATGACCGACTTCGACGATGACGTACTTGCTCTGCTGTCGCTCAACGCCGCCCACAACGGCCTCGATACGGTTTCTGTGCGGCGGCTGGACTGGCTCGATCCGGATCTGACGGGCGCCTTCGATGTGATCTGCGGCTCCGAGGTCGTCTACCAGGAACGTTTTTTTGCGCCGATGATTTCCTTGGTTCACCGCTATTTGAAGCAGAACGGCGTGGTGCATCTTGCCCACAACCTGCGCCATGAATGCATTTCAAAGTTCATCGACACGATGCCGGCCGACTTTCACGTGGAAAAGCAGATCAAATCTTTCCGGGGAGACGGCCAGGTTCACCGGATCGTGCTTCACACCTTACGGCGCGCGGCATAGTGCGTCGGTGCGTAAATGTGATGACCCTGCAACGGCAAGCTTTTGCCCGGCCGCTGACCCCGGCGGGATTCAAAATTCCAGATTCCAGATTGATGAAATCGTAAAAAGTCCCCGAAGCGTCATGCCGGACTTGATCCGGCATCCAGAAGTTTCTGAAATTACTGGATTCCCGCTTTCGCGGGAATGACGAAAAAAGGGAAATTCGGACTTGTTACGAAACCATCAAGATTCTCCGCTGGGAGTTTTATACGAATCTGTTGGCCTTAACCGGTCAGTTTGAGCAAACGTGAAACTTCTCAGTCCGTCATTCCCCGCCAGCGTCGGGATCTGCGACCGGCCGACCTGTCCGGCGTAGCCGAAGGCGAAGACGGAAGCGGAGTCCCGCATCAAAGCCTGCCCCGGACTTGATCCGGGGTGCGGGATAAACTGCGAGCAGGGATCCAGGAAAAAAGACTGGATTCCCCCGGATCGAGTCCGGGGCAGGCTTTTCAAGCCCGGAATGACGGACCGGGTATGTCGAAGTTTCACATAAGCAGCTGAAGCGAGTAGCCTAGAATTGACAATGTTTTGGTCATTGGGTCATTCGAACTTCGGATTTGTTTCGAATTTCGATATTCGGATTTCGGATTTATGAAATTGTTGCCGCCTACAGGCCGGCAAACCGGTTCATTCCGGCCAGACGCTTCATGTGCGCTTCGAAACGCCCGTCCCACCCCCGGTTCGTATGCTGCCTTTCGGCGATTTTCTGCATCAGGGGCCGCATGGCGTAGATCCAGATGCCGGTCCAAAACCGGCCCTGGGCGCGGATTCGTTCAGACGGCTCCCACCATCCCATGACCGTTTCCCGGTAATACCAGAACAGGTACTGGAGCTGTTCCTCGCTCAGGTGATGGGTTTTTACATTGGCCCACATCCCGTTGTAGCGGGCATAATTGTCCGGGTTGGTAATCAGCCCCTCGTCTTGGAGGACCTTACGGATACCGGTTTTCGGATACGGCGTCAGCATCTGGCAGTAGTCGCTGTCGGCGCCGATCTCTTTTAAAAACCTGTAATTGGCCTCGATATCGGCTTCTTCGTCGTCCGGGAAGCCGAAGATCATTCCACCGACCACCATGATCCCGTGCCGGTGACAGTTTTCCACGGCCCGGCGGGAGAAGTCGACGATGTTTCCCTTGTTTGCGGCGGCCAGGTTCCGGGTCGACGCGCTTTCGATTCCGAGAAAGACCGAGCGAAAGCCGGCCCGGGCCATCGCCGCAATCAGTTTTTCGTTCCTGGCCATGGTGATGCAGTCGGCCTGGACCACCAACTGCAGATTCCTGTAGCCGCGGCGGGCAATGGCGTCACAGACCTGGATGGCCCGCTCGGAATCGAGGACGAAATTGTCGTCGGAGATGAACACCCACCGGGTCTTTTGCCGGTAGTAGATATCGTCCAGATCGGCCAGCACCCGGCGGATCGGAAAGGTCCGGTAGCTGCGCCCGTACATGTGTCGGATGCTGCAAAAATTGCATGTTCGGGTGCAGCCCCGGGAGGTCTCCATGACTTCGGCCTTGAAGTTCATGATGTGGTAGCCGCTGGTGAGCCTTCTCTTGTCGCGGATCGGCAGCGGAAGCCGGTCCAGGTCGAGCAGACCGCCGGCCGGGTTGTGCACGAATGCGCCGTCTTCCTTGAAGGAAAGAGACGGAATGTCATGGTACCGGTCTTTTCCGTCCAGGGCGTCGATCAGGCGGCGGAATGCCTCTTCTCCCTCGCTGCGGATGATAAAGTCGATGTCTGCCGCCTCTTCGGACCGGCCGATTTCTTCGTACATCAAGGTGGGGTGATAGCCGCCCAATACGATCCGCACCCTCGGCATCCAACGGCGCAGGAGCCGGACGATTTTTAGGCAGGTGCCGTACTGCCAGGTCATGGAAGAAAGGCCCACCACGTCCGGCCTGATCCTGGACAGGGTCTGTTTAAGATAGCGGCGCACGTTTCTGCGCTTTCGAATCAGGTCGATGACGTAGACCTCGTGGCCGGGATCGATATTGGCGCCGATGCTGGCGATGCCGTTATTGGGCATGTGAAAGGCCGATTCGTGCATGATCACCGGCGCCACGTCGGGCATGGAGATCAAAACGATTTTCATGGTGCTCCTTTCATTCAAATCGCTGCCGCGATTTAATTCGGGTTTCGCTCCGCGAAACAGATCAAAAATCCCCCCTGATCTTCCTTGCGGTTTTTCGAGACCGTGGCTCATGGCCTTTTGAATGATACCAAACGGGTCCTGACATCTTCCATGAGATCGTCCAGGGGCAGGTCGTAGCGGGGATCGTCGGGGGCGATCCGGTCTACGACGTCCAGGCAGACGGTGTTTGGCTCCCGGGTGTTGAAGGAAAACTTGCCGGGGGCAAACAGCCGGTCGGTGTTTTGAACATAAAGCACCGTGATGGGCGCCTTGCAGTTTCGAGCGATCTTGAAGGCGCCGGTGCTGAACCGGCCGATCCGTCGGTTTCGACTGCGGGTGCCTTCCGGAAAGATGAACAGGTTTCCTCCGTTTTTGAGAAACCCGGGCATGGAAGCGATCCGTTCGATCATCAGTCCGCCGAACCGACCGTCGGCGGTGGCCGGAAGGTACCCCGACAGGGCCAGCATCCTGCCGAACAAGGGGATCGCAAACAGGCGGTTTTTGACCACGGTCCGGTGCCGCGCAAAAAGCGAGATCAACAGAATCGGATCGAGGTAGGAAACGTGGTTGCACACCACCACCGAACCTCGAACCCGGGCGATCGCCGGATCGATCCGCCAGCGGCAGGTTGGGATCAACCGGCGCACCAGATAGAAAAACCCCTGGTAGAAGCTGCAGTTGAGCCGCTGAAACGCCTTTTCCCGGTTGGATTCCAGAATCAGGGCCAGCAAATAGAAGGGGAGGAACAGGGCCACGAATCCGGCCGTGAAATACGACCATACCAGGAGGGTGATCCAAACGTCGCGCACGGGACCGGCCATCGAATGCCGCCGGGATCGGTCGGTGCCGGTCATGGATCAAGATCATCCCTCAAAGCGTCGAAAAAGCAGGCAGGTGTTGACCCCGCCGAAGGCGAAATTCTGCACCGAAGCGGTGCGGATCCTCGTCTGCTCCTGGGTGCGTACATGGCGGATCATGCTGCAGCGCGGATCGACTTCATCCAGGTTCAAGGTCGGGACAGCCAGCCCCTCTTGCATCATGTACAGGGTCATGATCGACTCGATGGCGCCGCAGGAGCCCATGGTGTGGCCCATGTAGCTCTTGAGAGCCGTGACTCTCGGCAAATCTCCATAAATCGATCCGATCGCCTTTGCTTCGATCACATCCCCCATCTTGGTGGCCGTGGCGTGGGCGCTGATCATATCGACGTCCGCGGGGCCGATCCGGGCGTCTTTGAGCCCCAGCCGGATCGTTTCGGTAATCCCTTCGATGTTGGGAAGGATCAGGTCCCCGCCGTTGTTGTTGCACGAAAAGCCGATCACTTCTCCCAATATCGGCGCCCCCCTTTTTTTGGCCCGGCCGTATTCCTCCAACAGGAGGGCGCCTGCGCCTTCTCCCACCACCAGCCCGTCCCTCAGACGGTCGAAGGGCCGGGGGGTGCGGTGGGGGGTGTCGTTGAAATCGACCGAGCAGGCGAGCAGGTTGTCAAAGACCGCCACGGTGGTGGTGTCGTACTCGTCGGCACCGCCGCAGAGCATGGCGTCCTGCATGCCGAACTTGACCATTTCGTATCCGAAGCCGATGGACTGGCTGCTGGTGGTGCAGGCGGTGCACGAGGACAGGACCCGGCCGGTGATGCCGAACATCTTGGTGATGTTTACCGCTGTGGTATGAACCATCGATTTGAGATAGTCCACCGCGCCGATAGAGGAGTAGTTTTTGGCGTTTTCGCCGAAAAAGGTGCGATAGATCTCCCGCTGCACCGTGGGGCTGCCGTGGGTGGAACCAAACGCCACGCCGAGTCTTCCCGAGGTGATGAACTCCTCGGTCAGACCCGCTGCTGCAAGCGCCTCCTTGGCCACCTGGCAGGCATAATAGGAGACCGGCCCCATGGTTTTTCGGTGGCTGCGGGAAAAGTCGTACGCGATGGGCTCGTCGACGGCGCCGAATACCCCGGACTGGATATGATCGGTCAGCAGGCCGTCCGAGCGCAGCGGCTTTACCCCGGAGGTGCCCTCCATCAGGTGGGTCAGGATGTTTTCCCGGCTGCATCCGATGGGCGTGATGGCCGAGCAGCCGGTGATCACCACGCGTCGCGGCGTCATCGCACCGTTCCTTTTTCAAGGGCCATCACGTAGTCGAGGATCTGGTTGATGGTTCGAATCTCCATGGCCTTTTTCTTCTCGTCGCGGCTCAGCTCCGATCCCAGCAGCAGTTCGATTTCCCGCAGCAGCTCGATGGCGTCAATGCTGTCGAACTCGTGCTCCTCCCGGAGGTTTTCGTCCAGTCCCGGGTTTTCGATCTCGAACCGCTCCCGGAAGACGGCCAAAATGGCTTTTTCCAGCTCTTCCCGTGTCATCGATGAATGGTTCCCCTTGCAAAACCGGTTCAGGCAACCGGGGCCGCCTCCTGTGTCGACGAATAAAGTCCGCTCATACTATAAAACGGCGCCAAGATCAAAGGCTGTCGGACCGTTTAAGGCTCGGTCCGAGAAAGGGGCCGAATTGATACCACTGACTCGGATGCCGGCGGACCTCTTCGGCCAGTAGATCGGCGTACCGCTGGGCCGCGGCGCGGATGACGGCAGGACGCCGGCGCTTCGATGCGGGCGGAAGATCGATGACTTCGGCAATCCGGAAATGGTATCGGCGGGGGCCCGATCGGTGGGAAAAAAAAACGAACAGGGGCGCTTCGGCCAGAAGGGCGAACAGGTAGGGCGCTTCGGGCAGACGGACGCGGTGGCCGAAAAAGGAGGCCGAAACCGTTCGCTGATTGGATCGCCAGAGGCGGTCTCCGGTCAACGCGACCAGCCCGCCTTCCCGGATAAAGCGGATTCCTTCTATAATGTCGAAGGGTGATCCGCCGTCTTTTCCCACCGCCAGGATCCGGACGCCGGTGCCGGCCGCATCCTTCCGGTGGATCTTTTCGATCGTCTCTTTTTCGTCCATGCCCATGTAAAGCAGGATCTTCAAGTCTGGCCGGCGCTGCATCATCAGGGCGGCGGCCACCTCCCAGTTTCCCTGGTGGGACATGAGCAGAATGCCTCCGGCGCCCTGGTCCGCCGCCTGTTCGAGCAGATCCCACCCCGTAAAGCTGTAGCGGATGTCGCCGGTCTCCTGCAGCAAAAACCGGTCCAGATAGACGGTGGTAAAGTTCTGAAACTGGCGCCAGGCCGTCCGGATGTGAAACAGGCTGCCGCGGTCGGCAAACGCGGCGCGGTAAAACCGGACGCTGGACGCCACCCGGGAGGGAAACAAACCAAAGTAGCCGGCGGCAATCCCCCGGGCGCCCAGCTCAAACACCCACGGCCCCCAGCGCCGGGACAAGCCGATCAGATTCCGGTAAAAGGAGCTCTTCACGATCGGTTCCTTCCGATGAGGGGGTGAACCACCACGCGGGTGGTGATCAACCGGGAGAACAACCCGAAATTGCGCAGAAAATCATAAAACGGATGAAAGTGGGAGATCCTTCCGCCGCCGGGGCGGTAGTCGACCCCCACCGGGTGCTCGACCACCGGCAGCCCCTGCCAGCGGGCCTTGACCAAGACCTCGATTTCGAACTGAAACCGCCTGGCCTTGACGGGAAGATTCAAGACTTCCGGAAGGGGGTAGATCCGAAAACCGCTCTGGGAGTCGGCCATCTTCGGGCCGCCGGAGAGCCTGACCCAGAAATTGGAAAATTCCCGGCCGAACCGGCTCGTCCAGGGGGCGCAGGAGGCCAGCATGCCCTGCCGGCAGCCGATCACCAGGGGTCTTTCGCCTTTGGGAATCGCATCCATCAGTGCCCGCGCCTCGACCGGGTCGTGCTGGCCGTCGGCATCGACGGTGATGGCCCAGTCGGCCCCTTGAACGTGCGCCGCCCGCATTCCGGTGAGCAGGGCCGCCCCTTTTCCCCGATTGGTTCGATGACGAAGCACCGTCAGGCCCCTTACCTGCGCAAGGCGGGGAAAAACCGCATCGGTGGAGCCGTCGTCGACCGCAACCACCGGAAATCCCAGGCACACGGCCTTTCGGGCCACGTCCGCCGCCGTTTTGCCGTGGTTGAATACCGGAATGACCACGAAAAACCGGCCCGATCCGCTGCGGGGGGCTGGCGACAAGGGGGTCAAGACTGCCCTCCGGCCCGGTTTGGCTCGAAGGCAGCCGCTTCGGGCAAAAACGCCACTCCCCACGTGCCCGGCCCCATGTGCGCCCCTGAAGTCAGGGAAAGGGGCGCCAACTGGATCTTCGCCCGATCAAAGCAGGACGCTACGGCCGGCTTCACTTCCTCGGAAACCCAGCGCTCGTTGTCGGAGTGCTGTAGCAGAATCCTCCCCGCTGCATGGCGGCCGAATTCATCCTCGAGCCGGTCGAGGGCAAAAGCGAGCTGATCTTTTGCGTCGGAAACGATGCCGGCCTTGATCGCGCCTTCTGCGGTCGGGGTAATCACCGGCTTTTTCCCGAGCAGATCGCCGAAAAACCCTTTGGTCTTGGAAAGCCGCCCGCCGGCGGCAAGGTACTTGAGCCGGTCGAGGAAAAGATATTCCCTGCTTTGTTCCGCGGCCCATCGCGCGAATTCGACGACGGCCTGGGGTTCTTTCACTTCTGCCGCCATGCGGGCCGCAGCCATTGCCGCAACGGCCAGACGGCCGGAGGCCGCGCCGGAGTCGACCACGGTGAAGCGGTCTTGGCGGTCGTGCAGCCGCTTCCACTCCGATGCGGCCTGGAAATTGCCGGTGTAGACCGAACCGACGCAAAGATAGAGCACCCGACGGTGCCGGCTCAAGGCGCTCTGGTAGCACTGGTGCCGCTCGAAGTTCGATGCCTGGGCCGTGGTGACCTTCCGGCCTTTTCGCATCGACTGGTAGAGGGTTTCCGGCGCCACCAGGGTTTCGGGCGCCGTCCGGTCGTCGAACACGAGATAGCTGTCGAGCAGGGACATGCCCAGGCGCCTTGCCTCGGCTCGGCTGATCGAGCCGGCGGCGTCGGTCATGACGTGGACGGAAGCGGGCGACGGGCGCTGTCCGGCCTTTTGCAGGCCGCCGGTAATTTCCTCCTCCGACCAAAAAAGAACGCTTCCCATGGATTCCAGGCGCTTTCGCACCTGCCGGCGCCGGTCGGTGTGAAGGTGGATTTTGACTTCCCCGGTGCCGGGGAGCACGACAAGGCTCTTGCCCAGATCAGAAAAGGCGCCGATGGGGTCGGATGTCGCGCCGTCGGTCCTGATCACCGTGTCGACGCAGTACCGGGGCGTCGGATCGGAAAAAAAGCCGTCGGCCACCGTCAAGCGGCCGGAAAACGTTTCGGTAACCGGGTGAAGGCGGATCGATGCGCCGACGGTTTGGGCCAAAAAGGCTTCGAAAAAAAGGTAGATGCCCAAGGCGCCGGCATCCACCACACAGGCCCGGCGCATGGCCGGCAGCGTTTCGGCGGTAGCACCGACCGCATGTTTCATGTTGCCGATCATTGCCTCCGGCGCCGTTGTTTCGGTTTCGGCAAGGGCGTCGAAAACCGAGAGCATGGTTCCGGGCCGCGGGTCGGCGACGGCTTTCCAGGCCCGGTCCCTGCCGCAGCGGGCCGCCTCCGCAAATCCGGCTTCCGGGGCGGCCGCCAGAAATCCCGAAAAAAAAGCGGCGGCGATGTTTCCGGAATTGCCGGTGGCCGCCGCAAGTAGCCGATCGGCAATGCCTCGCCGATTTCCCGTGTTCTGCCGCAGCGGCGCCAGGCTGATGCGAAGGTTTCTGCCCGTGTCTTCGTCGGCGACCGGAAAGACGTTGATCTGGTCGAGAAGATCGGCCCAGGCGGACATCCGCTCGTAACCCGCAGCAAGTGCAGAACTGAGTTGTGCAGCTTCAAGTTTCACGATTCATGTCCCTAATTTTGCCGGCGCAGGCCTCTTCATACTTGAAACCTGAAACTTGAAACCCATTGTTGGCCGCCCAGGGGCTTCCGAACGGTCTGCACTCCGGGCTGGGCGCATACCGGTCGTCATCGGTCAAAGCCCAGGGCGATTCGGATGTCTTCAGGGATCGCAAACAAAAGCTCCATTTCCGGGACCTGGACCGCCACCTGCTCGCTGCTTCCGCGGGTGCAGAGCTCCAGGGTTTCGGCCTTCCGGATTTCGAAGCCCATGGCGATCTTGTATTCGGCTTCGGTGACGGTGGCCCGGCAGACAAAAGCGTCGTTGTGTCGAAGGGGGAGGATGTGCTTGGTCGACTGGCGCGTAACCGGAAAGGCGATTCGCTTTTCAACGGAATAGCGGTAAAGGTCGACCCCGAACGCGTCGAACAGCGCGAATCGGGCGGCATCGAAGTACTTCAGATAGTTGCCGTGCCAGACCACGTGCATCGGATCCAGCTCGGAAAACGCCGCCCTCATGGGGAGCTCGATGCTTGGAAGGGTGCGGCCGGTCATGGAATCCTGCACTCCCCGTTGCGGTCCCTGGGGTGTTCTTTTCTATGGCGACTTGACTGCATCTTTGACCTCCTGCCAGCCGGTTCTAGCGTCCTTTGCCGCCTCTTTGGCGGCCTCCCTGCTTTTGCGTGCGGCCTTTTCGGCATCTTCCTTGACCTCTTCCCAGGTGTCTTTCCCGTCTTCTTTGGCTTCTTCCGGGGCCTTTTGAAAGGATGCCTTCAGATCCTGCCACCCCTTTTTGAGATCCTCCAAAAAGCCGGGCGACGCGGGCTCGGCCGGCAGGAGAACAAACGCGAAGACGGCGATGATGCCAACGAATTTACCCGTCAAGATATCCGCCTCCTTTGTCTGAAACTTCATTATTCCCACCCCGTCATCCCGGCCACAGTCTTCCCACCCCGTCATCCCGGACGAGCGCAGCGAGATCCGGGATCCAGAAATACCTGGATTCCCCCGGATCGGGGTCCGGGGCAGGCTTGTCAAAAAAGCTTGCCCTGGACTCGATCCAGGGCTCGGAATGACGGACTGAGAAGTTTCATAATTGGTTAACCTGGCCGGTGAAGACCAAAAGATTCGTATAAATCTCCCGCCGGAGAATCTTGAATCTTGAATTTGGAATTTTGAATCCCGCCGGTCAGCGGCAAGGCTCATATCAACCCTATATTCGCTCATAAATCCGAAAGGTTGTTTTCCCCACGTCCAGGCGGGCACGCCCCGGCCGGCGGGTTCGGCCATCATAACAGAAAGTGAGGGGAGCAGTTCAATGAAAAAAACGATGCAGCCGCCTCGGCTTCAGGATCCGGCGGGGGAAAGAGCGCGAAATCCGCCCTGTGGATCCGGCGGCGCCGGGCGGTAGCCGGGAACCCGGATTTCCGCTGGCCCCGGTGTTTTGCCTTCCGCCCAATCGATTTTTACTGCCGGCCGGCCGTCGGCGTGCTCGACGCGGATGTGGACGGGTCCCTGGCAGGTGGGGGTGGGACCGAAGCTAAGCGAAGAACCGTCATCGAGCCACTCCTGGAAGATGCCCGACCCGAGCACGAGCCGGTCCCCCTCTTCCCGGACAAACAGGTTGCGGATCATCATGACCCATTCTGCGGCCGCCCAGCCGTGCTGACCGTCGCCCATGCAACCGCCGCCGGACAGCGGGTGGATCGCTTCGGGCCACTGGCCGGTCGGCGACGCCAGATCTGCAACGGTTCGGACCAGATCCCCGGCCCTCGGGTCTTCGTTGCGAAGCAGGGTTTGTGCCAGGGCGAGGGTCAAATAGATATTGACCCCCGAATGGATCATGTCCTGGAAGAATCCTCCCTTGTGAAAGGAGTTTTTCATCAGGTAGGTCAAGGTCTTTTCGATGCGTGAATCTTTCGGGGGGGTCAACTGCAGCGGATAGTCGGCCACCATGGAGCCGACGGCGCCGGCATCCATGCGGCGGTAGGGCGAAGCAGGGATGCCGCCGCTGTTTTTGTGGCCTGGAACCTTCTCGATGATGTCGAAGATGGTTTTTTCGAATCGGTCGGCTTCCCGGGCAAAAATGCGGGAGTCCTCGCTTTTGCCGGCAGCGTCGGTGAGTCGTGCGGCACCGCGAAGGCCGGCCACAGACCAGAAGTCGTCCCAGAAATAGTAGTCGTTCGGGCCGAGATGCTCGGCGCTGAATCCGGGCGGAAGCAGGCCGGCATGAATCTGGCCGGTCTTTTCCGGAAGCCGTTTGCGAAGAATCCACCGAGCCCCATCGATGGCCGCCTGGATCCAATCCGGCGGGGCCGCATCCCCGGTGAGTCGTCGATACCGGTCCATGATCCAGAGGACCTGGCCATTGGAGTCCCATTCTCCCTTCTGAGACCGGAAATAGCCGTCTCTTTTTTGCTTGCCCGGAAAGCTGTCGATGGCGGTGCGGGCCCTGCCGGTCAGGCCGAGGGCGAGCATGGCGTGGAGCATCAGGCAGGCATCCCGGAACCAGAACCGCCGGTAGCCGTAAGGGCCGGGGTAGATCTCTCCCGCCGAGAGAAGAACCAGGGTCCGGACCGCCGCGTTATACAGGTAGGAGATGCTTTCGTCGGGAACGTCGATTTTGCAGGTGTTCTTCAGGGTCTGCGCCCAGTCGTGTCCGCCGGTGGTTTTCGTCTCCGCCGCCGGGGACAGGGGAATTTTCGCCGTGACCTGTTCCCGGCCGCCTTCCGGTACCGGGAAAAGGGCCGCCGACGTGGCCAGGCCGAGGCGGCAATGAATTTTTCCGGCCGGTTCGGCCGGCTGGTTGAGCCGGTGCAGCACATCGCCATGGTCGTAGTTGGAAAACTGCACTTTTGGCGGGCGGCGGTCGAAAGTCACCATGGACTTTCCGTCGACGATCCATCCGGGCAGTTCGTTTTTGTACTCGATTTTTTCGATGAAGCTGATTCCCTCCGGGTTGTATGGGCGAAGGGCGACGGCGATGATTCCGCCCCGGCCGATATCGGCCTCTGCGCGGAGGTGCACCACGGGCCGGCCGCCGTCGTGCTCGACCCAGGTTTCGGTGGAAAGCGTCATGGCCTCGGCACTGCCGGTGGTTTTCACCGACAAGGCCGGATCGAAGCCAAGGCGTTGATCGACATTCGCCAACCGGGACGGCAGCAGCCGGCTGCCGTCGGAGGAGAGAAGCCAGACGTCGATCGACCATCCGTCGAACAGGGGAGTGACAAGCCCCCGGGGATCGACAAGGGGGTACCCCGGCAGATCCGGCAGGCCGACGGCCGTCCAGTTGCGCTGGGTCAAATTGATGTGGGTGATGGAAGACGCCCGGGGGATGAAGGACGGATCGG
>JAIPEL010000171.1 GCA_021737185.1 Desulfobacterales bacterium | reverse complement strand
CCCGGCCGTAGCGAAGCCCCGCATCAAGTGCGGGATAAACTTCGAGCCGGGATCCAGAAATACCTGGATTCCGGGTCAAGCCCGGAATGACGGCCTGAGAAGTTTCACGTTTGATCAAACTGATCGCCTCGCGGTCAGCGGCAGGGCTTATATCAGATGGCATGGATTTAATCCCGTGAATGACGAAACCGACAAAAACAAGCGGTGGAAGCGGCTTGCCCGGGAAATCGGGGAAAAAGAAGCCCGGAAGATCAAGGCGCGCCGTGAAAAGGATAGAGGCGTCTGGTTCGGGCTGGGAATGTTCGGCCTGGTGGGCTGGTCCGTGGCCGTCCCGACCCTGATCGGTATTGCCGCCGGGGTCTGGCTCGACAAGCAGATGGCAGATCCCTATTCGTGGGCGCTCATGGGTCTGTTTATCGGGGTGGTGCTGGGTTGTCTGAATGCCTGGTACTGGGTCAAGAAAAAAAGCCGCAATGACTGAGAAAGGACGATGACATTGGATGCTGCAGGTCTTGCCCTGGCCGGTGGTGCGGGCGTTTTGATCGGACTGTTTTACTTTTCCGGTCTATGGTGGACCGTAAAGAAGCTGCCGTTTCGAAAAAAGCCGGCGCTGTGGGTTTTCGCCAGCCTCCTGGTTCGCCTGGCCACGGCGCTTTTCGGATTTTACCTGGCCGCCGGCGGGGACTGGATGCGTTTTCTGGCCTGCCTGACCGGATTTATCGCAGCACGGATGGTGTTGGTCCGGCGAAGACAGACAGCATAAGGAAAAAAGAAATTCAAGATTCCAAATTCAAGGTTCAAGATTGATGAAATCGTAAAAAGTCCCCGAAACCTTCGTCGGGTTTTATGCGGTTTTCATAAGTAATAGAAAACACTGGATTCCCGCTGCAGTTTACCCCGGACTCGATCCGGGGCGGGAATGACGAAAAAGGGAATTTCGGACTTTTTACGAAAGCATCAAGATTGATTTCACCAGGTTTCCTATTTGAGGTTTGGTGCTTGGAGTTTGCCCTTCGACGTTGCTCAGGGTGGTGAGCTTGTCGAACCATTTGGGGTTTGGTGCTTGGGATTTGGAAATTTTCCCTTCCGACGCATTTGACTTCGGGCGAAATTTCATAAGAGCACCTTAACGAATTACATGTGGGCGTAATCATGGTGACGGTGGTTTCACCGCAGAGGCGCCGAGGGCGCAGAGGATGCGCGGACGAATATATGAAAGGTTTTCTCTGCGCTCTCTGTGTCTCGGCGGTGAACGTCCTTTGATCTGAAATACGTCGCTGAAATTATGCCATCGAGCACTAAGGGAGTCCCCAGTGGAACTAAAATACATCAGCCCGGATCAGGTCGTTTATTGGCAGTGGGGACCGGTATCTCTCAATGCCACGATCGTGTTTACCTGGGGGGTGATGGCCCTGGTGGTGATCGGGGCGCTTCTGATCACCCGAAATCTGTCTTCGGAGGTCCGGATGTCCCGATGGCAGAACCTGCTCGAAATTCTGGTCGACGGGATGCGAAGCCAGATCCGCCAAATCAGCCAGCAGGTGCCGGAGCGATATCTTCCTTTTGTGGGAAGCCTGTTTTTGTATATCTTTGTATGCAACCTGCTGACCATCGTCCCTTTTTACACCCCGCCTACCGCCTCGCTTTCCACCACGGCGGCCTTGGCCATCTGTGTGTTCGTTGCCGTACCGATATACGGGATTCGGGACCGGGGGGTGGGCGGATATTTCAAACAATATATCCGTCCCACGGTGTTCATGCTTCCGTTCAACATCATGGGCGAGTTGTCCCGTACGCTGGCGCTGGCGGTCCGGCTCTTCGGCAACATCATGAGCGGCATGAAAATCGCCGCCATTTTGCTGGCCATCGCACCGCTTCTTTTTCCGGTGCTCATGCATGCCCTCGGACTGTTGACCGGCGTCATCCAGGCATACATTTTTGCGGTCCTGGCCATGGTCTACATTGCATCGGCAACCCAGGTGCAAAAGAAAAAGCAGGGCCAGCAGCAGGACAACGGAGAAGGAAAGGAGGAAAGCTCGAATGGATAGCATCACTTTGATCGGCATGGCGTCCATCATCTCAGCCGGCTTGACCATCGCCATCGGTGCGGTCGGACCCGCGCTGGGGGAAGGCAGGGCCGTGGCCCAGGCGCTGACCGCCATCGCCCAGCAGCCAGACGAAACCAACACCATTACCCGGACCTTGTTTGTGGGATTGGCGATGATCGAATCGACGGCCATTTATTGTTTTGTCGTGTCGATGATCTTGATCTTTGCCAACCCCTTCTGGGACTACATTATCCAAAACGCCGGAGGTTGATCCGTGATGATCGACTGGTTTACGGTTGCCGCCCAAATTTTCAACTTTCTGGTGCTGGTCGCGCTTCTGAAGTACTTTCTCTACGACCGGATCATCTCCGCGATGGACGAACGAGAGCGGAAAATCAAGGATCGTCTCGAGGACGCTGACCGGAAAAAGCAAGAAGCCGGAAGAGAGGCCGAGGAGTATCGGCAGCAGAAAGAAAAATTGGAAGAGCAGCAAAAGGAACTTTTCGAAAAAGCCAAACAGGAGGCGGAAGAAAAGCGTAAAGAGTTGGTCGCCGAAGCCAGAAATGAGGTCCGTGAAAAGCGGCGGGGATGGGAAAAGGGCCTGCAAAAGGAGAAGAACGAATTCCTCCGGCAATTGGGCCGGATGGCGACCGAGGAGGTGTATGCCGCGGCCCGGCGGACGTTGAAAGATCTGGCAGACGCCGATCTCGAGGAAAAAAGCGTGGACGCCTTTTTACACGTACTGGAAAAATCCAAAAAGGAGGTCCGCGAAGAACTGACCCGCTTTGCATCGGGCAAAGACCGGCCGTTGGTGGTGCGCAGCAGCTTCGACATTACCGGCACGCTGGCCCAGAAAATCACCCGGAAAATCCACCAGCTTTTTTCCAAAGACATCGATGTCGACTACAAGACAGAGCCGGAACTGCTGCTGGGCATCGAGATCAAGGGACCGAGCCGGAAGATCGCCTGGCACGCGGACGATTATCTCGAAAGGCTCCAACAGGAATCCCAAAAGGTGTTCGAAGAAATCATACAGGAAGAAAGCGGGAGGCAGAAATCCAAAAAGGAAGAAGAGGATTCGAAATAGAACTGCACCGGAATTTAATGAAGACAGCGTTGATTTTCCGCCTGCCAAGCTGTGTCGCAATTACCGGATTCGTCATTCCGGACGAGCGAAGCGGAGCGGAGCGAGATCCGGAATCCAGCCCTGCCGCTGACTACGAGGCGATCGGTTTGATCAAAGGTGAAACTTCCCAATCCGTCATCCCGGCCGGCTTGTCCGACGAAGTTGATCTGTAACCAAGACGGAAGCGAAGTCCCGTATCAAAGCCTGCCCCGGACTTGATCCGGGGTGCGGGATAAACTCCGAGCCGGGATCCAGCAAAGAAGAATGGATTCCCCCGGATCGGAGTCCGGGGCAGGCTTGTCTAGCCCGGAATGACGGACCGGGAATAACGAAGTTTCATATGAGGAAATTCAGCTTTGAATGTTGGGCTTCACAAGTTCAGCCCAACCTACCCGTATGGATTCCCGCTGCAGTTTACCCCGGACTCGATCCGGGGCGGGAATGACGGACAAAGGAATATTCGGCCTTTTTACGAGCCCATCAACGTTGAACCCTGAAACCCCGAACCCCGGAACCCTTGAACCCTTGAACCCCCGAACCCTGAACCTCTGAACCTTGAACCCGGCTCAATATAGCCAAAGGAAATCTGTATGACAACCGAAGCGCGTAGGTTGGGCTGAGAGAAGCGAAGCCCAACGATGATTCTGTGGATTGTAGGCCGGCTTCAAGATGGAAGCAGGTGAATTTGCGGCAGCGTATTTACCTTGAAAGCTTGAACTTTGAATCTGGAACCCAGCCACTTCAGGCAAAAGGAACTTGAATGACAGCAGATTCCCCTCGTCCGGTCGAATACATGAAGCAGGTATTCCACTCCATGGAGCGTGCCCGGCAAGAAGTCCGCCCGAGACCCGAGGTGCAGCAGGTGGGCGACGTGACTTACGTGGGCCCCGGCGTTGTCCGCGCCAGGGGGCTTTCCGGGGTCCGCTCCGAAGAACTGCTTCGTTTTTCCGGCAACCGGGTGGGCATGGCCTTCAACGTGTCCCGGGGAGAAACCGGGATCGTGCTCTTGGATGAGAGCAGCGGCATCGGGGCGGGAAGCGAGGTGCGCCGCACAGAGCGGGTGCTGGAGGTACCGGTTGGCGAGGAGCTGCTCGGCAGGGTGGTCGACGCCCTGGGGCGGCCCCTGGACAAAGGCGGGCGCCTGCAGATTCGCAAAAAACTACCCATGGAAAGGCCCGCTCCGGGAATCATGGACCGCCTTCCGGTGACCGTCCCCCTACAGACCGGGTTGAAGGTGGTCGATGCGCTGATTCCCATCGGCAGGGGACAGCGGGAGCTGATTATCGGCGACCGGCAGACCGGAAAGACCGCCGTTAGCGTAGACACCATCATCAACCAGAAATCAGATGATGTGGTCTGCATCTATTGCGCCATTGGCAAACGGTCGTCTGCCGTGGCCAAGGTCGTTTCGGATTTGAGGCAGTACGACGCGCTTGCATATACCACCGTTGTCATGGCCACCGAGAACGATCCACCCGGGCTTCAGTTCGTCACGCCATACGCGGCCGCGTCCATGGGGGAGTATTTCATGGAAAAGGGAAGGGATGTCCTGATCGTATTCGACGATCTTACCCGCCATGCCAGGGCCTACCGGGAGCTGTCCCTTTTGCTCCGAAGACCGCCGGGAAGAGAGGCATACCCCGGGGATATTTTTTATATTCACTCCCGGCTGCTGGAGCGCTCCACCCATTTGAACGAAGAGCTCGGGGGCGGGTCGCTGACGGCGCTTCCGGTGGTCGAAACCGAGGCCCAAAACATTTCCGCCTACATTCCCACCAACCTGATCTCCATCACGGACGGCCAGATCTATCTGGATCCGGACCTGTTCCAGAAGGGAATCCTGCCGGCAGTGGATGTCGGAATGTCTGTTTCGCGGGTGGGCGGAAAGACCCAGCTCCCGGCCTACCGGGCGGTGACCGGCGATCTTCGGCTTTCCTATTCCCAGTTCGAGGAACTGGAGGCCTTCTCTAGATTCGGGACCCAGCTGGACGAAGAGACCCGAAAACAGCTTCAAAGGGGACAGCGCATCCGGGAGATTTTCAAGCAGCCCCAGTATTCCCCGCTTCCCGTGGAAGAGCAGACGGCGGTCCTGGTGGCCGCAAACCAGGGCCTCTTCGATGAGATTCCCCTCGAGGATGTGGCAGAGGCCGCAACCAAGGTCAGAGCGGCGGTTACCGACCGCCTGCCCGAGGTGTGCAAACGAATCCGAGGAGGGGAATCGCTTTCCGACGAAGACCTGGAGGCCATCGGGGAGACCGCCGAATCGGCGGTAAAATAAAATCGCTGGTGCACTCCCATTCGCGAACGGGATTTGATCAAGAATGAAACTATGCCATTTTGGCATAGTTTCACATAAGACGCAGAGAGCGCAGAAAAAACCTTTAAAATCAACTCCGTCCATACGCTGCGGCCTCAGTGCCTCGTATGTTGAATGGAAATTCGCCCGTACTTACTACCAAGGAACCAGGCCGTTGGAAACCATCGAAGAACTCAAAAGACGGATTCAGAGCACCGAAGATCTGCAGTCGGTGGTCAAGACCATGAAGTCTCTTGCGGCCGTCAAGATCCGGCAGTTCCAGCAGGCGGTGGAGTCTCTCGAGGATTTCAACGACACCATCAAAATGGCCCTTCGCATCGTCCTCAGGTCCGGACCCGGCCTTTTTATCCGTGAACGGGATTCGGCGGGAAAAGACCGGATCGGGTGTGTGGTGTTCGGATCGGATCAGGGCATGTGCGGCCAGCTCAACGACCAGGTGGTTTCAGAAGCCATGGCGCTGGTGGATCGACTCGGGGTCGAACCCGACAACCTTCTGCTGGCGGCGGCGGGCTATCGCGCTACAGCCAGGCTTCATGCACAAGGACAGAAAGTGGCCGCATCGTTTTCCATGCCCGGTTCGGTGGAGGCCATCACGGATAAGGTGGAAGAGATTCTTTTCAAGATCGAAGAGTGGAACGATGCTCACCGCATCGATACGATCTACCTGTTTCACGCCAGGCCGGCCGACGGCGCATCGTACCGGCCCATGACCCAACGGCTGCTTCCGGTGGATCGCAGCTGGCTCCAGGAGTTGAAAAAAGATCCATGGCCGACGCGGATGCTCCCCCTTTTTACCATGGACCGGGCGGTCCTTTTTTCGGAGTTGATCCAACAGTACCTGTTTGCCGCCCTGTTCCGGGCTTTTGCCGAGTCGCTGGCCAGCGAAAACGCCAGCCGGCTTGCCTCCATGCAGGGAGCGGAGCGAAATATCCGCGATCGGCTCGGCGAACTGAACAACCGGTATCACCAGCAGCGGCAGATGAGCATCACCGCAGAGCTTCTGGACATCGTGTCCGGCTTCGAGGCGTTGGAGGGGGAAGAGGGCGATTCGCATGGGGCATAGGGCATGGCGCATAGGGCATGGGGCGACAAGAGCGGGGAGGCCGGGAAGCTTCGGTAGAAATTAGAAATTAGAAATTAGAATTTAGAATTTGAAATAGACTACGGGCGGATAAGGGATAGAAGCCGGAGGAAAACCAGAGAACCCGGCTTCGTTAAACAGCAACTGCGCCGGGCAGGAGGTTGTCAGCAAAAACACAGATGTCAGAGATCGGATGTCGGATGTCAGGAAAAATCAGATGTCAGATGTCAGATGTCGGATGTCAGATGTCGGCAAAGGACCAGAGGTCAGATGTCGGATGTCGGAAGTCGGATGTCAGAAAAAGACGACAGACGACAGACGACAGAGGACAGCAAAAGCAAAACAGAACATGGTTGGAAGAGCAAAAATCCTCCGTTTTCTTATGTGAAACTTCGATCGAAGCCGGCGGCAAAAACCGACCTGTCTCGGCCTTGGGTTTTGGCGGTTGGAGGGCCACGCTCCGTCGTGGCCGGTATTGGGTCATTGCTGGCAACACGGACGCGACAGAGCGCGTCCCT